>JARLIA010000012.1 GCA_031291955.1 Minisyncoccota bacterium
ATCGGCATTGCAGACATCAGAGAAGCAGAAAGGCGACTCAATAGTCGTCCCAGAAAAACACTGGATTTTTACACTCCCTCAGAAAAGTTTTATCAACTAATTACAGATAGAAAAATTGCAATTAATTCTTGAACCCAGTCTAGAAGTCAATTTTATTATCCCTCTCCCTCGTACTCGTGGCAGAGAGGGCGCGGGTGAGTTATTCTTTGTCTTCCAAAAACGGATCCGGCTCCGATTCGACGCCGGGATTTTCGAGTTTCATCCGTCGCCGGATGGCTTCGAGATAAGCGGAGTAACCCAAAATACCAAAAATAATTACGCAGTACAAAAACCAGCGCGCCGCCTGGCAGACGTCAAAGATATACCAGAACGCGATGGCGGTAACGATCCAAAGGAGCGGTGATTTCCAGCCGACTTTTTCTTTTTTATATTTCCGCCGCAGATCCTCAGAAAAAATCAGGAAAAATATTATCAAAGCCAAAACCCACGCCCACTCCGGCCAGCCATGACATTGGGAAACTGACACGCCTTGAATCTCACCGGGTCCAGCAGCGTGAGCGACGTTTCCATCGCTGTTGCCGCTATTATTATCCGTCGGATTCTCATTGACTGTCCCGCCCAGCACCAGCGGTTTTCCAGTCGGCCCGGCGTTTGATCCGAGTCCGATCGCCGCGCCCAGCACATGCGTCGTGGAAGCATGAGGGCCGGAATTATGGTCGTTGTCGCTGGAATGATGGCTGGAATGATGCGACGGGCCGGACGGAACACTGCCGGGAAAACCAAGCGCCAGATCAAACGCCATTGTCGCGTTCTGCAAATCATTGCCAGCTTCGGAACTGAAAAGCAAAACCAATTCATAATTTTTGGTCGCCCCGCCGGGAATGTTGGAAAAAGTGATTTCCGAATTATCCAGCGCCGAAATTTTCTGGTCATTGCCGCAGCCCCAAAGACAATTGCCATTTCCGTCCGCAACTGAAAGATCCAAAGAATCGGCCAACGTTTTCGGATCAGCCGTGATGTTGAGTTGTAGTTGAAGGTCTTGGGTGTCATTGCTATTATTAGTAACCGTGATCGGCGCGGCGTATTCCCCGCCCGGCGCGGCGTTTTGAACATCAAAAAGCGGACTGGCGTAGTTCAACGAAAAAGCGCCGTCGCTCGTCGTCGCGGCCAAGACCCGCGGCGCCAAGATAATGGCGCCGAAAAATATTAAAAGTAAAATCAGTTTCTTCATATTCCTATCTGATTTTTTTCCCCATCCCTCTCCCCCGTACTCGGGGGAGATGTCACGTACTCGTGACAGAGAGGGCAACGCTGCAATGCTGTTAACTAATTCCCCGCCGACGCGCTGTCAAACGTCCGCTGAAAGTGCTGGCCGGCAGTCCAAGCGTGCGATCCCGTTTGGGTTCCGGTTCGCTGGCGGCTCTGCCATCCATTTTCCGACTGGTTCGCACCATTACCATCCGCCTTCCACTGCCCGCGGTGGTATCCGTCGGGCGCACCATCGCCGGCTGGCGGATTGTCTTGGCTGATTCCGCCATTTTCAGGTGCTTCGGGCGGCGTGTTGGCGTCGGAATGATCTGATGTATTATTGCTTGCGTCGTCCGTTTTGTCCGGCATCTTATCTATCCAAAGCCCCAAGTTCTTCAGAAAATCTTCCGCGCACTGCGGATCGCCTTTTTTGTCAAAGCAAGCGTCCCGATAATAATGCCGCATGAACCGATCACTATTCTTCTTCGTGTTTTTCGCGCCGGGCGTCGGTATCGGATCGATCCAATCTCCGGTCCCGTCCGGCACGCGGGCGATCGATTTTCCTTGGCGCACATCGGAAGCGGAATATTTATGCGAGTCGATCATGTTCCCGTCCGGATCATAAAGCGTCACCGTGTCGCCCGAATCATTCAATTTTGACCCGGAAAATTTGACTGCCAGAAAATCGCCCGGCTGGATCTTATAATCGCTCGGTCCCGCGTAAACATCCAGGCTGGATATTTTATATTTATTTTCATTGCCGGAAGAAGACAGTTCGGAAATTTTCCAGTCGCGCATATCCACCTCTTGGCCGCCCAAATTATAAAATTCCACCCACTCACTGCCAATGGCCGGTTTGGGCATAATTTCATTCAGCGCCACCATCCAAGAAATGGAAAACTTATCGCTCTCGGCGGAAGCGGTCAGATCATGCGAATCGGTGGCCGTGATTTTTATTTTGCAGTGATCGGAAATATAATCGTTCGGTACGGTCCAAGCGTAATGGTCTGGCGCGTTACCGTCGGAATATTCTTCAATCGTCTTGGAATCCTTGTTGTCGCAGGAATATTCCAATTTCAAATCTTTGATGGTCGCGTCCGGATCGCTCGGCTGAACTTTCCATTTCAGATTTTGCGTTGAGCCGACTTGCCACGTTTCGCCGCCCTTGGGCGCGTCAAACTTGATTGCCGGCTTCACCCACCATCCAGCCGAAACCAAAACCCCGTCCGTCTTGGCCGTGGCGGTGAAATAGGCATTCGTCCCGACCACCCGGCCAACATTCAGAGCGGCGTACGCCACAAACACGGCCGCCCCGATCCTGAATATTCTTTTTAAAATTGAAAATTTAGTCATTGGAAATTGTTTGAAAATTGAAAATTGAAAATTGAAAATTATTCTTCCGGCTTCTCCTCTTTTTTCTCCTTCCCTTTCTTCTTCCTCTCCATCATCACACTGATCTCTTCTTTGATCTTGTTCAACTCGTCATAAATAATGATGACCGCCGGCACAATGATGAGAAGAATCAGCCCCGGCGTGGTTTTGGCGTATCCCACCGGATAGCCGATCCACGGAAGATGCACCAATTCTTTGCCGATGATGTTGCTTTTGGGAAAGTTAGCTCCGTCCGGCGCGTTGTTGGCGTCGCCTTTGGTGTCGAAAATTTCCTGCTTGTTGACTTCTTTTTTACTGACGATCCGGTGAGTGATGGTCACTTTAGGATCCGAAGTGGTGCGGGTGATGATGTTGCCGACAAAATAGTCGGCTTCCGGTTTCACGAAAATAAGGCTCCCGGTTTTGATGGTTGGTTCCATCGAACCGGATTCCACCACAAAAATTTTATAGTTCCCCGGGAACGGCATGAACGAGAAAATAACAAAGAGACCCAAGACAATTAAAAGCCCGAGGATAGTGTTGACGATGATTTTGAAAATTTTTCCTAGCATATGATTTTGTGATTATTTTTCCATTGATTTTCTGACCGCTTCTAACATCTTCTCTCTTTCTATCTTGGCGCATTCCGGACACAGGCCATGGCTGGGCATATCTATGGCGCTTTCCATTTCGCCAAGACCCTTGCCGCAAACAGAACAAATTTTTCTGACCTTATAAACTTTCTTCTTTTCTTCCGGATTTTCCGCCGCGGGCATAAAATTATTTTCTCCTATCATTTTTTTTAATTAAACAAATTATTATTCAGTGGAATCATTTTAATCATGTGCGAATCAGTGGTTCAGACAGCATTTAACTTTCTCTATCGACCGCACCTTCGTGAGATGCGATCTAAGAGGAAACTAGTACTGACTATTGTTCGTACCGTCAGTTTGATTAGTATACGCATTCAATGTCACATTAAGACTCCCCGTGACACTTGCATATTGAAATTGATTTCCAGTACCGTTTGGAAGGTCCAGGGTTATTGCTATAGATTGCGTACTATTTGGATCTAATTCCGGCGATGTGTAGCTGCTCAAATCAGCGCTTCTAAAGTTCACCAGAGGCTGATCAACGATAATTGAATTGCCGTTATTGATTGATATGCTATGAACCATAAGTACCGTCGACAAATATCCATGACTCGCAGAGTTGTTAGGGTCGGTGCCTTGCCGGTTATCCGTCACATTAAGCGAATTAAATGTCAAATACCCTTTCAAATTCCCCGTATTTTCGACAGTATAGTTAACCGTCTGACTCCAGCCAGGATAGATATTACTGATAGTAAATGGGCTTGAACTGCCCTGACCGGTTGAGAGGCTTAAATTCACATATCCTGATTCAAATGTCCCACTGGCAGTGGCTTGCGCGCTGAATGAAGCGTAAGTCGCGCCGCTGGCCACAACCACCGCGGCTGTGATAACCACCAGGCTTTTAATAATTCTCATTTTCATAGATTTTTAATTTTAATTTTTTATGTTGATTAGTAGCCTTTAGGCGGCTTGGACCTCGACCTGATTTTTTTGCGAACTCGGGCTTCAAGAGTTTCCTCGCTCCGCTTGTTACGTAATGATGTACGTAATTAATTACGTAACTAATTACGTAACTAATTACGTAACAAAGAGAGATTGGACTACCAACGATTAGTGAGTGCCAGTGTTGTCATTATCATAAGCCTTGGCGCCAACATTCAGACTAAATGAACAAGTTTTTCCTTGAAGCGTGCTTTGGTCTGTCCCGTCATTAGGCAAACAAACCCTAACTGAAACATCTTGTGATTTATCGGGAGCGATAGTTACGCCCGACAAACTATTATCCGTTGTAATGTTTAGAGCATCGCACAAAGCGCCATTGTCTTTGCTTGGAGCAATCGTTAAGTCTCTCGCTGTTAGACTTCCGGTATTTTTAACCGTAATCTTTCCGGTTTCACAGTTGCCGGGCTGCGCGTTGTTGACATCGATTTTGGCACTTCCATGACAATCGTCCCAATCATGGTTATACATCACGCCGCCAAAAAAACCCGGGTTGTGATGAGTGCAATCATTGCCGTCAATCGAAATTTTTAGCGTACCGGTTGAAAAAGTATTTCCAGTCGATGTTGCACTGGCGGAAAAATACGCGTAAGTCGCACCTCCCGCCACCGCCGCTACGGCCATGACGAGCACCAAACTCTTTATAATTGTTTTCATAATTTTTCTTTGATTATTTGTTTAATTGATTAATTATTATTGTCCCCCAAGATTTTTCCGGAAACCTCCTTCGAGAAAAATCCAGCGGGATAATTCCTGGCACTTAGGCAGCCCGCGCCATCGACCTAACAAATTAAATTATTCCTCATCCCTCTCCCCCGTACTCGGGGGAGATGTCGCGTACTCGTGACAGAGAGGGCAACTCCGCAACTCCGATCCCTCTCCCCAACCCCCTCCCGAGTATGGGCGAGGGGGCAATTCCATTTCCCCGTAGACAAATGAAAAAACCGATTACCGCTCACCATTAAAAATAAATAGCGAACCGTAATCGGCCTTCTAAAAAGAAACCATTCCTTTCGGACAGAAAGAATAATTTTTTCACCCGTATTTTTGACGGCTCTCCTTTGCCGTCTTTTTGTTATTGATTTATTTTGACTTTTTTTCCCCGAACAAACAAAAAACCGGCCGGAACACACCAACGCAAAAAATGCGTCAAAGGTTCAGGTCGGTTTTGCCATTCGACTCCCCGCGCGTACATGGGCAACCAGGCGATTCAGAAAAATCTATCATCTCCCGGCGCGGATCATTGTCCCCTATATGCAATTGTTTTTTGATTCTTGAGTCCATTATGGCAGACTGTCAGAGATTGTCAACAAAACTTATCCACCGTTTTGGCTTGACAAAGCGGAAAAATATGCCATAAAAAAATCCCCGCACTTTCGAGTGCGGGGTTGGCCGGAACGCGGCGGCGGAAGGATTAGGTCTTGTGCAATATTGCCAGGATCCTTTCCGAAGCGGCAACTATTTCCGGCGCATATTCTTCCGGCTTTAACGATATGACTGGCCTAGCCGGCAGAGGGGCGGACTTGGGCAAGAGAATCTTAACTTTCTTTTTCGGCCGGACAACCGGAGGCTTGGCGACCGGTTGGAATCTTTTTAAAAATTCAGGATCATCGACCCCCATGGCTTTGAGAAACCATTTCACCTCGTAATCGCTGAATCCGGCTTCCGACAAATAACTCCCAGGTGACAGGTCCTGCTTCCCGACGAACTTTTCCACCGCTTCTCCAAGCGTGGAATTATCCTCGAGTTGATAATTACAAATCTGGCGATAATGGCTAAGTTCCAAACAATGAACCAATTTCAATCTGACCTCATCTTCCTGATTCATTCAATCTCCCTCCATTTAAAGATCTAAAATTTGCTTCTCATCTTATCAGACAAATCCCGCCGCGTCAAACAGGCAAAGATAATTTGGCATAAAATTCGAATTTTTGCGTTATAAAAGACAAGGCTCCTGGAAAAAGGTTTTTTGTTTACAACCAAAAATCATCTCCGCTTTCGGTTTCTAGGAGCCTGTCTTGAAAGTCACTTTCGTCGCGAGGGTTTCAAAATTCGAGCGAAAAACTTGAAGAGCGAGGAGAGCTATTCGGAGAGTAACACGACGAGCTCTGAAAGTTTTGCAGCCGAATTTTGAAAGCCGCAGCAGAAAACGGACTTTCAAGACAGGCTCTAATATAGAAGCCGGCAGTGGGGACAAGTTTATATAAATTATAAACACCATCACACAAGGAGGAAAAATTATGCGTAACAATTCAGATCCTGGACCTATTAGATTTTCCGCGATAGTTCTCTGCGGCGCCCTGCTCGGATTCTGCCTGCTCGGCAGTCTCCCGGCCCGCGCCGCCGGAGAAAATAACCCTCCAGGTACAATCGTTCTCACCGGGAAAATATCCTTCACAAACAACGATTTGGCCATCACTAAAAACGGCGAGCAAGTGAATCTTATTCCGATCGAATTACTGAAGACGTACAACCCGTCTTTCCCGAAGATGAGAGCCGTGATTAACGGTAAGGAAGTGAAGGAAATAATCGCGCCACCATGGGGGAATGATTGCCGAGAAACATATTCCTTTACGGTGTCGCAAAGCGAATATCAATTTTTCTTCCCATTCTGCCGCTAGCCCCCAATCCCCGGCCGCAAAGCACTGCTTCGCGAGCCGGGTTTTTTCCCCGCTTGCGCGCCTCTTTACAAATTGGCATAATCATGCTAAGGTGTTTTGTTGTCCTTTAAAAACTACCCTGATTCCTCTTTTGATTTTTTTTGTTTTTTAAAAATATCAGAAGTGGAATCGAGGGAAATATTGCAATAAAATTATCAACGAGGAGGAAACAATGAGCAGCTACGATTGCCAGGACTGGCCCGAAGAAAAAACCGAGAATGGATTGGGGAAAACATGGCGGATTATTTTAATTTTGGCGCTCGTCTTGATCATCGGACTTCTGCTGTTGGGGATCGTCAATCGTGTCGGCGCCCAAGAGTTGCCGACGTACACGCTTATTCATGTCGAATCGGGATTGAGGATCTACAAAGTCGGAGCTGCAAAACATGACTGGGGAAGATTATATTTTCCCAGGAGCAGCGGGATGATTTTCAAGCTCGACAACGACGAGCAAGAAGTCTTTTTCTCCGAAAAAGTTCTCTCGCGCAACACTATCATCAATAAAAAGTATTTAAGCAATGTGCCGGTTATTTTATTGGTGGTAGAAGATTCTAGAAAAAAGTATTCTATTTCGTATGAATTATACACACAGGACGCGTGCGCCGCGTATATGTTAAGCGGCCCCTGACCAATAACCCACCTCCGCGCGAACAATCGCCCGGCTTGTCGAATCTTTCGGCGGCCGGGCTTTTTATCCTTAAAAATATTTTCCAATCAAAAATCCCGCCGAACGGGATTGTTGATTAATTGGCTTAACTTTTAGTTAAGGGAAAGATAAGGATTTCTTATCTTTGTTTTTTGTTTTTTGAGTCTCAAGTTTTCACTTGGGACTTTTTTGATATTGGTATTGGTTTTTGTTTTTATCCCCTACCGTCCGAACTCCAGTATTTGAAAGTCCGAAGGGTAAGGGACAAGCTAGATTGCCGGCAAGGTTTCCTTGGCCGGCTCTCCGGTTTCCCAGAGGAAGATAATTTTATCGAACGCCACCGCGATGAACGCCAGCGGCAAAAGAGAAAGCGCGAACATAAAAATCAACTCCACGCCGGCGAGCGCCAGAGCATAGACATCGATCCGGCTGCTTTGAAAACCATTTCTCGCTTGACTCAAAGCTCCTCCGTTCTGGCCAGCGCCGTCCGCGACCGAATTTTGATCGGAAAGATTCATGTCCTTGCTCGACAAGACTTGCGGCGCAATCTTGGCCCCGTCTTTTATCAGATTCTTGTCCGGCGCGGACATTGTGTTTTGTTTGCTTTGCGGCATTAGCACGAAATCAGCTCGCGAGCCGAATTCCTCAACCGCCAAAAGAGAAGTCTGTCCATCCACCGTTCCCGCGCCGATCGCGATGCCGGTTTCTTCATAATTCGGATTCAAAATATTTTTCTTGTGTTCAGGACTATTCATCCAGGCGGTATTCTCATCTTCGGCGGCGGTGAAATTGATAGCCAGATTCTCGCCGGCGTATCGATAATCATAATTTTCCTGGTCGAACCAATGCCAAGGCGTGACACCTTGGGGATTGTTGTGGGCGAAATAATGATTGGCAATCATGTCATTCAGATGATCAGTCGCCGCGGCCGTCAGCTTGGTATTCAAAACCAAGTCAGGCAAACCTTGCGTTTCGCGGTCCTGATTGATGAGCGAAAGCACGTTCGGCACCGTGATCTGATCAGCCCAGACCGGCCCCGTCGCCGCAAAGAACAGACCGAGAATGACGGCTGTCCAGACGGAATATTTAGTTAGAGTTTTATTCTTCATATTTTTATTCGTAGCTTCACATCGGCCATAAAAACAAAAAAACCGGGCTTTTCACCCGGTGTTTGCGACTGTTTCCAACCACTTACATACCCATTATAGCAGATTTTTTCCGTTAGCGCAAGCTCCGCGAAAAAAAGAGGCCGGCTGTCATAATTCTGCGACAGCCGGCCAAACCATCAGTTTCCACAAGACATCCTTTCTTATACAGCAGCGCGGTAAAGCTTAAATATTTTCTGCTGCCTGCTGCAATTCCAGCAGAGACCTTCTTCCAAGAGGTCCTCGCCCCGGTACATTTTTCCGCAAGTCCCCTGGCAAGGCTCTGCCTGATGCCTGGTTACGGAACCAAGAAAATGTCCGAGAAGCAACAGCATCACAACTCCACATAACCAATACATTTCACCCTCCTTCCATTGAATCAACCAGGCATTGTGGACAAAGTTGTCCGGCTTCTCCATAGCCAATCCTTTCGTCAACCGGAGTGCTATGACGAAATTCCGTCTTGGAGCCACATATGACACAAAGGTCATATCCGTCCGGACTAACAAACTTTCTACCCGCTTTTATAAAACGATCAGACACTTCAATCAATTTTCCCATTAAAACCTCCTCTACGTCTTTTTGATGGAAATATTTATTTCCCGCCCCTCGACAACAAACTTCTTCTCGAGGTCAGGATTGTCCAAGGAACTTACTTTACTATCCGCCAGAGTTTCTCTGGCAATCAGATCACCAAATTTAGAAAACACTTCCGACCAACCACTGTAGCACACTTTAATGTGATTGTCAACCTGATAGCCGGCTTCTTTTCTCATCTCCTGGATATGCCGGATGATTTCCCGCGCCACGCCTTCCAGCTTTAGCTCCTCCGTGATTTCAGTGTCAAGCTTAACATTTTCCAGAATTTTATCAATCGTAACTTTCTTAATGTTGACTTCTTCTTTTACGATATCCAGAAATTCATTGCGTAGCTCCTGATTGATAAATAATTCAGACAAAGGTTGACGAACTTTGATCTTCGCCTTGGCGCGCAGTTGCAAAGCTTCGGTAATAATGTTCCTGGCCTCGGCCATTTCACAATTCAGCTTCTCGTCGATCAACTTTTCATCAGCCACCGGAAAATCCGCCAGATGCACCGAAGTGACGCCCCCCTCGCCCGTACTCGGGAGAGGGGCCGGGGGAGAGGGCAATGCCAGATTGCGATATATTTCTTCCGCGATAAACGGCGTGAACGGCGCCATGAGTTTGGCGAGCGTCACCAAGACATAGTGCAAAGTTTCATATGCTTCTTTTTTGTCAGTGTCGCTTTCGCTTTTCCAAAACCGGCGGCGAGAACGGCGGATATACCAGTTAGAAAGGTTGTCGATGAAGCGCGGGAAGAGTCTCGCCGCCCGCGTTAGCTCATAGCTTTCCATATTCCGATTAACTTCTTTAATCAATATTTGTAATTCAGAAATAATCCATTTGTCCAAAAGATTCTCTCCGGTAGAGACGCGATTAATCGCGTCTCTACGCGAAGGAATAAATCCGTCAATATTCGCGTACAGAACAAAAAACGAATATGAATTCCAAAGCATCCTAAAAATTCCGCGCACGAGCTCCGCCACGTCGGCTTCTTTGAAATTCAAATTTTCCGCCTGCATGACCGGAGAGCTCAAAAGATAATAGCGCAAAGGATCGGCCCCGTATTTATCAAAAATATAAGTCGGGTCCGGATAATTCTGCAGGCGCTTGGCCATTTTCTTGCCGTCTTCGGCCAAAACGATGCCATTCACGACAACATTATTGAAAGCGCGTGAATCGACGATAGCGCTGGCAATGACATGGAGATAGTAGAACCAAGCGCGGGTCTGGTCGACGCCCTCGGCGATAAACTCGGCCGGGAAACCCTCCTCAAATTGTTCCTTATTTTCAAATGGATAATGCGATTGAGCGTACGGCATAGAACCACTGTCAAACCACGTGTCCAAAACATCCGGAATGCGTCTCATTTCACCAGAACATTTATTACACCCAAAAGTGATTTTATCCACAACATCTTTATGAAGATCAGTAACCGTTTTGCCGCTTAAATTTTCCAGCTCTTTGACCGACCCGATGACTTTAATCTCATGGCATTCTTCGCATTTCCAAATCGGCATGACCGACGCCCAAAATCTCTGGCGGGAAATCGACCAGTCGCGGGCGCTGTCCAACCAATTTCCCCAGCGTCCGTCCTTGATGTGCTCAGGCGACCAGTTGATATCACCCGACAGTTCAATCATCCGTTCCTTGAATTTTGAAATATTCACGAACCAGGAAGTGGTGGCGTAATTGATGAGCGGCGTGTCACAGCGCCAACAATGTGGATAGGGGTGTTCATATTTTTCTTTGGCGAACAAAAGATCGTGATGTGCCAGATATTTTATGATTTCCACATCCGTGCTTTGCGTGTCTCCCAGTGGCTTCACATGAAGGCCGGCGAATTCTTTGGCTTCATCTTTGATGACACCATCCATTCCGACGTGCTGGATAAATGGCAAGGAATATTTTTTGCCCAGGTTCATGTCGTCTTCCCCAAACGCCGGCGCGATGTGCACCACGCCCGTTCCCTCCTCGGTCGTCACAAAATCTCCAGCGTAAATCTTCCAGCCGTTCTCGCGGTTTTTCAATTTTTCATCTTTTGAATAATAATCAAAAAGCGGTTTGTATTTTTTACCAACCAAATCAACACCAGATATTGACCCCACCACTTTATACTCTACGCCCTTTTCTGAAATAATATATTTAGGTAATTCATTTAAGTCTGGATGTGAATCTCTTGTTTCATTAAAAGTTTTACCAAAAACATTATGGAGAATTTTAATGTCATACCCGACTATTATTTTTTCTTCTTTTGATTTTTCTAAAATTATATAATTTATATCTTTTTTTATCGCCAGCGCCACATTGCCGATCAATGTCCATGGTGTCGTTGTCCAAGCCAGAACATATGTTTTACCCTCGCCGCGGAGAGACGCAAGATCTTGCGTCTCCACAAGTTCGAACTTCGCCATCGCCGACAAATCCTTGACCATTTTGTATCCTTCCGCCACTTCCGATTGCGAAAGCGTCGTCTCACAACGCGGGCAGATGTGCATCGAACGGTAGCCTTCATAAATCAACCCCCGATCATAAAGTTCCTTGAAAACCCACCAGACAGATTCCATGAAAGGCAGGTCCATGGTCTTGTAGGAATTTTCCATATCCGCCCAGCGGCCGAGACGATTGATGACTCTTTTCCATTCCTCGACATAGCCCAGAACTTTCGACCGGCAAAGAGCGTTGAATTTTTCCACTCCGATGGCTTCGATGTCTTTCTTGCTTTTAAAACCCAATTCTTTCTCAACAATGTTCTCGATCGGCAGACCATGACAATCCCAACCCCACTTCCGCGGCACGCGATAACCCTTCATTGTCCAATATCTCGGCACGACGTCTTTCATGGTGCTAGCCACGATGTGTCCATAATGCGGCAATCCGGTGGCAAAAGGCGGCCCATCATAAAAAGTATAAAGCGGACTGTCCGCTCGCGTGGAAATAGATTTTTCAAAAATTTTATTCTCTTCCCAAAATTTCAAAACTTCCCCCTCCATCTTCGGCAGATCCATTTTCGACTCGATATTTTTAAAACCCATAGTTTTGATTTACGTAACTAATTACGTAATTAATTACGTACCTGATTAGAAATAAAAAAACGCCCAAAACACACACGTTAAGGGCGAACATAGTCGCGGTACCACCTTAATTTTCATGAAACCCCCTGTTTTTCATGACTCATTGCGGCTGTTACGGGCTTGCCCGGCGAGATCTACTCTCCTTGCGGATTTCTGCTCGCGACCTTGGGATGGATAGTCCCTCAAATGTCTTTAGTTCTATTATAAATAACTTATGATCCCTTTGTCCAGCTCGTACACCTCATTGAAACCCAACTGCTGCATCATGCCTAGCGCCGCTTTCGAGCGATTGCCGCTCCGGCAAAAAATCAGATAGGTATTTTCTTTTCCCAACTCGGAGAGTTTCTGGACAAAATCGCCGGCGTAAAAATCAAGATTTCGGGCGTCCGGCAAACTACCGCCGGCAAATTCTTGCGGCGTCCGGATATCTAAGATTATAAAATTCTCCTTGCCTTCATTTTCCGCGATTAGTTTTTTGGCTTCGGGAGACGGAATGGATTTGAACATAATCGCGATGGATTTACTTTCCAAGAATATTTTTGTTTTTCGTATAAAATTCCCAAGCTAACCGAATTCTCCGTTTTATGCCGGAAATGAAATCGATTTCGGCCAGCTTGTTGATCGATTGCCATTTCCACTCTAAATGTTCCTTTTCATCGATCTGAGGCTTCTCGCCATTGACGTATCTTTGCCAAAAGCAAACAAAGGCGACACCCGGAATTTTTTTCTGCGCCAAGTCCGGTGCCGGCACTTCATAGGTCCCGAAAACCAAGACGTTTTTCACAATCACGCCTAACTCTTGCCGGATCTGACGAATGACCGCTTCTTCAAAATTCTCGCCGGCGTGCACCTGGCCACCGCCGCATTCCCATTTGCCGGGATAAAGATTCCGATTTTCCCGCCTTTTCACGATCAGAACTTCAATGTCAGAAATAGTTTCCCGAAAGCAGACACCGGCCACATGGACTTCGATTGTGTGCCGTTTTTCTTCGCGTGCCATGTTTCTAATATAATCTGAAAAAAATTAATATCTCGACATCCGGCGCGCCATTCGCATTCATTCGCTAACATTGGCTCTGCTTTCGCGATTAGCGATTTAGCGATTTGTAAACTTCCAGTGTTTCCCGGGCGCACTTTTCCCAATCAAATTTCTCCAGTTGTTTCTTGCCTTTTTCGCGCAGTTCATTCTTCAGATTCTCATCATTGGCGAGCCTGGTCATGGCGGTAGCAATTTCCTGGGTGCTCAGCGGATCGACCAGAAATGCGGCGTCGCCCGCTACTTCCGGCACGGACGAAACATTGGAAGCGATGACCGGCGTACCGGTGGCGAAAGCCTCTAGCACCGTCATGCCAAAACCCTCATAAAGCGACGGCATCACGAAAAAGTCGGCATTCTTGAAAAGCGGCACTAGCTCGTCTCCGATGATGTAGCCGGTAAAAATTACATCTTTGGCGATTCCCAGGTCTTTGGCAATCTGTTTGTATTCGCTCGCCAGCCAGCCGTTCTTTCCCGCCATTACCAGTTTGTATTCGCTCTTCCCGCTCCCGACATCCGCCCGCGATTCACCAAAAAGTTTGAAAGCCTCAAAAAGTCGCGTGATGTTTTTGACGGGTTCGATCGTACCCAAGAAAAGAATATATTTCCGGCCGTTGTTGACGCCGTATTTCTCCAGCACTTTTTCGCGCGACATTTTCGATTCCTCGAATAGTCTTCTGTCAAATCCGCTATAAATAACGTTAATGTTGTTTTCCGGATAGCCGAAAATTTCCCGGATATCTTTTTCGGTCGATTCGGAAACGGCAATGATACGGTTGGCATGGCTGACCATAAGGCTCAAACTCGTCCGGATCCTGGTTCGCTTTATTTTGGGAAAAACTTCCGGCACTTTGTAAGCCGCTAGATCATGGATCGTCACCACCGTTTTTCCGCGATAGGCCACCGGGATACGGCTCATGGCCGAGGTGGTATGGACCACGTCCAGATGTTCGCGAACCAAAGTGGCCGTGCCCAACAGTTCATTGTAGGCGCCGGGCAGATATTTCTTGTAATCGGAAAAGGGATAGAATTTGATCTTCACGTTCGGTCGCGAAAACTTCTTGACGTCTTTCTCGCGCACCCGCCAATCAAAGAACAAAACATATTCATTCTCTTTGTCGATTTCCAAAAGGTGGCGGATCAATTGGTAGGTGTAATGCCCCACCCCGATCGCGTCGCCTTTTTCCGGATTTAAAATTGTTCTAGCGTCTATGCCTATGCGCATACGTTTAAGTATCTTAAACGACTTAGGTTTCTTACATGTGCTCGGGAGATGAGACTCCGATCAGCCACAGGGTTTCCGCTAAGACTATTCTAACAGATTTGACCAGTTCCAGTCTAGCGGCTGTCAGCTCCGGGTTTTTCGGATCCAGAACGAGTAACTCATTATAGAACGAATGGAACTTATCGGCAAGCTTTATGGCATAATACGGCAACTTGTGAACTTCATAGGTTCTCGCGATTTCCGCTACCAGTTCGGGGAATCTGTTGAGCTCCCGGATCAGCCCCAGCTCCTTTTCGTGCGTCAACAATTCAAGTTTTGGATTTTGAATTTCGGATTTATAATTTGTTTCGGATTTCGGATTTCGGATTTCGGATTTCTTTAATATGGAGCATATGCGCGCATGCGCATACTGGACGTAAAAGACCGGATTCTTTTCCGATTTCTCCTTGGCCAAATCAAGATCGAATGTCATATGCGTATCGCGCGAATTCATCAAAAAGAAAAACCTGACCGCGTCATGACCGACCTCGGAAAGCAAATCATCAATAGAAACATAAGTTCCTTTTCTTTTGGACATTCGGAATTCTTTCCCGTCTTTTATCACGCGAAGCAGTTGGGTGATGATTATTTCCAATTTCCCGCCGTATCCCAAAGCAGAAACCGCCCCCAGCACTCTTTTGACATCCCCATGATGATCCGCGCCCCAAACATCGATCGCGCGAGAAAAACCGCGCTCAAACTTATTTTTATGATACGCGATATCGCCGCCGAAATAGGTAACTTCCCCGGTTGATTTCTTGATCACCCGGTCTTTCTCGTCTCCGAATTTCTCCGCCCGGAACCAAACCGCGCCATCTTTTTCATAAATCAGATCTTTTTCCTTGAGGAGCGCGAAAGCTTTCTCCACTTCCCCGCCGACATGCAAAGATTTTTCGGAAAAATATTCGTCAAAATTTATTTCCATCTTTTCCATCGACGGCTTGATAATTTCTTCGAGAATAATTTTAGCCGCAACTTGCCCGACTTCAAACGGATCTTTTGATTTTATCCGGCCGGAAATTTCATCGATATAATCTCCTTTGTATTGCGCTTCTTCGTCTTTTAGGACAGAATGGCCCAAAACTTTTATCTGATTGCCAAAATCGTTGACGTAATATTCACGCCAAACTTCGCATCCGTTTTTTTGCAGAATGTTAGCTATCGCGTCGCCCAACGTTCCGCCCCGGCCGTTCCCGAGCGTCACCGGTCCGGTCGGGTTAGCACTGACAAAATCCAAGTGAACTTTTTCGCCCCTGCCCGTTTCATTATTTCCATATTTTTCTCCTAACTCGTTTATCTCCCCGACCACTCCTCGCAAATATTTTTTTGATAAATAAAAATTGATATATCCCGGTTTCACTATTTCTATCTTTGAAAATTCTTTCGGCGTACCCAGAAAACTAACAATCTCTTCCGCGACTTTCAGTGGATTCTTTTTCAATATCTTCCCCAGCGTCATCGCAACATTGGTCGTGTAATCACCGAAAGATTCGTTTTTAGGATAATCCACTTCAATTTCCGGCTTGCCCGCCGAAGCATCGGCGAAGGCGGGCCAATTTTCCTGGCTTTTTAGATCATTTACAGCTTTTTCTAAAAGTTTTTTTATCTCCTCCTTCATAATCCTATCCTACTCCGGATATCCCCTAAAATCAAGCGTTTTCTGCCAACCCTAATCCAGGATTTTTTTATTCGCGTTGTCCGGCATGCTTTCTCTCACCGGACGAAAACTTTTCCGATGGATCTCGCACGGACCGTATTTTTTAAGAGCATCCATATGAACCTTGGTTCCGTATCCTTTGTGGCGCGCGAAATCATATTGCGGATAAGCCGCGTGCATTTTTTTCATGATCCGGTCCCGCGTCACCTTGGCCACGATCGACGCCGCCGAAATGCTTTTTATCAACTTATCCCCACCCACCACCGCCCGCTGTTCGGCTGAAAAATTCGGAATGACCTTGTTCCCATCCACCAAAATGATCGATTTTGAACCGAAATCTAAAATCGAAAATCTAAAATCTAAAATTTTATCTTTACTGGTTACGACTTCCTCTCGCATATTTCTGGATAAATCAGCCAGCGCTTTCTTCATAGATAAATACGTCGCCTCGAGTATATTCATCCGGTCAATCGTCTCATGGTCGCACATCCCCACTCCTACATAAAAATTTTCCAAAATGAAATCGCACAAGCCTTCCCGCTGCTTTTCCGATAACAATTTGGAATCCTTGATTAAATTTATTTTTTTAAAAAAGTCTTGTTCATTGAAAATTTTATCATTGGAATTTGTTTGAAAATTGAAAATTGAAAATTGAAAATTCCGGGCCATAACGGCGCATGCCACTACCGGTCCGGCCAACGGCCCTCTCCCCACTTCGTCCACGCCAATAATAAAACCATAGCCTTCTCCGGCCAGTTTTTTTTCGTATTCAAATAAGTCTCTTGACAACTCCATGACTTTGCGAGATAATGTATTTTTAGTTCTTTGGAAATTACTTCCAGACTTATCTTACCATGGAAGAATGAGTCTGGATATAATCAAAATAAAACGAATATTCAAACAAAAAAGAAGACCGGCCAAGCTGGATCTTTTTTGTTATGGTATAATTGATTTATCAGCAGAAAGTAAAAAATAAAAAACCCGGCGCTCCGGATTTTTTTGTTTTTTAAATCGTTCTTTGGAAAAGGAGGTAGTAGTGAAGTCAATAAAGAAATTCCTTTGGCGTTTAGATAGGCTTGTAATCATTCTGCTTTTATTCACGCCGATCTTTGGTGCCACGCCGGTTTATATCATAACCCGGAAACTAGGTTGTAAATTATTTGATTTTATTACAAAAGCCGAAAAAGCTTAGGAGGGCCAACGCGCCCTCTTTTATTTTTGGGAAAATAAAAACCCACAACAATTGCGTAACAGTTTTCTTAAAAAACTAGTTAATTACAACTTTCTTGTTGTGAGGTTTTTGATAGAAGCAGGAGACGATGTCCCGCTTCAAGATGGGACTGTGAATCCGAAGCGGGGGGACACTCCGGATTCACAGGGAAAGGTAGAGATGCCGAGTCCAATACCCAGCATTTCAGAAGGATTCTATATTATCATATCGCCTTTTTTGTGTCAAATATCCTTTCGTGCTAAGATAGATCCACAACTATCCTGCCGACTCCAAGGAGCGATCCGGGGAAAGAGGATACGGACTATATGAAAAATAATTATTTGCTAATTTTAATCGACCATATTCATCAGATAATGGTTTTTATTTTGTCCTTAATTATCAATTTACAATTTACAATTTTATGAAATTCACCCATCTCCACGTCCACACCCACTATTCCCTCCTCGATGGCCTCGCCAAGATCGACGATATTTTGGATCGCGCCAAGGAACTGGGAATGGAATCTCTCGCCATCACCGATCACGGCGTGCTCTATGGCGGGGTGGAGTTTTTCATCAAAGCCAAAGAAAGAGGGATAAAGCCCATCATTGGTTGCGAAATGTATCTGACGGCCGGCGATTATAAGAGTCGCAACAACACAACCGAGGACAAAACGCGTTTTCATCTGATCCTTCTGGCTAAAAACGAAACCGGCTACAAAAATTTGATGAAGTTGATTTCTTTCGCGCATCTCGACGGGTTCTACTACAAGCCCCGCATCAATCGGGAACTCCTGCGGAAATATTCCGGGGGTTTAATCGGACTATCCGCCTGCGCCCAGGGCGAAGTGCCGACCGCGGCAATTGCCGGCGACATGGAAAAAGCCGAACGGTTGGCACTGGAATACCAAGATATTTTCGGCAAAGGCGATTTCTATCTTGAGATCCAGCACCATCCCAAATTTCCCAACCAACAGGTTGCCAACGATGCCCTGGTCAAAATTTCCCGAAAACATAACATTCCGCTCGTGGCCACCAATGACATCCACTACATCAAAAAAGAAGACAATGTCATCCAGGACATTCTGCTTTGCATCCAGACCAACCGAAAAGTCGACGAAGCCAATCGGATGAACTTGATGGATTTTGAACTTTACCTCAAAAGCCCCGAAGAAATGGCCGAGCATTTCAAGGATTATCCCGAAGCGATCAGCAACACTCAGGAAATCGTAAAGAAGTGCAACGTCGAAATCAAATTGGGCGAAACCCAGCTTCCCCACTACGAAGTGCCGGCAGGCTTCACCGATGTTACCTTCCTGCGGAAAATGACCGAGGATGGACTCCAAAAGAAATTCGGCGACAACCCTGACCAAGTATACCGCGATCGGATGGACTATGAACTCGGCGTCATCGAAAAGACCGGCTTTCCGTCCTATTTCTTGATCGTTCAAGATTTCGTCAACTGGGCGAAAGTCAACGGCATCGTGGTGGGCCCGGGCCGCGGCTCGGCCGCCGGGAGTCTGGTGAGCTATCTCATCGGCATCACCAACATCGACCCGATCAAATATGATCTTCTCTTTGAAAGATTTTTAAATCCCGAACGCATCTCCATGCCGGATGTTGACATGGATTTTGCTGATGACCGGAGAGACGAAGTGCTGGGTTATGTCCGGCAAAAATACGGCGACGACCACGTGGCCCAAATTATTACTTTTGGAACCATGGCCGCCCGGGCCGCCATCCGCGACGCCGGCCGGGCCTTGGGTTTACCGTATGATTTTTGCGACCGGACCGCCAAACTCATTCCAATGTTTTCTTCCATCCCGCAGGCACTGGAGAATGTCAAAGAATTCTCCGACGTTTACAAAAATGATCCAGGCGGGAAAAAACTCATCGACTCGGCGGCGCGCCTGGAAGGCGTCGCCCGCCATGCCTCAATGCACGCTTGCGGAGTGGTCATCACCAAGGAACCAGTAGTGGAATACAGTCCGCTCCAAAAGATCATCGGCAAAGACTCGGGCGCGGTAACGCAATATTCCTCTTCCACCAAATCAAGCTTCATTGAGAAAATCGGACTTCTCAAGATGGATTTTTTGGGACTCAAGAACCTGACCGTCATCCAAAATTGTCAAAGAATCGCCCGAAAAACGAAAGAGATTGAAATCGACATCAATGATATCCCGCTGGACGATCCCGAGACTTACGCCCTCTTCCAGAAAGCCAAAACGACCGGCGTCTTCCAATTTGAAAGTTCCGGCATGAAAAGATATTTGAAACAGCTTATGCCGACTCACATTGAAGACGTCATCGCTATGGGCGCCCTCTATCGGCCGGGTCCCATGGATTGGATTCCGGACTTTATCGCCGGAAAACATGGCGAGCGCCAAGTCCGTTATCTCCATCCGAAACTGAAACCCATCTTGGAAAAAACCTACGGCGTAGCTGTCTATCAGGAACAGGTCATGCAGATCGCGACTGCCTTGGCCGGCTTCAGCTTGGGTGAAGCGGACGTCCTTCGGAAAGCGATGGGGAAAAAAATATTCGCCCTCGTCGCCGAGCAAAAGAAAAAATTTATCGATGCCTGTGCGATTCAAGGTACAGGGCGTGAGATCGGCGAAAAAGTTTTCGCTTTCATCGAGCCGTTTGCCGGTTATGGCTTCAACCGATCGCATGCGGCGTGCTATGGTCTTATCGGCTATCAAACCGCTTATCTCAAGGCCCACTATCCGGCCGAATTTATGGCGGCTCTCCTCACCTCCGATCAAGACAACATCGACCGCGTAGCCATCGAAGTGGCCGAGTGCCAAGAAATGGGCATTGAAGTTTTGCCGCCGGACGTCAATGAAAGTTTTGAGGAATTCGCTGTCATTGTCGATCCGGAAACTAAAGCCGAAAAAATCCGCTTCGGGTTGAACGCCGTCAAAAACGTCGGCCACACTGTCGCGCATGAAATCGTGGAAGAAAGAAAACGCGGCGGGAAATTCCAGACACTCACGGGATTCATCGAAAGGGTGCGCCACAAGGATCTCAACAAAAAATCCCTGGAAGCGCTGGCCAAAGTCGGCGCGTTTGATGCTTTCGCCGAACGAAATGCCCTTTTGGCTTCCATCGACAACATCCTCTCTCACAGCAAAAATTTTGAAAAGCTCCAAAATTCTTCGCAGATCAGCCTTTTTGGCGAGAATGACATGAAACTTCCCGAAATCACGCTCTCTGCCAGCATCGAAGCTTCTTCCAAAGAGCGCCTGGCCTGGGAAAAAGAACTGCTGGGACTCTACATCTCCGACCACCCGGCCAACGCTTACCGGGACTATTTTGAGCAGATGGCGCTTCCTATCAAAAACATTACGCCAGACATGAACGGACAGACCGTAACCATCGGCGGCGTGATCACAAAAATAAAAAAGATCTATCTCAAAAGCCAAAAGACGATGCTTTTCGCGGCCATTGAAGACCCCAGTGGCGCCATGGAAATTCTGGTTTTCCCGAAACTCCTTGAGATGAGCGGCTCGATCTGGGAAGAAGAGAAAGTAATTATCGCCACCGGTCGACTCTCCGACAAAGATGGTGAGATGAAACTTCTGGCCGACAGCGCCAAGCTCGTCACCGACGAAGAGCTCGCCAATTTCAAAAGAATCCTGGAAACCCAAAAGAAAAACGGCACTTACAAACAGCCTGCTCCAGATATTCCTCCCCCCCAGGGGGAGGATGTCCGGTACTCCGGACAGGAGAGGGCCGCCGAAAATCCTTCCACAAAACTCCTCATCACTTTCCCTCACGGCGCTTCCAAAGAAATCCTGCAAAGCCTTTCCCAATTTTTCGATGCTTGCCAGCCGGGCGATTTGAAAATCTATCTCGCCCTCGGCGGAAAAAAGATTGAAACACCATACCGCGTCAGCCGGGCGGACGGCTTGGGAGAGAAAATAAAAGCCATCGCCCCCAACAGCCAAATAAGAATCTTCTGATTCTTGAATTTCTTAGTTTTAAAGTTTCTTAATTTCCTTCCGTATCTTTTTGTAATCCGGCACGGTTTGCTCCACCAGTGCCCAGAAGTTTTTGGAATGGTTGAACTGCCCTAAATGGCAAAGTTCGTGGACGATAATATAGTCGCACATCTTTTCGCCAAGATAAATTATCCGGTAGCTGAAATTGAGATTCCCGTTTTTGGAACAACTGCCCCAGCGGGTTTTCTGGTTCCTGATTGCGATTCGGTTCCAGGAAAAATTATAAAAAGTATTGAAATAGCGAAGCTTTTGCTCGGCAATGGAGCGGGCCAGCTCTTTATTTTTCAAATAATCCGCCCGAGTGGCCAGCGGCAGGACGGAGATTTTTTTATTTTTGAAAATTGCCAGCTTTTCCAAAAGCCACTCGGCTTTTTCCAACAGAAACTTCTCCGCCGCCGTTTCATCTGACCGCCAAGGAATCGTTACTCTTATGCTCGCGTCCGGCAAAACAGAAAGGCGCATATAACGAGAACGCCGGTTCTTCCGAAGTTCGTATTTGATTGTATCCCCTCCAATGAAAATCTCTTTTTCTTTCTTCATACTCGCCAGTATACCAAAAAAACGCGCGCCGGGCACGCGTCGCATTTCTTTGATACAGCTTATACCTTGAATATTTCCCAACTATTGGATATTGTAAGCTGAAGTAATGATATTCACGAACCACGGCAGGACAAAAGCCAGGGCGATCAGCGGCAAAAGGATCGTTCCGACCGTGACAATCAGCGTCCATAAGAAATATTTCCGCATTTTTTCGATGGATTTGTAAATATCATTCAGTTTCTTTTCCTGCGTCTCCAATTTTTGACGGATGTCTTCTTCCATAAAAAAATTTATTTTTAATTTTTTATCCCTCTTTCTTAATTAATTATAGCATCTTATCCGGATATGAAAAAACCGCCCCTTAAACGGGGCGGTTTGCCATTCTAGCGCAAAAGAAGACTACATGACCGCTTCTTTGGCGGCTTTCGCCAAGCGGAACTTGGCGACAGTCTTGGCGGCGATTTGGATTTTTTCGCCGGTCGCCGGATTGACACCTGCTCTGGCTTTGCGGCGCACTTTCACCATCTTGCCAAAACCGGGCAAAACGAATTCGCCGTTTTTCTTCACTTCCGAGTACGCCATTTCCGTCAGCGTATCCATGAAACTCACCACGTCCTTCTTGGCCATGCCGGTCTTGTCCGAGAGAGCCGACATAAGCTGAGACTTTGTCATCTTCGCCATTTTCGTTTTTTTAATTATTATTATCCCCTACTCCATACATTATAAGGGTTTTCTTAATGTTTGCAAGGGTTTTGTCAAGTCTCCCTCTTTTTTTCACTTTAGCAACCCAGGAACATCCTTCAAAGTATGAATCGCCCGAGCCAAAAAACCGACAACAATCGCCGCGATGATAGACGCCCCGATAGCCGACCCGATGCCAAACAGCACCCCGCGAACAAGATTTTGCCAGTAAGAATTATAATACTTAATTTCCTTGATTAAACCTTGGATGCTTTCGACCAAATTATTTTCTTCGGGGATGTTTTTTTTGGACATAAAATATTTGAATTATTTTTTTATTTTTTAAATATTTTCCGGTATCATTTCCACCAGCCGCTCGACCGTGTCGAACTCCACGACCACGTCCGCCAATTTCTTGAGCAAAGGCGCTTCCGCGCCGACCTTGATCGCCAGAATCAATTTTTTGCCCTTGCCTTTGGCGCAGCCGACTTCCAAAAGCATCCCTTCGCTTTTTTCCGTGCTGGTGACCAGCGCCAGCACGGCGTCGCTTTTTCCGATTTCCAGAAATACACGCTCAAGCACTTTGCCAGGCTCGAGCTCAATTTCCTTCCAATTCTCCACATCCCGAAAATGGATGAACGTGCTGTGTCCATATTTCTCGATCGACTCGGACACCTTTTCCAACAGATTCCGCAGTTCCCGCTTGTCGCTTCCGGAAAATCGATAGGCGATAAAGATATTCATATATATTTTTTAAAAAAATTATCCCAAAAACATTTTCCTCAATTTTTCCATTCCTCCATTGTAAAGCGCCTGGAAAAATTTGAGAGAAATTTCGGTGTTTCTGAAATTATCTTGGATTGAAATCTTCACAAATTCGTCAAACGGCATACTCATCAAACTTATCTTCTCGCCATTATCCAAATTCTGCTCCCTTATTTTTTGACAATCATAGGCAATGAAATTGTAGACCGCCCAATCGATCTTATTAAACGGCTGATAAGAAAACCAGAGAGTGATCCTTTCCGACGCCAGACCGGTCTCCTCTAAAAGCTCCCGCTTGGCCGCTTCGAGCGGAGTTTCTCCTGCGTCGATCCGCCCGCCCGGAACACTGATGAATGATTCCATCCCGGGCTGGTCCTGATCGGTTAGGACGATTTTGCCGTCTTTTACGGGAATAATGTTTACCGTATCCGTCTTTTTGGCTTTTTCAAAAATTTCAAAACTGCCGTCAAACATCTTTTGTTTCCATTGATAAATATCAAAAAGCACGCCGTCAAAAACTTTTTCGGCGCTTTCCGGCATCAGCTGACTGGGTTTCGGTCGCGTTATTTTCATAATATCCAAGACTAACTCCCATACCTTCATCCTATCCCCAATCCAAGCCGAAGTAAAGTTTGCCGTTTCCCGCCTTTCGAAAATCAAACCTGAATCGGCTCTAAAATCCGATTTTCCTTTTTGGCGCCGCGTCTTCTTTCATTAATTGAGCGATAACTTTGAAAATCATTCTGAACTGGTCATCATATTTTCTCTCCATTTTTTCCACCTTATCGCGCAACTCTTTATGAGTCGCCAGAATTTCCCGCAATTTCACGAAAATTCTCACGATTTGGATGCTGACTTCAATAGCGGTTTCACTATTAAGAACAGCTGAGAGCATCGACACGCCTTGTTCCGTAAAAACCAGAGGCGCTTTCCTCAATCCTTTCTTTTCCTTTTTGGATATCCCAAATTGGGATATCCAAATTTCCAACTCTTCTCTCGATAATTGGAACATGAAATCTTCAGGAAACCTCTTTATATTCCGCCTGACAGCCCTGTTTAGTATTCTTGTTTCCACTCCGTAAAGATCAGCCAAGTCCCTATCAAACATCACTTTTTTGTCTCTTATAAAATAAATCTGGCGGACAATCAGCTCAAATGGCACAAGTCTTAAATCTTTGCTTTTTTGCATAAATTACAAAAATTATTTTCTTCTTTGTTATTCTTATTTGATATTCCAATTTGGAACATCAAACATTTTTATTTTCCTCTCCGCACCTTCGCTGCCACCAATTTTATTTTTTCGTAACTTATTTCTTCCGGTAATATACTTTTAATCGGACCAAATTTCTCCAAGCCGACCTTGGCGATCACTTCCAGAATCCGGCTTTGCTCGAGCGGCGTCACCAATTTGTCAACATCCAACTCACCGCCGGATTGATACCAATCGATGAGATGACCAATGATCGTGCTCTCGCCCAGCCCGCGCATTTTGGCGATTTGCGCCACCTCGTAGCCGCGTAAATTATAGAGATCCACAGTAACTTTGACCGTGGAAGACAAAAACGGTTTCTCAACCCGGCTCCGCGCGGCCGCGACTTTGTTCGCGTCCGCTTTCCAGCCAAGACACACGTCACACCCGCCGCAGTTTCGAGAACCAGTTCTGACCGTCGGGTCGTTGAAATATTCCAAAATCAATTTGCGCCGGCATTTCCGGCTCGTGACATATTCTTCAATCTTTTCCAGTCGATCGTATTTTATGCCGGATATTTTCCGCGCTTCCAGCCAGCTTTTTCCCCGCCCGGTCATTTCATCATGATTGTTGCGGATAAAAAACTTATGCGTACTGGAATCTTTTTTAGAGTGAAGAAGAATGCAATAAGCCGGTTCTCCGTCCCTCCCTGCCCGGCCCGCTTCTTGATAGTAGCCTTCCAAACTCCCCGGCATCCCGGCATGGATCACAAACCGCACGTCGGCCTTGTCCACACCCATCCCAAACGCAACCGTCGCCACAATCACTCGGATCTTGTTTTCCATGAAATCATTCTGGATTTTTTCGCGGCTAGGCGCAACCATTCCGGCATGATAGGCTTCTGCCTGGATATTGTTTTCTTTGAGATATCCCGCCAACGCTTCCGTTTCTTTCCGGGTGAGCGCGTAGACAATTCCCGCGCCCCGCATGGAATTTATTATTCTCAGAACTTCCTCATAACGCTGACGCGGTTTGATGTTCGCTTCGCAAAAAAATTTCAAATTCGGCCGGTCAAATCCTCTTATAAACACGGCCGGATTTTCCAGTTCCAGACGCTCAATGATATCATCTTTCACTTCCGGAGTGGCAGTAGCTGTAAAAGCCGCCACAATTGGCCGGTGCGGGAGTTTTTTTATGTAATTTTTAATATTCAAATAGTCCGGCCGGAAATCATGCCCCCAAGCCGACACGCAATGCGCCTCATCCACCGCCAAAAATTTTATATCCAGCTCGCGCCACACTGCGGAAAAACTTGGCGCGGCCAAGCGCTCCGGCGCGGCGTAAAGGATTTTTGTTTTCCCTGATTTGATATCGGCGATTCTTTTTTCCGCTTCACGCGAACTGATAGTGCTGTTTATGAAAGTAGCCGGAATGCCGCGCGCCGCGAGCGCGTCCACCTGGTCTTTCATGAGCGCGATGAGCGGCGAAATCACTACCGTCAGTCCTGGCAAAATCACAGCTGGCAATTGATAGCACAAAGATTTCCCGCCGCCGGTCGGCATAAGCGCCACCGCGTCGCGGCCAGACACGATCGCTTCCACGATTTCGCGTTGGCCAGGACGAAATTCGCTAAAGTTGAAATATTTTTCCAAATTTTTTTCAAGCATATTGTAAATTTTACCTGACGCCGTAGAACCGTAGAGACGCCGCGCCAAGGCGCGGCGTCTCTACGCATCTCTACGCGCCCGATCTTTACTGGAAATATTCCTTGAGTCCCATCAGCATGTTTCCGAAATCGGCAAATTGGTCTTTGAAGAGCAGGATACGATTGATGATTTTTTTGCCGTCTTTGTCGAGATACGACTCGGCAATCGTCAGATAGTTATCGCCGCGGGAAGTTTTTTTGACGTCGAAGAAATATGTTTTCTTCCCCGACCGGAGCATTTGGGAATGCACCTTTTCTTTTTCATTGACGGGCATCTTATTTTTAGTATGCGAATGGCGCGCTGTGAATGCGCGCGTGCGAATCGTTATCCATATTCGCAAAATACGCATACTCATTTTAATTAATTACAATGTTATTATAACACTGTTTACTTATCACTACAAACCCGCCCTGTGGATAACTCCATCGCCAATGATGAGCTGATTTTAGCCAATGAAAAGCGAATCCAAAAGATTCGCTTTTATTCGCCAACATTCGCTCTACCTTCATGATTTCAGTTTTCCGCGAAATTAACGTTCACATCCACCGTCACTTCCTGAGTTCCGGATGGCACTTGGGCTGGTGCCACGCTCTTCCCTGCTCCAGCCGGCATCGCAAGAGCATCACTATACATCGGCACGGGCTGGGGCGCGTTGGAAGCATCTTGCCAACTGACGACCGGCCCTAATTTTTTTATGCCAGCCGCCTGGGCCAACGCTTGGGCTTTAGTCCTGGCATCTTCGATCGCTTTGATGCGCGCCTCTTGTTGCAAGTTAGCCAGACTCGAAACGGAATAGTCAATCCCTTGCACTTGGTTGGAACCAACTGTCCCAGCTACCGCCGTTATTTTCCCGACCAAATCTGGATTTTTGTCCGCGCCCTCCACTTTGATAGCCAATGTTTCATTGGCATTGTAACCCGAAATCGTGGAGGATCCATCCTTGTAGTTGTAGCCCGGCGAAACGTTGTAGTTGCTGGTCGTAATGGCGTCTTTCTGCACCCCCAATTTCCCGACCGCCGCGATGATGTCGGCAATCTTGGTATTAAGCTGATTCATCGCCTCGTCGGATGTCGGAGTGTTATTTATTTGCATGCCAAGATTGATCGTCGCCGTGTCCGGCTGATAACTGACTTTCCCCTCGCCCATCACCATGATCCGGTCCTTGTTCTGATTTTCACCGCGACCGGGAAAAAGCGCCATCACCAAAACAACCGCCACCAAAATCATTCCGACCAAGGTCAGCACGAAGGCTTGTTTTCTGCGTTGCGAATTAAATTCCCCATTTGTTTCTTCCATAGTGTTTATTTTACTTTTTAACTCCTTCATTATATCAAAATCCGCCTCAATTGACTATTTGGAAGATTTTCTGTATGCTTGAGGCACAATCAAATGAGGCGCTGACATGGACCAACCAACCATCGAGCCTCGGCTAGAACTAGCGATTTAGTCAAAGAGCGCCCAAAAATTATGGGAATTCGAGTGGAACCGTCCCGCCTCGGCGGGGCCTCGAAGTCAAATAATTTTTAGGCGTTTTTTATTTTAATTAGTCTAAATAAAATATATGACAACAAAAAAAGCACCCAATCAGTTAGAAATTATAAGACACTCCGCCTCTCACGTCCTCGCCGCGGCGGTTCTGGAAATGTTCCCGGAAGCCAAACTCGCCATCGGGCCGGCCATTGAGAACGGTTTTTACTATGATTTCGATCTGCCGAGGACTTTGATTCCGGAAGATCTGCCGATTCTCGAAGAAAAAATGAAGGAGATAATCAAAAAAAATTATCCTTTCGAGCGCGCGGAAATTTCTGTCGAAGAAGCGGTCAAGGATTTTGACAAAGCCGGGCAAGTTTATAAAGTTGAATTAATTAATGATTTAAAAAAAGACGGCGAAGAAAAAGTTTCAGTTTATAAATCCGGCCACCTCGTCGACCTTTGCCGCGGGCCACATGTCGAGTCGACCGGGAAAATTCCATCCGACGCTTTCAAACTCACCAAAATATCCGGTGCTTACTGGCGCGGCGACGAGAAGAACAAGATGCTGCAACGGATTTACGCCGTCGCGTTCGAGACGAAAGAAGAACTGAAAAATTATTTGCACATGCTGGAGGAAGCGGAAAAAAGAGACCACCGAAAAATCGGCAAAGAGCTGGATTTGTTCCATATTGATGAAAAAGTCGGCATTGGATTGCCGTTGTGGCATCCTAAAGGAGCGTTGCTCTGGAGAATAGTTGAGGACTATTGGTATAGCGAGCATCTAAAAAATGGCTACGACCTCGTTCGCTCACCGCATATTGGAAACCGAGAGCTCTGGGAAACTTCCGGGCACTGGGGTTTTTACAACGCCAGCATGTACCCGCCGATGGAAATCGGCCAAACACTAGAAGATAAACAGAACAATATCAAACCTAAAGAATCGGAAGAATTTTTACTTAAACCGATGAATTGTCCCTTTCATGTGCAAATTTATAATAATGATTTGAAGTCATATCGCGAACTTCCTTTGCGATGGGCGGAATGCGGAACCGTTTATCGCTTTGAAAAAAAAGGCGAACTTTCCGGACTGACTCGCGTCCGCGGATTCACTCAAGACGATGCCCACATTTTTTGCCGCATCGATCAGGTCGAGGAAGAACTGAAAAAAGTCGTTGATTTTATCCTCCATATCTTCAAATCTTTCGGATTCAATACAAATCTGATCAATGTTTATCTCTCGCTCCGCGATCAAAAAAATAAAGAAAAATATGCCGGAAACGATGATGGCTGGGAATTCACCCAAGACATTTTGCGAAAAGTCGCGAAAGAAAAGAAATTAAATTTCACAGAAGAAGAAGGTGAAGCGGCTTTTTATGGACCAAAGCTGGACTTCAAATTAAAAGATGTCTTAGGCCGAGAATGGCAATGTTCGACACTTCAATTCGATTTCAATCTTCCGGAAAGATTTAATATGACTTTTATAAATAGCAAAGGAGAACAAGAGAGACCCTATGTTTTGCATCGGGCGCTCTTCGGATCATTCGAAAGATTTCTAGCTCTGCTCATCGAACATTACGCCGGCGCTTTCCCGCTCTGGCTCTCGCCAGTCCAGGCGATGATTATTCCCGTCAGCGAAAAATTCACTGCCTACGCCCAATCCGTAGGGGTTCAATTTATTGAACCCGGCATCCGTTTCCAAATTGACGATTCAGACGAATCTTTGGGCAAGCGCATCCGCGCCGCCAAAATGCAAAAGATTCCTTATATCCTGGTTGTCGGAGAGAAAGAAGCTTCAGCTGATTCTGTCGCCGTCAACGCGCGGGATAATGAAAAGCAGGAAGTAATGAAAGTGGATGAATTTTTGGAAAAAATTGAGAAAGAAATTGAGGAAAAGAAATAGTGAAATATTACATCAAAACCTTCGGTTGTCAAATGAACGTCAGCGATTCGGAGCGCGTCGCCGGCTTCTTGGAAGCGCGAAACTTCAAGCCGGCCAAAGACATAAACAAGGCTGATTTTGTAATTTTCAACACTTGCGGCGTCAGACAGACGGCCGAAGACCGCGTTTATGGTCAAGTGCACAATCTCGCAACGCGTAACGTGGAACGTGGAACGAAAAAACCGCTAATTATTTTAACCGGCTGCCTCGCTAACCGAAAAGACGTGCAAAGAAGATTGAGAGATAAAGCTGATCTATTTTTTCCTATCAACGATTTTGAAAAATTTGAAAATTTTGTCATTGAAAATTGTTTGAAAATTTTAAATTGTAAATTGAAAATTCCGGCACAGGCAGACATCATCGACTGCTCTGACTATTTATCCATGCCTCCCAAGTATTCAGAAACTAAATCAGCTTTCGTGCCGGTCATGACCGGCTGCAACAATTTCTGTTCCTACTGCGTCGTCCCCTACGCCCGCGGCCGGGAAGTCTCGCGGCCAGCCGAAGACATAATTTCGGAAGTTGACGCTCTGGCCAAGAAAAAATACAAAGAAATAATTTTATTGGGCCAAAACGTCAACAGCTACGCTTTTGGACGTGGCACATCCAAAATAACTTTTCCTGCTCTTCTTGATTATCTCGCCTCAACTTATCCAAAAATTAATTTCAAATTCCTCACTTCCCATCCCAAAGACTTCTCCGACGAACTGATCGAAATCATCGCTAAAAATAAAAATATTTCCCGCGAGATTCATTTGCCCGTCCAGGCCGGATCGGATAAAATTTTGAAACTCATGAACCGACCATACACGCGGAAAAAATATTTGGATCTGATTAAAAAAATCCAAAATAAAATTCCTGGCGTAGCTTTCACCACCGACGTCATCGTCGGCTTCCCCAGCGAGACAGAAAGTGATTTTCAGAAAACCGTCGACGTTTTTGAACATGTGAAATACAACGAAGCCTACATCAACAAATATTCCCCCCGCCCCGGCACCGCCGCCTTCCGACTCGGCGATCCGATCAATTGGGAAGAGAAGAAAAGGCGGGAAAAAGTTTTGCGAAAAATTATTAAGAGTCAAAATAAAAAGACGGAGTGACGCACTCCGTCCAGCAAGATTCTTTGGACTATCTCTTTTTTCCCCATAGACTAGGATCCGGTTTACGCAAATTTCCTTCCGCTTTGACCATTGAAGGAATTTTCGACTTCCTTTCTTCGCGCGCTATCTCCTGACCCACTTCTTCCTTCCTTAATTCTATTGATTGCAATATGGACAATTCGAAAGGATTTATCCATTCCTTATCGAGAAGAGCGTGAACTAATTGGCTGCTCCCGTCACATTTGCTGCACTCCCGGCATATTTCAAAAAATGCAGCCAGAAGCCTGTCCATCTCATCGAAGTCGAAAGAATCTAAATCGCTGTCCTCCTTAGCTTTTTGAACCGCTTCATCCAAATGAGAAAACATTTCTCGCTTCCAAGCGTTTTTTTCTTCTCCATCTTTAGATTTGCTGCATTGAAGACAGCAAGCCGATGCCACACCAAGCGAAGAGATATACATAGACACCCTCCTGTCTTTGATTTCCTCGTAAAATAAGGTACAATCAAACTCCCTGCTTCAATACTATTACCATTACGTCAAAATGTCAAAAACAACCAAAAAAATCATCGTCATCCTCGGCCCGACTTCTTCCGGCAAATCAGACATCGCCATAAAATTAGCCCGGGAAATTAACGGGGAAATTATTTCGGCCGATTCCCGGCAAATTTATCGCGGGCTGGATGTTGGAACCGGCAAAGTTCGTGGGGCGTGGAGCGTGGAGCGTGGAGCGTTTATTTCAGAAGGTATTCCGCATTATGCCATCGACATCGTCAGTCCGCGGACAGAATTCAACGCGGCCAAATTCAAAAAATACGCCGACAAAATAATCGCCGATCTCCTCTCGCGCGGCAAATTGCCGATCATCTGCGGCGGAACAGGTTTTTGGATAAAATCCATTGTCGACAATGTCCAGTATCCCGAAGTGAAGCCGGATTGGCAATTACGTAATCAATTACGTAACAAACCCGCCGAAGAATTATTTCTCGAACTAAAAAAGCTCGACGCGGACCGCGCCGAAACGATTGACGCAAAAAACCCGGTAAGATTGATCAGGGCGATCGAGATTTGCAAAACTCTTGGTCACGTGCCGAAATCTGTAGGGGGCAATAATTATTGCCCCCTACAGATCGGCATCAATCTGCCCCAAGAAGAATTACAAGAAAACATCCGAAAGCGTCTCGAGAAAAGATTCTCCGCCGGCATGATCGAGGAAGTCAAGAAATTACATTTTGAGAATAAAATTTCCTGGAAGCGATTAGAGAGTTTCGGCCTGGGCTATTTCTGGATCCCGAAATATCTGAAAGGCGAAATAGAGACGGAAAAAGAATTATTCGAAAAAATATATCAAGCCGAAAAGGATTACGCCAAGCGGCAAATGACGTGGTTTAGAAAAGACAAGCGGATAAAGTGGATGGAAAAATATCCGGAGATTGAGAAATCCGCAAAAGGATTCCTTAAAAAATAGAAGGCAATATGTTTCGGCAGATTGAGCCGAAACATATTGCCTTAGTTAAAGTCCGGAGTTGTTGCTTAGGCCCCCACAAAGAGATATTCCACCTCCGGATCCTGATGACTGACGCTGTTTATTGCTCCGCTCTGGAACAGCGGCTTCTTAATCAAGCAAGACTGGCAACTTATTGAATGGAACACACTCCCATTGGGAAGCTTAGCATCAGCCAATTTTGCATGCTCCCCACAACCAGCGCAGTACCCCACCCTGCCGTTCACCGATACTAGGATTAAAACCGAATGGAGTTTTTCTGAATATAACATTGCCCCCTCCTTCCGCCACAGTTCTGGCAGATTTTGTTTTTAAAAAAACTATTCATCACGCTCCACGGATAAAAAAAATCACCCGCGAAGGTGAAAATTGAAAAAACTATAAACTATTGTTGGCTTCCTAAAACGTGGTTTTATTTGGTTCGGTTCCATATCTTCAAGCATTATAGCACTTGGGAAAATCCAGACAAGGCAGAGATATCCACAGGCAAAAAATAAAAAACTATCCTTTAAAAATTTTAGCCAGGGGTGTTACCCTGGCTAAGACTAGGTTAGGCATGGCAAGCAACGGCCATGCAAATATTGCAGTCGCGTTCATCGAAAACCGGATCTGGGCACGTTTCACAACCCAGATGCTCGTTTTGTCGGCGAGTGCAGTACGAACACTCACGACAAATACACCTTTCCGTTTTCTGCCCAAGTTGACCAAATTCTATTCCTCCTGTCATAGGCATAGTTTTCCTCCTGCAAATAGAAGACCTGTCCAGCAATTTCCACTCTGAAACTGAATCCGACAGATTCCGGATTAATTTTAGGGTGGCAATGATAAAAAAGAACTAAAAAACAATTTTGACAACCGGATTTATCCACAGTTACTTCAATTTGTCTTTCAGCATCTTCTCGGATGCTTGCGGGTTTGCCTTGCCTCGGCTTTCTTTCATGACTTGTCCAATCAAAAACTTCAGCGCGTTTTCTTTGCCGGCTTTGTAGGCTTCGACCGATTGGGCATTGGCGGAAATCACTCCGTCCACTATCTTTTCTAATTCCCCCGCATCTTCCATTTGGGCCAGGTTTTTTTCCTCAATAATTTGCGACGGGTCGCCGCCAGTCTGATACATCTCAAGCAAAACGGTTTGTGCCGCACTGGAATTTATCTTTCCCGCGGCGACGTATCCAATGAGTTCGGCATAATTTTCCGGCGTGATTTTGATGTCAGCAATCGCGTGGCCATGATCGGACAAATGTTTTTTCAATTCGGTGAGAATATAGTTGGCCGCCAACTTCACCGCCTTTTCATCATCCGCCTTAATCTCTCCGCATTCTATCTTCTCACGCAATTCACTGATCGTCTCTTCGAAATATTCAGCCAAATCCTTGTCGACCACTAAAACTTCCACGTCACTCGCCAGCAATTTGTATTCTTCCATGAATCGCTTCGTTTTCTGGTCCGGCAATTCCGGCAATTTCTTTTTCAGCTCTTCAAAGTTTTCTTTGGTAAACTCGAGCGGCGGAATATCCGGCTCGGGAAAATAGCGATAATCATGAGCCGACTCTTTCACTCGTTGCGAAACCGTAACGCCCTTTCCCGAATCGAAGCCGCGTGTTTCCTGAATCACTTTTTCACCTTTCTCCAGTATTTCCGTCTGGCGTTCGATTTCGTAAGCAATCGCTTTTTCCACGAACTTGAAACTGTTGATGTTTTTCACTTCCACTTTGGTGCCGGACAGTTTATCCTCCCCTTCTTTGTATAATGAAATGTTCGCTTCGCAGCGCATCATCCCTTTCTCCATGTCAGCGTCCGAAATTTCCAAGTACCGACAGATCTGCTGGAGCTTCTGGCAAAAAAGCCGCGCCTCCTCGCCCGTTTCGATGTCTGGCTCGGTCACCAGTTCCATAAGCGGCACCCCGGCCCGATTGAAATCGACCAGCGTATAACTCGTGCCTTTCGGATGGATCAGTTTTCCCGTATCTTCTTCCAAGTGGATACGGGTAATGCCGATTTCTTTGCCGTTGATTTTTAATTTGCCTTTCTCGCAAAGCGGCTGATCATATTGGGAAATCTGATAGCCCTTCGGCAAATCGGGATAAAAATAGTTCTTGCGGTCAAACTTCGACTGCAACCGCAGTTCGCACCCCAAAGCCAGTCCGGCTAGTTGCACAAACTCGATCGCCTGGCGATTGGGCACCGGCAACGTCCCGGGTTGCCCGGTGCAAACCGGACAGATGTTGACGTTCGGCTTTTCTTCCAAGCCCAGGCCGTTTTTCGAATCGCAAAACATCTTGGATCTGGTTTTCAGTTCCACGTGGATTTCCATGCCGATGACGGGAGTATATTTAGCCATAAAAAATAATTTAATTCTTGCTACTTGCCCGTACTCCCGAATCCGCCCGCTCCTCTTTGCGAATCATCCAAAGCGGAAACCTCCTCTATCTCCGGATTATATATCTTTTGGATCAAAATTTGAGCGACCTTATCACCTTTTTCTATTTTATAATCTTCCTGACCCAGATTGACCAGAATCACCTTGACTTCCCCTCGATATCCGCTGTCGATGACGCCGCCCAGCGTCTCAATTCCGAACTTGGCCGCAATTCCGCTTTTGTCCCAGATCAACCCGGCATATCCCTCGGGAATTTCCATGGCGACACCCGTCCCGCAGGCATATCTTTTTCCTGGCTCGATGATAACATTCTCGATCGAGTGAAGATCCATGCCAGCATCTCCCGGCAAAGCAAACTTAGGCATTTCGGCGTCCGTATGCAACTTTTTTACAAGCACTTTCATAGCTTTTTGATTATAGATCAACCGTTTAATATTTTCAACTGGCCGCTTTTTTCACCGCGTATCTCAATACGATCGAATCATCATTTATTTTTTCAATACTTTTCAATTTTAAATCGACATCAAAATCTCCCTTGAAAAGCCCCAACCCCTCACCGAAAATTTTCGGCTCGATTGTCACGATTATTTCATCGATCAATCCGTGTTGTAAAAATAATCCGTTAATATACGCTCCTCCGCCCAAAACAGCGGACTCATGTCCCATCTTTTCCAACTCGGCGACAACTTCTTTCGGCTCTCCCTTCACCCACTTCACTCCTTCGATCGGTTTCGGGTTTTTCTCCAAAGTGAACACGACATTTAGCCGATCATTCAATGGCGCTGGAAAAGTGAAAAAGGTCTTATCGCCCATAATGACCACCCCCGCTTCCTTGGAAATCTTTTGAAATAGCTTCTTATCCTCCCGACTCGTCCAGTCCGGAAAATGATCGCTCGTTTTGGCGATCTTCCCGTCCATGGTCATCGCCATCATCATTGTAATCCTGAGCATAATTTCGTTTTTAGAAGCCTTAAATCTCTTTTATTATAGCCGTTCTTAATCAATTTATCAAGTATTGACTTTTTGAGCATCCTGTATTATACTAATTTGAAACCTTACATTGACAACCAAAAAGAGGAGGCAACGCGTGAAAAAGACTATTGAAGAAATCGTAAGGGAATTTTCTGAAAAACTTCCGAAGTTTCCTGATGGTCGGATTGATTATTCAACCTCAAACAGCGCGCCGGTTATCATAATTTTCGTTATGGTCGGCAATGAGATTTTGCTTCTGAGACGAAGCACCAAAGTATTTGCCTATCAAGGCAAATGGAGTGCAAACGCCGGCTTCTTGGATAATGAAAAACCCATCCAAGAAAAGGTTACGGAGGAACTCATTGACGAATTAGGAATCACCGAGGAGCGCCTAGCGTGGCTGATTACGGAGATTAAAATCTGTGAGTACTATGAATTCAGGGACGAGAAGTCCGGCAAGACTTGGATTAAAAATCCGGTACTTGTCAGACTAAAGGAAAAACCGAGCATAGTTCTTGACTGGGAGCATGACCGCTTCCGGTGGATCGAGGTGGATGAGCTGGCCAAATTCGACACGGTCATCGACTTGGAAAACGCACTCGAACGCGCTTTGAATTAAAAAGCGCCTTTAAAATGGGCAGGCTTAAATAGCTGCCCATTTTTCTTTTTCCCAGAATAGCCCGAAGCGGCTTTGCTAGCCATATTGTCAACATCATATCCAGGTGATAATATGGCTATATAAGATAATAACGAGTGATCCCTATGGATGTTAAACTATCAAGTTTTTTAGGCAGCGGAAGACTTATTTCCACAGAAGATATAAACAAAATCACAACCGCATTAAAAAACAACGGTTACAAAATCGTGTTGACCCAGGGCGTGTGGGATCTTATTCATGAAGGACACGCTAAATACCTTCAGAAGGCGAAGGGATTTGGCGACATCTTGATAGTCGCGGTTGACACCGATGAAGTGGTGAGGCATCGCAAAGGACCCAACCGTCCGATCGTCCCGGAAAAAGAGCGGGTTAAGATGATATCGCACCTGAAATATGTCGATCTGATTGTCATGAAAGAATCGAAAACCGACCACAACAAACTGATTAGGACCATAAAACCCGATGTTCTTGTCATATCGGATTCCACTCCTTCGAACAAAGAGGGCAAAAGCTTTTTTGATGAAGTGAAAGAAGAACACGAAAAATTCTGTGGAAAAATCATCAATCTGAAACCGCAATCAACCACCTCGACGACCGCGCGAATTAGACTCCTGACTATCAAAGGAGCTGAGGATCTGGCAAAAGAATTGCAAAAATCCATAGAAAATTTCTTATATAACAACAAGATATAAACTTATAAACAACAACTATGCCCCCAAAAAAAATCCTAATCGCCTTGGTCCCCGTTATCCACATTAAATATTTGGAGCTATTCAAAAAATATCCGGACCATCTTTATATTTTAGATGACACAATTCTGAAAAAATGGGATAAATTTGAAAACCTGAAAAGAGACCTCCGGACCATCGACCAGGAAACTATCTGCAACTTCGTCAAGAAGTCCGGCCTGGTGAAGAAAATCGACCTTCTGAAGCCGGATAAGTTGAAAGATATAACCGACCCAAAAGAAGATTCTCCCATCGTCATGCCAAATGAGGATGTATCCCATTGGTTTGCAGAAAAATTCTTGCAGGACAAAAAAGTTAAATTTGAAAATGTTTTCCTTAGATGGAACAGGCCAGTTTCAACGCAGGAATTGGAAGTTTCCAGCGATAGGATAACAACGCAAGAAAAAGCCCACCAGGAGCTGATAGGCAAAGCCGATGAGCTGAAAGAAAAAAGCGCCAATTGGTGGCGACAAATCGGCGCCCTGGTCACAGATGCGAAAGGTTCAATAATACTTTCGGCCTTCAATCGCCATGTGCCCACTCAAGAAAATATGGCGGTTTACGGAGATTTGAGAATGTGTTTTGACGCCGGCGAAAATCATCATCTGTCCAACTCCATCCACGCGGAAGCTTCCCTAATTGGAAAAGCCGCTAAAGACGGAATTAGCCTTAACAACACCAATTTATACGTCACGACCTTTCCTTGTCCGACCTGCGCCAAGTTGGTAGCCGAAGCGGGAATCAAAAAAGTTTATTATCAAAGCGGCTATTCCCTTTCTGACGCGGAAGATATTCTCAAGAATGCCGGAGTGGAAATTATTTTAGTCAAATAGAATTGCATCAAAAAACTCGCAAACGATGCGGTTTTTTTGTTTGCTTGAATATTTCTTTTAACCGATTCTCGTGATAACCGGCTCTTCATTGTCAGCCACGACCAACTGGGCGTGCAAGTGTTGCACGGTCGCGCCTGTCATGCCAGTGCTGTCCGACCGCATCAAAAAAGTGCTATGGGTTATTTTAAGTTCTTTTTTTATTTTTTCAACAATATTCCACAGATCCAGAATTTCATCCGCTTTCATTTCCTCGGGAATAAAAATATGGCGCTTGATCACAAGAATCAGATGCTCCCGCGTGTGTTCATATGGCCAAGCGTTTCTCGTTACCACCCAGAAATCAGTTTCTGTGAGAACAGGATTGGGATGATAAGTTGGTTTTTTCTTGTCGATAAAATCATGGCAAAAAGGACAACCTCCGTCGGCTATAATCTTTTTCATCAGCGCGATCTGGTCTTTTCTGCGGGCATTGTTCAGATCCAATCCGCTTTTATTCATATCTTTACATTCATTGGTTACATCCTAAATCGGTGTCGGGATCTTAAACCAAGCTTCAGGCTCATAATCATCAAGGAGGAAGTCTTCTTTGCGAAAATCTTGAAGTCTCGTCACGTCTCTATCGGTCCTCAGTGTTACCGTTGGAAAAGGTTTTGGCTTGATGGATAAAATTTTATCCACGGATTCCGCTTGAATATCATAATAGTGCGGATTGGATAAGAAATGGGTGTACTTGGTAAATTTATACCCCAAGAGATGCGCTACCATCAAACCAAGAGCAGACCACTCGATCAGATTAAGCTGCAAGCCCACCGGAACATCAGCCGATCTTTGTGTGTGCGTCATTTCCAATTCTTTTTGCTCATCAAAAAGTACAAAGTGGATAAAATTACCATGACAAGGAGCAACAACAACTTGGCGCTTGAAGCCTTGCGCTTCGTCTCCCATTGATAGGGGCGGATTCCAGGTGGTCAAAACGTGAGTTCTTAAAAACGGCGCTTTCTCCATTTGCCTCTGGACCGCGCTGACTTGATCAAATTCTCCCTTCGCGGATCGAAAGTGACCCAAAGAGGCTCCGTAAGACCCTTCCCCCAAATCGCCCTCGGGCAAACCGAATATCGCACACTTTTCTTTTGTGACCCAATCCTTCCAGAAAACTTCCGGACAACCATACTCTTTGAGACCGCCGAGCGTGCTTTGCCCATTTAAGAATGCCACCAGTTCCCCGATCGCACCGTAAAATGATTTGGATAAATCACGCTCCGTCAAAACAGGAAAACCATTACTCATTTTAAACTGCAACATGGCGCCGGTTATCTCTTTTGAATTCTGATGCCCGGAAGCGGCATTCTCAGAAAGCCTGACGTGAATAGGCACCTTGTCCTTGCCTGTTGTTTTGATTTTTTTAAGCAATTCTTGATATTGAAAATCAGGAGTTCTTTCATTGTATGGAATATAATCGATGCCGCCTTTTGTTTTATTTTGAGCTTCTTCTCTTGCCATTTTATTATTTTTTAATATTTTTTATTATCTCATCGTAATTATATCAGACACTCTTTCTCATAAGCAACCGACTCATTATTTCATCCGCCTGATTGTGAATCCCTGCAATATCACCGGCATTAATAATCATATGATCCGCCATGGCAATCGGTCCGGCCTGGCTCAAGTTTTCTATCTGCGCCCAATCTCGGCTTTGCGCCTCTTCCGGCATCAGCGGACGCGCCGCACGCTTTCCCAATCTCTCATATCTGACATTGGGCGGGGCATAAAGGGAAATTACGATAAAATTATCCGGAAAATTTTTCTTAAAAAGAATATATTCTGTCCAACTGTACAAACTTTCCACCAAGACATGCTCAGAATTTTTGATAGCGTTAACTTTTTTAATCATCTCCTTGGCATAATGGTCTGCTCCGAATTTTTTCCGCAAACCTTCCCGCACCAGCCGCTCGTTTTTTTCATTTATTTCCAATCCTCTTCGCTTCATTTCATCAAAAGTCACCTCGCCAAAATATACTTTCGGCCAATGGAATTTTTCCAAAAGATACTTCATCAATTCTGACTTGCCCGCCCCGGGCAAACCGACCACGGCGATAATTTTCCGGTTTTTCATATAAACGATCTTTTAATCATCTTACTATTTTCATTATTATCCGTCAAAAAATCCCGCGCTTGCGGGATTGTCGGTTTCATGTTATGCAAATAGTTCCTCCTACGCGCTCCGCGATTTCCTGATTTCTTCCATCATCTCGTCCGTCTGTTTTTTCAGTTCTTCCGGCGTGCCATTGTTGCCGAGCTTGTAGTCGGCCTGGCGCCCGATTTCGTGGATGGAAACTTCCGTCAATTTCCCTTCTTCTTCCAAAAATTCCTGAAAAGTGGCGTCCCCCTCTCCTTCGTTTTGTTTCCGGGCTTTCGTACGCTCAAAGCGGAGCTTCAGATCGGCCGTCACATAAACCAGAAAAAAATTCTCGCCGTATTTTTTCCGGAACGGATCAACGTCGCCGTGCATCCGGATGCCGTCGGCAATGATCACATCCGATCCGTTTTTTTCCATATCCTTAATGAGCGAATCGATGATGACCGACGGACCATAGCCTTCCTTGAGAACCAGAGCTAATTTCACCAAATTGTCGCGCGTTACGCTCACGTGCAGATCTTCCAAGGTGCGCCGCAGAATCTTGGACGTGCCATAGTGGATGGCGCCGTATTTTTCAATTAGATAATCGGAAACCGTCCCCTTGCCGGAACCTTTTTCGCCGATGAGACCGATAACGATTTTTTCAGCCATATGTTACTGATTTAAAATCACTAAGCCATAGTAGCAACAATTTTTCCTTTAGTCAATAGAAAAAAGCGCCGCAGCGCCTTTTTCTAAAAAATAAAACCAACAAACTATAAAGTTATTCTCAAGCCCACGCCCATTGTAGACGTCAGGGAAATATTGCCAATCATCTTGCCTTTAAGTCCCGCCGGTTTGGCTTTCTCCACGCCGGACATGAAAGCTTTGACATTTTCAATTAATTTAGCGTCGTCAAAAGACAGCTTGCCAACCGCCTGGTGGATATTGGCCGAGTTGTCATTTTTGAAAGCGGCTTTGCCTTTTTTGAGCGCTTCGACTGTTTCTTTGATCTTAGTTGTCACTGTTTCCGTTTTGGGATTGGGCATCAAGCCTTTGGGTCCCAAGATTTTGGCGACCGGCGCGAGTTTCGGCATCATTTCCGGAGTAGCTACCAGAATATCAAAACCATTTTTGGCGGAAAATATTTTACCGCTCTTGATTTCTTCAATCAATTCTTCGCCAGCCACAATGTCTGCGCCAGCCTCTTTGGCGTCTTTTGCGTGAGTGGTGGTGATGACAGCAATCTTTTTGCTTTTGCCTGTGCCGTGCGGCAGATCAACCGTGCCGCGCACTTGCTGGTCGCCTTTTTTCGGATCAACATTGGTCCTCACATGCACTTCCACCGACTCGTCGAACTTGGCAATCTTATTCTCTTTCAAAAATTTCACCGCCTCTTCGAGCGAATAAACTTTATTGCGATCGAATTTCTCCGCGGCCGCGCGGTACTTTTTTCCGTGTTTCATATATTTTCGTGGTGATAGCGAATTACGTAATATATTACTTACATATGTACGTACCTCTCCCACAAATTAAAAATAATTAAATCAAATTGAGTAAAGAGTGGAGCGCATGGCGCCCCGCTCTTCTATGCAGATAGTTACAGGATCAACCCGAAGACCGCGAGTGCTCCTCCGAATATAATAGCCATTTGACCAGATTCCTTCGGCCCAATAGCCACCGCGATTCCCACAATCCCCGTAAGCACCAGTCCTCCGAACCACCATCGTTTACAAAACTTCAAACATTTGGTCATTTCTATTTCACCTTTCTGCGTTTGAAATTAAAGGAACGTCGATTTAAGCCACTGGAGAATTAAAATTTTTGCGAAATTACTGTTTGAGAATCCGAATTTTATCCGAAAATTTCCTATGGCCGCCTTTGAGCGAGGGAAATTTTCGGCTATAAAATTCAGGGTTCGAGTTCAATTTCGAAAAAATTTTAATTCTTCAGTGCTTTGCGACTACAAATTCAATTACTCTATTTTTATTCCCATCGACCGGGCGGTGCCGGCGATGATTTTTTCCGCGCCTTCAATGTCGTTGGCGTTGAGGTCGGGGAGTTTCTTCTCGGCGATTTCTCTCAACTTTTCTTTGGTGATTGTCCCGACTTTGGTCTTCAAGGGATTGCCGGAACCTTTGGCGATACCGGCCGCTTTGCGGAGAAGATCCGAAGCGGGCGGCGTTTTAAGAACGAAAGTAAAAGTCCGGTCGTCAAAAATCGTGATCTCGGCCGGAATGATATCGGTGCCCTTGTCTTTGGTCTGCTCGTTGAATTTCGTACAAAACTCCTGAATGTTCAAACCGTGCTGACCCAAAGCGGGACCGACCGGCGGCGCCGGATTAGCTTTTCCGGCGGGAATTTGTAATTTAATGATAGTCTTAATTTTCTTAGCCATAATGTTTTATTTATATCTTATTAATCTGCAAAAAGTCCAGCTCCACTGGCGTTTCTCTTCCGAAAATCGACACCAGCACTTTAACCCGACCCTTCTCTTCATCCACTTCGTCCACCTTGCCATCGAAATCTTTGAACGGTCCGTCGATGATTTTGACCGAGTCTCCACTTTCCACATCAATCTTATACTTCGGCTCGGACACGCCCATCCGTTTTTTGAGCATCTCAATCTCGCGTGGATCAACCGGTGTCGGAGTGGTCCCAAGACCGATAAAGCCGGTTACGTTCGGCGTGTTGCGAACGACATACCAGGAGGCGTCCGTGACAACCATGTCCACCAGGACGTATCCAGGATAAATCTTTTCTTCCACGACGGTGCGTTTGCCGCCTTTGATTTTGATCTTCTTTTCTATCGGCACCATGACATCAAAAATCAAATCTTGCATATCCATCGATTCGATCCTTTGCCGCAAGTTTCGCGACACATTGTCTTCATAACCGGAATAGGTATGCAGCACATACCAAGCGCGGCCGTGATGTTGAGTTTGTTTGGCCATATTATTTTAAAATAAAAGTCTTTAACAACGTTTGAAAAATCCAATCCAGTCCGCCCAAAAAAGCCGCTGTGGCCAGACTAATGCCTATTACAATCAAGGTGTAATTTATCGTCTGTTCCCGGCTAGGCCAATTAACCTTCTCCAACTCCGCCTTGGCCTCTTTTAAAAATTGAGTAATGCTGTTCATCGCGTTTAGCCTTTTTTAAAAGCCCCTCGGGGGCTTTCTTTTTGGTGTCTTGAGGATATATCATTTTTTACCCTCTGTCAAGCTGTTGTATTAGCTAAGCACCTCCTTCACCATACTAACCACCTTCAGAGGAGTCGTCATAGCTTTGACGATATAGAACTTGGTGTTATATTTTCCGATTTCTTGGATCGTTTCCCAATCATCCTGATTGGTCAAAATGATGATCCGCGTCTGAGAAATGTCCTTATCTGCATAAATATCTTTCACCAGTTCCACTCCGTTTTTTTTGGGCATATTGATGTCGACGAGCGCCAAGTCCGGCTTTTCTTTTTTTATCAGCGCCAATCCTGCCTCACCATCCCCGGCTGTCAGCACAGTGTAGCCGCCTTGTTCCAAGGCGCGAGTGTACATTTCCAAAATGAGAGGGTCATCGTCGATTATGCAAACTTTGTATTTTATCTCAAGCGACATAAAATTATTTCTCAATTAGCGAATTGACAAGCATTATGGATCAATGATATAAAATTGCTCCAGTCCTGTCAAATTCCGACCTATTGGACAAAATTATTTTTTTGTATATAATGAATTTCAGCGGTCATTCGCACTATTTTAAGGCGATCCGGGCCCGTAGCTTAGTTGGTAGAGCGCCTCGTTTGCATCGAGGAGGTCAGCGGTCCGAATCCGCTCGGGTCCACAGGAAAGAATAAGGCTGATTGAGGCCTTGTTTTTTTATGTCCAAGGACAGCCAGACTGTAAAAAGTGTCTTTGTCTTATTTTCATCACTACCGAAAATCAAAACTTTATGCTATACTGAAATAAAGTAAAAAAATAAAATAAAAAAAATGGAACAAGAACTATCAACGCCACCGGCCGCTGAAGCCGCGCCAAAACCGGTCAAAGTAATTGCCATTATCATGCTGATTGTCGGCTTGCTGATTGGGATAGGAATATTGCTCGCGTTTATTTCCGGAGGAATCACAATTTACAGCGTTTACGGGCTAGTGACCGCGTCCGGGCTTGTTGCCACTTTTTTCGGCATCAGAAAATTGAAAAACTGGGGATTTTATTTATTCACAATTCTCACTGTCGCTTCAATTCTCTATGATATATACCTGGTAATCTCCGGCAAACAGACGAGCGTATCCGGAATCTTCGTTTACCAGCTGGTAAACATAGCGGTAATTTTCTATCTTTGGCAAGCTTACAAAAAAAATCGCCTGTGGTTGGCGGGTATAGCCGTTATTTTTCTACTGTCTCTGGTCATAGTCATCTATCCTAAAAAAAGTATCCCAAACCCTAAGGTTGCAAGCCTGATCAAAAACCAAATGGCTCAGAAGCCCACGGCCGCGCAAACAACCAAGCCCATAAATTTCAAAAATGACCAATTGGGTTACTCCGTAACTTTTCCCGCCTATTGCCGAAAGCTGGTCTATATCAAAATTGATGCTCTTAAGGATCCGGATGTTTTTGCATGTTACAAAGGCACTGACGCTTTCCAGATAGCATTTGAAGGCACGGGAGGCGCACCAAGCGATCTTGACAACTATTTTCAAAATCTGAAGCAAATCGCTTCGGGAAATGGAATGCAAATTTCGGAAGACCGGGACTATTCTTATGATGCTGGCAACGGGCAAACGATTGACGGCAAACAAATGAAAGAGACATACGATCTCGGAAATTCCCACATGAAACAATGGCTGATACTTTTGCCGTCAAACAATAAGAATTCCGTTTTAGAATTCATGTACACCGCCAATTACGAAAGTTACGATGTCCACAAGCAGGATGCTCTTGATATCTTGAATTCATGGAAACTTAATTAACACGTCCGAAAGAAAAAGCCGATCTGGGTCTCCACCCGTCGGCTTTTTTGTTTGATTTAAAATGACTTAGAAAGTCGTCCCATTAAGCATCGCGTTGACCGCTATGATAACTACCAAACCGGATAATCCGACGATTATCCCGATGATGGAATAGACCATGGCATTTTTGGCTGTTTCTGCCTGGCCCGTGTCTCCGGCAGCTGTCAGATACATCAAGCCAGAAATCACAAATCCAATAACACCGACAAAACCGAATATCCCCAAGAGCCACATCGGGATGTTTTTTATAATCCCGGATATTGATCCGCTTGGCAATCCGAATCCGGAAAGATTTCCAACATTCCACCCTTTGGTCGTCGATCCCATTGAAGCGGCGCTGTTGCCATAAGGTGAATTGCTATTAGCTGAGCTGGCAGCATAGTAGTTTCCCATTGCTGACGATCCATTTGACGTAACGTTACTGCCGTAAGGTGAATTGCTATTAACTGAGTTGGCAGCATAGTAGTTTCCCATTGCTGACGATCCGGAAGACGGCATGAAAGTATTATAGGTGGATGCCGCGGAAGACGGTGAATAAACAACGGCGCCGCTAGATCGTGACACACCCGGGACAGAGTAAGTTGGCATTCCTGTTGTGTAATTGGTAGCAACGATTTGGCCCGTGCTTGATCCGGGCAAGCCCATAAAGTTGGCCATGGAGGCGTAAGACGAAATAAAGCCAGAGACAGCTGATGAACCAAGCGAAGAAATTCCCGACGAAGAATAGAGAGGCTGGCCCGTTGTGTAATTATACCCCACCACTTGACCGGCGTTCATTTGCGGCAATCCCATGGTGTTGGCCACGGAATCATAGCTTGAAGCGATAATGCCTGGCGAGGAATAAGTGTCAGTGCCGGTATACGGATTGACGCCTGATACTTGCCCGGCGCTGGTTTGCGGCAGCCCCATTGAACTGGCCACGGAATCGTACGTCAAAGAAGCGTTGGTTGAAAGATCACCGGGAGTGGTCGCCGTTGACGGCAATCCCATGGAGCTAGCAACGGAATCATAGCCTGATGATAAATTAGAGGAGCTGCCAGCGGTCTTGGCCTGCAGACTACATTGTTGAGCATTGGCACCAAATGGGATAAGCAGGAATAGACATAAGAATAACAATAATTTTTTCATAAAAATGATAAGTGGGAGAATTTTGTTAGTTGCATGAGTTGCTATTACCCAATTGGTTGGCTTCCCAAGTCCAGAAATCTCCCCCGGCTTGAGATTGCTGATTCGGGGAGAGGCTGTTCCATGTAGATTGGTCCTGCGCCAGTGCATTCGTAGGATCAACCGCACCTGAACCGGCACGGTCAGATAGACTATTCCAGTCGAGCGCGGATGTATTATATTCCTGTTGAGCAGCTTGACCCTGAGAGGTCACGGGATGATCTATATTATAATCAGCTGGAGGGGAGTCTAGGTTTTTTGCTTCCCAAGTCCAAAAATCGCCACCCGCTTGGGATTGCTGATCTGGAGTCATGCTGCTCCAGGTAGCGTTGTCTTGCGTTAATGATAACTGCGGACCTACTCCTCCCGTCTGGGACTGTTCTTCGGGAGTAAGACTATCCCACGTTTGCTGAGCATCATTAAATTTTTGTTGCAGAGCTTGACCGTTGGCTTGGTCTATCTCATCCTGACTCGGTTCAATTGGCGCGCCCCAGGAGGCAGGCCTATCGTTTTCCCCGCTAGACGAAGAACTGCCAGCGGAAGAGTTTAAGCTATTCGCTTCCCAGGTCCAGAAATCGCCCCCGGCTTGAACTTGTTGATCCGGCGATAGGCTGCCCCAGGTGTTTTCGTCTTGTGCTAATGTAACACTGGGATTGGTCAGTCCATTTATTTTAGCATCACTTGCGGATAAGTCGTTGTTCCAAGAATCAACACTTTGATTATATAAATCTTGGGCTTGCTTTCCCTCGGATGAAGTGATTGTGTCGTTTGATGAAAAAGCCGGCAAATCAGTTCCTTTGCCGTCATTTACAGTTGAAGGGTCGGGTGTTGCGACAACGGCTCCACTACCTTCGTCCATCGTATAACCCTGACTACTGTCATATAAGTTATTCGGCGAATTTTTTTCTAATTCGCCTGGAGAAACAACGTTCAATCTATTCTCTATGCCTGGAACTTGAGTTGGAGCTTGCGAGTTCAGCTCTTGATTATACTCAGAGCCTTGTGAATCTAAATAGCCAGTGCCTGCATCATTGAGTGGCATACTGGGATCGTTATCTGCAGTATAGCCGGAAGGGAATTTAGGCGTATCACTAATGGGGGGATTATTCGGATCATTCAGATATACATTGTTGGGATTATTCACATAATCCTGATAGCCACTGCTGCTGGCGTTGTTATTTTGATCATTATTAGAAGTATCGACACCATAATAACTGGCCGGGTCGTTAAGATAATTGTAACTACTATCATAACTGCCAACAGACGCGCTGTCATTCGAATCAAAATTAAGACCGCTCGTGTCGGAATAATCGCTATAATCGGAATAACCCCCGCTATCATCCTCTTGAGCGCGAACAATAGCCGCCTTAAGAAAAAAAGATCCGGCTAGCAAAAAAACAGCTAATAAATATTTTAATTTTTGTTTCATTTTTATATAAATCAAAAGGAAGAAGAGTATCTACTCAACATTATAGCATTTTTAAGACAAAAAATCAAGCAGGACAACAGAATTACCGACTCAGGCGCGAAACTCAACTCTTGCCAAAGCCTCAATTCAGTGATAAGCTGGCTATAATTGGTTTTCCGGAGACTCACTGAGTTGACTTACCTTGACTTCGCGGCAGTTAATTGGTAAATTAAGATAATGTTTTTTGAATAAATATTTTGGGCGATTAGCTCAGTTGGTTAGAGCGCGTCACTGATAATGACGAGGTCCGAGGTTCGAGTCCCCGATCGCCCACTAAAAAATTCTTCCTTAAGGAAGAATTTTTTCATTTCAATTTCTTAACTGCTTCCTTGAATTTATTCCCCCGGTCAAATTCATTAGTAAACATCCCGAAACTGGCCGCGCCCGGCGAAAGAAGAATTACATCACCCTTGTCCGCCGCCGCCCGGGCAAGTTCCACCGCTTTTTCCATCGACTCGACAATTTTGAATTTTTCATACGCCAATTCCGGCTGAAATTTTTTCATAGAGAGAATTATTTTGTCTGTCGCTGGTCCCGCCAGGAAAATTACACCCTTGGCTTTTTCCAAAATGGCCCGTCCCCACTCGCTCATATCCAGATTTTTGTCTGATCCGCCGGCAATCAGAATGACCGGCTCGGAAAAAGATTTAATTCCAAAGATGGCTGCTTCCGGCATCGTGGCGGCCGTGTCATTGACATATTTTACCCCCATATGCTCACGCACCAGTTCCAGCCGATGGGCGATGCCTTTGAAAAGCAGGATGCCTTTCCGGATCGTGGCTAAATCCACGCCGGCCGCGGCCGCGGCGCCGATGGCCGCCAAAACATTTTCCAAATTATGCTCACCCGGCAGATTTATCTCTTTGACATCCAATACTTTTTTTTCATCAATCCCGTTATTGAAATAGACAGATCCATTCTCTACATACACCGACCGCCCCCGCTCAATCGGACGCCGGGAAAATTTAATCAACCGCGATTTAATTTCCTTTTCGAACCCCTCTAAAAGCTCGTTGTCGCCCGAAATGACACAGCTGTTTTCTCTGTTCTGGTAGAGACAAATATTTTTCTTGTCTTTCAGATAGTCGTCCATCGTTTTGTAATAGTTCAGGTGATCAGGATAGATATTGGTGATAACGGCGATTTGGGGACTCGTTTTGGCACGACCAAGAGCCGACAAGCGCCAACTGGAAAGCTCAAACACCACTACGCTGTCTTTTTTTAATTCCTTCAGTTTGTCGAGAACTGAAACCTGCCCTATGCCGACTTTAACCGGGTTCCTGCCGGCCGTTTTCAAAATATCAAAAATCAGGCTGGCCGTCGTCGATTTGCCCTTGGTGCCAGTCACTCCGATGATCGGCCTGGGACAAAATTTGAAAAACAGACTGGAATCCATTTCCACCGGCACTTTGTTTTCCAAGGCCAATTTAATGTGCTTATTTGTCCACGGCACAGCCGGATTCTTCACTACCATATCCACTTTAGTAAAATCTTCCGGACGGTGTTGGTTAAAAACATAAGAAATATTCTTGAATCCCTTAAGCTTCTCAAGCGAGGCTGCCAGCTCTTCTTTGGATCCCAAGTCAGTCACCGTCACTTTCGCGCCCGCCTCACACAAAAAACGAACGGTTCCAACGCCGCCGCCATGTAATCCTAAGCCCATAACAGTGATCTTTTTATTTTTAAGATCGAATATATTCATAGTCGGTATATTTTTCAACAAACAGTAAATTGAAAATTTGTAAATTTCATCTCTTGATTATTCTCCCCTTCCTCACTCCCTGATATTCTCCCTCTTTTACGACTATGTTTCCATTAACAAAGAGATACTCTACGCCGCGCGAATATTGATAAGGATTGTCTTTGGTGGCGGGACTGGCCAACTTATCCCGATCCAGGATGACCACGTCGGCAAAATAGTTTTTGGCCAAGCGACCGCGGCCGACTATGCCAAATTTTTCAGCTGGAAGACTCGTCATCTTACGAATCGCCTCCTCCCAACCCAAAACCTCCTCGGAAACTACATATTGGGAAAGCACTTTGATAAAGGCGCCAAAAGAACGCGGATGGACCACTTCACCGGTCTGGGAATGTTTGGCGGAATATCCTGATCCATTGGAAGCCACAATTGAAAGCGAGCTGCGCAATTCGTTCCGGATATTAGTTTCGGAGAGCACTTCGGCGCTGGTAATCACCCGTCCGTCCGACGCAATCAAAATGTCTATGATGGCGTCTTCGATGGATTTTCCCTGCGAACCGGCAATCTCGGTGATCTTTCGGCGAGTAAGCGTTTTGTCTAGACCGCTGGAAGCGATCTCTATTTTTTCATATTCAAAAATGGAACTTCGCATCTCGGAAATTATCTTAGCCCGGATGACCGGATCTTTCAAGCGTCCAAGCATCATCTTCTTTCCGCCTTCCGAAACCCAAGGCGGAAGCAGCGTATAAAGCACCGAACCGATATTGGTGTAGGGATAAACGTCGAAAGTCACGTCCAGTCCATTCTGACTTAATCGTTCAAGCATGGCCAGCGCCTCTTCCATCTTGGACCAGTTCTTGGCGCCGACCGCTTTCAAATGGGAAACATGGAGCTTCACCTTTGATTTTTCAGCCACCGCGATAGCTTCTTCGATTGAATCGGTCAGCTCGTCCGCCTCGCCGCGCAAGTGCGTGGTATATATGCCGTCGTATTTTTTGACCGTCCGGGCCAAATCCACCAACTCATCGAGAGTCGCCATCCGGGCGTGGGTATATATCAGACCGGTCGACATTCCGAGCGCCCCGTCTTGAAGAGCGCCAACAAGCTTATTGTTTATAAAAGCCAGCTCTTTCGGATTGGGACTTCTCATCTCATCTCTCAAAATTCCCCGCCGCAAAGTTCCGTGCCCAGCCATGGTCGCGAAATTGAGAGACAAATTTTTGCCGGACATAAATTGGAAAAATTCCGCGAGACTCAACCAGTTGACGTTGACTTTGGAAAGATCGGTCCATTTCTGGATCGACTCGATATTCTTGGCTTCGGCTAAAGGCGCCAGTGATGAGCCACAGTTGCCGCCCACAATCGTAGTAACTCCTTGATAAACCATGCTTTCTAAATCCGGATCAAGAAAAATTTGCCAGTAAGTGTCACTGTGATTGTTGACATCAACAAAACCAGGGGCTACAAATTTCCCCTCCGCGTCAATCTCTATTTCCCCTCTTTCGTCATGAAGCTCTCCGATCGCCGCGATCCGATCGCCCTTTATCCCCACGTCGCCCAACCGAGCCGGATCACCCGAACCGTCAATGAGAGTGCCATTGCGAATTATGATATCATACATAGACAGTAAACAGTGAACAGTGAACAGTGAACAAGATTTTTTCTTATTACTGTTCCCTGATCACTGATTCTTGATCACTGATTGGAAATAAATTCCGCCATCTCAACTAATCTATTGGAATATCCCCATTCATTGTCATACCAGCCCACCACTTTGGCCAAATTACCATTGACCATAGTGAGCGGCAAATCAACGATAGTGCTCATCGGATTCATTTTGAAGTCCATCGACACCAATTCCTCGTCAGTCGCGTCCAAAATATTTTTCAGCTCGTCCTTGGCGGCCTGGCGAAAAGCCTCGTTGATTTCATCAGCTGTCGTTTCTTTTTTAAGGACACAAATAAAATCCACGATTGAAACCACCGGCGTCGGCACACGCAGAGATATTCCATCCAGCTGGCCGTCCAGGTGTTTGATGGCTTTCCCGACCGTTTTAGCTGCTCCGGTCGTGGTCGGAATGATATTCAATGCCGCCGCCCGCGCCCGACGCAAATCACTGTGCGGCAAATCTTGGAGCCGTTGGTCGTTGGTGTAAGAGTGGGTGGTTGTCATGAAGCCTTTTTCCACCCCAAAATTATCGTCCAAAACTTTTATCATCGGTGCCAAACAATTGGTCGTACAGGAACCGTTGGAGATAACTTCCTCGCCGGTATAGTCGCGGGCATTCACGCCCAGGAGATAGACCGGCGTATCATCCTTGGCCGGCGCCGACAAGATCACCTTCTTGGCTCCGGCATCAATATGATTTTGCGCTTTTTCCTTGCTGTTAAAAACTCCGCTGCATTCCAAAACCACATCCACGTCCAGTTCTCCCCAGGGCAATTTTTTCGGATCAGGTTCCATAAAATATTTTATCCGGGTGCCGTCAACAATCAGTTCCGAATTTTTCTCATCTACCGTCACTTCCTTGTCATATCTCCCGAAAGAAGAATCGTATTTCAGAAGATGAGCAGCCGTCTTGATGTTGGTCAAATCATTGATGGCAACCACTTCCAAATCTTCTTTCGCAAAAGCGATTTTAAACGAAGGGCGGCCAATTCTTCCAAATCCATTGATAGCAATTTTTGTCATAGGCGAATAATTTTCAATTTTCAATTTTCAATTTTTCTGGCTGCGCCAGATCTCGCATAGCGAGACAAACAATTCAATAATTTTTCAAGTTATTAAACGTTTGGAAATTTAGTCATTGAAGCATTGGAAATTGTTTAGAAATTATAAAT
>JARLIA010000001.1 GCA_031291955.1 Minisyncoccota bacterium
ATTTATAATTTCTAAACAATTTCCAATGCTTCAATGACTAAATTTCCAAACGTTTAATAACTTGAAAAATTATTGAATTGTTTGTCTCGCTATGCGAGATCTGGCGCAGCCAGAAAAATTGAAAATTGAAAATTGAAAATTTCGCTGGCATGGATTTAAGCAGTATAAAAAAAGTTTACGTGATTGGAATAAAGGGTTCCGGCGTCATCGCGGTGGTGGAGATTTTGCATTCCATGGGGATTGAAATTTCCGGTTCGGATACGGCGGAAAAGTTCTTCACGGACAGCATTTTGAAACGTCTGGAAATTCCTTACTTTGAAAAATTTTCCGCGCGTCACGTGCCGGCCGACGCCGATCTCATCATTTATTCGACCGCCTACAATGAAAATAACAACGTCGAGCTGGATCACGCCCGGAAAAATCATTTGCCTCTGATCAGCTATCCGGAAGTTTTGGCCACTCTATTCAATCAAAAATGGGGTCTCGCTGTCTGCGGAACGCATGGTAAAACAACAACCTCTGGTTGGTTGGCCAATACTCTTTTGGAATGCGGACTGGATCCGCAAGCGGCGATTGGCAGCAAGGTTGTTAATTGGGGTGGCAATGCTCTATCTGGTAAGGGGGAATATTTTGTTGCCGAAACGGACGAGTATCAGAATAAATTGAGCCTCTATGAACCAAAAGGGGTCATTCTCACTAGTTGCGATTGGGACCATCCGGATTATTTCGAAACATTTGCCGGTTATAAGAAAGTCTTCAAAGATTTTGTCGAGCGGATTCCCAAAGCGGGGTTTTTGGTCGTCTTTGGTGACTCGACGGACACTCTGGAGGTGTCCGATAGCTGTTTGGCGGATGTTCGGACTTATGGCTTTAATGAAGATTGTGATTTTCAAATCACCGATTGCCGGTTGGAAATTGCCAAAGAGGACCACCTTTCCCGAACGGAAATCGATTCGCCATCGGCGGAAAGATTCAATCTCAAAAATCAGGCGTCAGGCGACAAGTTTACGCAAGACTTCGAAGTCGTTTTTAAAAATAACAGCCTGGGAAAATTCCAAATCCAATTGCCCGGCAAGCACAATATTCTAAACGCCACGGCCGTTATCGCAGTCTGCCATAAGTTGCAATTGGATATGGAGCAAGTTCGGGAAGCGCTCAAAAAATTTCGCGGCACCGCCCGCCGTTTTGAATATGTCGGAAAGAGGAATGGCGCGATTCTGATTGATGATTATGGCCATCATCCGGAAGAAATAAAAGCGACTTTGAGGGCTGCCCGCGAAATATACCCCGAAAAAAATATCTGGGCGATTTTTCATCCGCATACTTTCACTCGGACCAAAGCGCTTCTCTCTGAATTTTCGCAAAGCTTCGGAGACACAAACAAAGTGCTCATTCTGGATATCTACGGCAGCGCCCGCGAAACCCAGGGCGGCGTCCATTCGGAAGACCTGGTTAAACTTATCAATAAATATGATTATTCCAAGGCGGAATATGTTCCGACGATCGGCCAAGCCGTCGAATATCTGAAGGACAAAATCGGGCCGGAAGACGTTGTCATTACTATTGGCGCTGGCAATGTTTGGGAGGTGGCTGAAGACTTGAAACGTTGAAAATTGAAAATTAAATGGCAAAAATAAAAAAACGAAATTACAACTTAACTCCGGATGAAATTTTTGAGAAATATGGATCAAGCAAAGATGGAATTGCGGAAGAAGAGGCGAGAAAAAGACTGAGGCAGTATGGCCCCAACCAGCTCAAAAAGAAACAGAATTGGAAGTGGGCGAGAATTATTTTCAGCCAGTTTAATGATGCTTTGGTTTGGATTCTTTTGGTGGCTGGAATATTGGCGCTTATCTTTTCCGAGACTCGCGACGCCACTATTATCTTTATTATCGTTTTTATCAACGCCTCGATCGGATTTCTCCAAGAGTGGAAAGCGGAACGGATTCTGGATGGCATCAAAAAACTGACCCGGGAAAAGGCCCGGGTGGTGAGAGACGGAGAAAAAAAGGAAATCGACAGCAAGCTGCTTGTGCCGGGAGATGTGGTGTTTGTGGCGGAGGGGGACAATGTTCCGGCGGACGGCTGTATTTTGGAAAGCTACGCTCTGTGCGTCAATAGCTTTATTTTTACTGGCGAGTCCCGGCCGAAAACGAAAAAAACCGGCGCACTCCCGGCGTCGGACATGGCGCTAGCTGATATTACCAACATGCTTTTTATGGGCGAGACAGTGGCAACCGGAGAGGTAACTTTTCTTGTGACAGGTACCGGCATGGAGACGGAGCTCGGCCGCATCGCCCATCTCACTCAAGAAGTGAAGGACGATCCAACACCTCTCCAGCGCCAGATGCGGACACTTGGCCGTCAAGTGGCTATCCTTTCGGTCATCATCGGCGGACTGGTCATGATTGCCGGCCAATATGCCCATATGTCTTTTTATGAAAATTTTCTTTTCGCTTTGGCTCTCGCTGTTTCGGTCGTGCCGGAAGGCTTGCCGGCCGCAATTACGGTGGCGCTTTCAGTTGGCATGAAAAAACTGCTGAAGGTCAATGTTTTGGCTAAGAAACTGAACGCGGTAGAAACATTGGGTTCAGTCAGCGTCATCTGCACCGACAAGACCGGAACAATCACAAGGAATGAACTTACGGTTGTAAAAATTGTTGTAAATGGAGAGATACTTGAGATTGATGGTGAGGGATATTCTCCGGTCGGGAATTTTTATCGCCACGGACAAAAGGCTGATCCAAAAAGCATTGATAATTTGGAACTACTTTTCAAGATCGGAACGCTTTGCAATGACGCGAGCCTTGCAAAAGACGGCGATCAATATAAAATCTTGGGCGATCCGACCGAAGGGGCTCTGATTGTGGCTGGACAAAAGTACTTGTCCGCCGGAGCTTCAGTGGAAGCGAAGGCGGATAATGATGAAAAAAATTATTATACCGCAGGCGAGAAGAAAATCACCGAAAATCCTTTTTCATCCGAGCGGATGCGGATGAGCGCGATCTACCAAAATAACGGAAAAACTATTTCTTATGTCAAAGGTTCGCCGGATGTGATGCTCAATCTTTGTGATGAAATATTGATTAATGAGACAACGCAGAAGATTACAGACCAACACAAAGAAGAAATTAGAAAAACTTTCAATGAAATGTCTTCAGAGGCTTTGCGGGTTTTGGGTTTTGCTTACAAGGAAATATCAAATCTGGCAAAACCGGACGCGGACGAAGCGGAAAAAGGTTTGATTTGGGTTGGTCTCATGGCCATGATTGATCCGCCACGCGCTGACGTGGCCAGAGCGATTGCCGAGTGTAAAAAATCAGGGATCAATCCGATTATGATCACGGGGGATTATGAAGTGACGGCGCGGGCGATTGCGGAAAAAATAAATCTTGTAACCCAAAAATCGAAACTCGAAACGCAAGCGGTGATCAATGGCAAAGAGTTGGATAGCTTGAGTGATCGAGAAGTTTACAGAAGAATAAAAAACGGCGTTTGTGTTTTTGCTAGGATCGCGCCGGTTCAAAAATTGCGGATTGCCGGAATCTTGAAAAAATGCGGTGAGGTGATTGCTATGACCGGAGACGGAGTGAACGATGCGCCGGCCCTGAAACGGGCCGACATTGGGATTGCGATGGGTATCATCGGGACGGATGTTTCCAAAGAAGCTTCGGATATGATTTTGCTCGACGATAATTTCGCATCAATTGTGGAAGGAATTAAGGAGGGGCGGACGATTTTTCAAAATCTCAAAAAATTTGTCCATTATGTTTTCACTTCCAATGCCAGCGAACTTTTCACCGTTATTTTCGGTGTTTTGATGCAGATTCCGGCGCCCATTTCGGCCATCCAGATTTTGGCGGTCGACCTTGGAACGGATGTTTTTCCTTCTTTTTCCTTGGGACTTGAACCACCCGAACCCGGCATGGAAAATGTGAAAATAGAAAAAAAACGGGAAGTGATGAGCTTTCAGGGCTTTCGCCGAATTATCTATCTTGGTATAATTATGGCGACTGGCGCGGTGACGGCTTTCCTGCTTTCGATGTTCCGGGGCGGCTGGCAGTTTGGGAAAAGCATTGACGCCAATAGTATATTATATATAAGATCAACCACGGCCGCTTACGCCGTTCTCTCAATGACCCAGATGGCTAACCTTCTCCAATCCCGCAGCGAAAAACTTTCGCCTTTCACGCTTGGCTTTTTCAAGAACAAATACGCCCTCGGCGCCATCGGCATTTCTGTTGTTATACTTCTGTCATTTATGCACGTGCCGCTTCTCCAAGAATATCTGCACATGTCCGCCATCGACTGGCAGGATTGGATCGTCGTTATTGTTTCAACTCTGGCGGTATTTTTATGGGAAGAAGGACGGAAGGCGGATTTAAACCACTGATTCTCGCGTGATTATACTGATTGCACATGAAATATGATTAACTTATGAAAAGTCAAGGAATTAAAATCCAGGAAAACATTCCTCTAGCGCCTTTTACCACTTTCAAAATCGGCGGGCCGGCGCGGTTTTTTTGCGAGGTTTCGAGCGAAGAAGAAATTTCGGAAGCTTTGCGGTGCGCCAAAGATAATAATTTGAAAATTTTCGTTCTTGGCGGCGGTTCGAATATTTTAATCAGCGATGATGGATTTGACGGTTTGGTTATCCGTATACTTAATACATCATGCATAATACATGATACTTCCATCGAATGCGGCGCCGGACTTTCTTTTTCAAAAGCGGTCGGATTGGCCAAAGAAAATTCACTATCAGGTTTGGCGTGGGCGGCCGGAATCCCGGGAAGTGTCGGCGGCGCTATCCGGGGGAACGCCGGAGCGTATGGCGGAGAGATCAAAGATTGCATAGAAAGCGTGAAAGTGGTGGAGATAATGCAAAATGCAAATCTCAAAAATAAAAATGACAATGCAAAATTAAAAATTTTTACGAATAGTGAATGCGGATTTAATTATCGAAGCAGTATTTTTAAACAAAACCAAAATTTAATTATTTTGTCTTGCGTATTAAAGTTAGAAAAAGGGGACAAAGCCGGGATTGAGGCGAAGATGAAAGAAGTGATCGGCAAACGCGCCCAAAAGATCCCGACCGATCCCAGTCCTGGCAGTTTTTTTCAAAATCCGACCGTCACCAACAAGAATCTTATCGCCCGTTTTGAAAAAGATATGGAGACTTCTTGCCGCGACTCGAAACTTCCAGCCGGATGGCTGATTGATGAGACAGGTCTCCGCGGCAAAAAAATCGGCGGCGCGATGGTGAGCGAGAAACACGCCAATTTTGTAGTAAATATAGGCGGCGCCAAAGCGCAAGACATCATGATGCTGGCAAGCTATATCAAAATGAAAGTGCGGGACGAGCTGGGCGTGCAATTGAAAGAGGAAATACAATACGTAGGATTTTAGCAATTTAAAAAGCTTAAATAAATCTCTATGGAAAAAGAAAAAGTGCTTAACTTGCGTCTCTTCGCGAAAAACGTGACGCTTGACGACCGGGCCAAGGACTATGTTGTCAAAAGAATCCAGAAGATGGAGAAATTTTTGAAAAAGTCGCTGGAATATGAAGTGGAGGTGAGCGTGGACAAGAAAGGCCAGTTCCGAATCGAAATGATGATTGAGACGCCGTATAAGCTTTATCGCACGACTGAGACGTCCAAATCCATTGAAGGATCGATTGACATGGCGGTTGATCAGATGCAGCGCCAGATTGTCCGCGACATCGACCGCATTCGCGATCTCAAACAGCGCGGCGCCCGTTCTATTAAGAAAAAGTTGGTGCTGGACGGGAAATCCAGATTTAGGGCTTAGTATCTATTTTTAAAGTTTGTATATGATGAGTCAGCGTAACGGCATAATTTTTGCCTTGGCTTTGGTGTTTTTGATCGGCGGCTTCGCCTATTTTATGGCATCCGAAGAAAAAACAACGCTTCAGCAAAGTTCTCCGGAGAATATTTTAGCCGCCGTTCCCGTTCCGTCCGGCGCGTCCGCGACTGCCGCTACTTCTCCGATGGCCGCGAATCAGCCGGCGGCCGAAAGTCTCAGTGCGCAGCCTCAAGTCGAAGCGCAAGCCCCGGTTTCTTCTCCAATGCCGACTTCTTCGACAACTCATGATTCGTCCAGTCAAAACGATCCTGCCCCCGTGAATGATTCTTCTTTGACTCCTGACACTTCTTCCTGGCAAGATTGGAAAAGCGCGCCGTTTGGAGCGGAAATGAAATACCCGCCGGGTTATTCCGCCTCGGAAGATTCCCGCGATGTTACATTTACTAAAGATGCTGTCACTTGGAAAATTCGTTTCTACAGCAACAAAGACAAAAGCAGTTTTGAAACTTGGTACACCGGATATTTTCCGGCCAAAGACAATAACGCTTGCAATTTCGCGGCGGGAACATTGAAAGTTGGGACACTTTCGATCGATAAGGTAACTCTGAATTCCGCCGCTACGATGACCGCTGGATCTTTTCCCAAATGCGACGCGGCCGGTGATTACGCGATCGGCACGGACCTTAGCCAGGTTGCGCGAGTTTATACCGACAAGGCCTCTTCAGATATGACCACAGTCAATCAGATGCTAGGAACATTCCAATTTAACACAAGTAACAGTGGAACATAAAATATTTGACGAAGTTAATTAATTTAAGATAAGCGGGTAGTCCGTTTTTTTGTTTCATTGTGGACAAAACACTTTCAGCAGTGTAAGATATTAAGGTAAATTAAAGTATATTTATAGCAGACCGGCGGCTTGTTTAGGTGCTGGTTGTGATTAATTTTGAATTTTAAACTGCAACTTTGCATTTTGCACTTTGCATTTTGAACTGTTTTATATGTCCATACTCAAGAAAATGTTCGGTTCAAATGAACGGGAAATCGCAAAAATCCGGCCGATTGTGGAAAAAATCAATAGTTTGGAGTCGGAAATGGAAAAATTGACCGACGAGCAATTGAAGGCGAAAACAGATGAATTTAAGGAGCGGCTGAAAAAAGGCGAAACGGAAGACGACATCTTACCGGAAGCGTATGCCGTTATGCGGGAAGCCGTGAAAAGAGCTGATGGCAAAAGGCTTTTTGATGTGCAGATGATCGGCGGAATAGTTTTGCATCAAGGCAAGATTGCCGAGATGAAAACCGGGGAAGGTAAAACACACACAGCCTTGTTGCCGATGTACCTCAATGCTTTGTCTGGAAAAGGAGTTCATTTGGTGACTGTCAACGACTATTTGGCTAAACGTGACTGCAACTGGATGGGATCAATTCTCCATTTCTTGGGAATTTCCACGGCGTGCATTATTCACGACACTTCCTACATCTACACTCCGCAAATCATTGACAGCAACGAAGTGAGTGTTGAAATGGAAAATCTCCGGGAAGTCAGTCGGCGGGAAGCCTACGCGGCCGACATTACCTATGGAACCAACAATGAATTCGGTTTTGACTATCTGCGCGACAACATGGTCCAGACGGTTGAGCAAATGGTTCAGCGCGATCCGCACTATGCCATCGTTGACGAAGTCGACTCAATTCTGATCGACGAAGCCCGGACGCCGCTCATTATTTCGGCGCCGGACGCGGAATCGACCAAGATGTATCAGCAGTTCGCCGCTCTCGTGCCGCGTCTCAAAAAAGACGAGGATTATGAAGTGGACGAAAAGATGAAAGCAGTTTCTATTTCCGATTCCGGCATCAACAAAATCGAGAACTGGCTGGGGATGAAAAATATCTACGAACCGGGAAAAATCAACTACGTCCATCACTTGGAACAAGCCTTGAAAGCGCAAATAATTTTTCAACGTGACCGCGACTATGTGGTGAAGGACGATGAAGTCATCATTGTTGACGACTTCACCGGGCGCTTGATGCCGGGGCGCCGTTATTCAGAGGGTCTTCATCAGGCTATTGAAGCCAAGGAAGGCGTGCGGGTCCAGAAAGAATCGCGGACGCTGGCCACCATCACTTTTCAAAACTATTTCCGCCTCTATGATAAGCTGGCTGGCATGACCGGAACCGCTTCTACATCGGCCGAGGAATTCGCCAAGGTTTATGAAATTGACGTCATGGAAATTCCAACCAACAAACCCTTGGTCCGGAAAGATCTGTCAGATATCGTTTATAAAACAGAAAAAGGGAAATTTGACGCTATTGTGGAAAAAATCAAGGAAATAAACGCGACCGGTCAGCCGGTCTTGGTTGGCACGATCGCTATTGAAAAATCGGAATATTTGAGCGCGCTCCTGACACGCTTCGGCATTGAGCATGACGTTTTGAACGCCAAACAGCATGAAAAAGAGGCCAACATCATCGTTTCTGCCGGTCAGCGCGGCGCGGTGACAATTGCCACTAACATGGCCGGCCGCGGTACCGATATCAAGCTCGGCGAAGGCGTAAAAGAAGTTGGCGGACTCTTTATTCTTGGCACCGAGCGTCACGAAGCGCGCCGGATTGACAACCAGTTGCGCGGACGGGCCGGCCGGCAAGGTGATCCGGGTGCCTCTCAGTTTTATGTCTCGCTTGAAGACGAACTGATGCGTCGGTTCGGCGGCGACAAACTGAAAAACATGATGGATACTTTGGGTCTCCCGGAAGACCAGCCGATCCAGAACGGAATCATTTCCAGAACGATTGAGAATGCTCAGCAAAAAATCGAGGGTTTCAATTTCGACACCCGAAAGCACGTTTTGGATTATGATGACGTCATGAACAAACAGCGGGAAGTTGTCTACAAGAAACGGAAAGAGATTCTGCTTATGAAGGACGCCAAGAGTGAGATGCTAAACTACATCACCGACGAGATCGAGCGCATGGTTGGTTTTCATGGCGCCGGCGAGGAAGGCGAGTGGGACATTGATGGACTTTTCGAAGGAATAAAAAATTTCTTCCCGGTGGATAATGCCGTTAAAAACAAACTGGAGGTGATTAAAAATGATAACGCCAGGAACCAGGCCGAAAAGAATGGAGATATGACGGAATATCTGACGGGCATCGCCAAGGAAGTTTACAACAGAAAAGAGCAGGAAATTGGGACGGATATGATGCGAAACATCGAGCGGGCCATCATTCTGCAGACGATTGACGCCAAGTGGATGGACCATTTGGATGAGATCGACTATTTCCGGGAAGGCGTCGGGCTGCGCGGTTATGGCCAACGCGATCCTTTGATCGAATACAAACGCGAAGCTTATTTGATGTTTTCGCATCTCATGGATAGCATTCATTCAGCCATCGTTCATACGATTTTTAGGATTTCTCCGATGCCCCAGGCGGCCATCAGCCAACACACGCCAGAAACGGTTTCGGCCAATCTGAATTATTCCGGCGGGGGAGAAGTCCAGCAATTCTCCGCCTACGCTAACGCTTCGGCGGACAAGGGCGCTCAGGAAAGAGAGATAGGAGATAAGAAAGAAGAGAAGAAGCAAGAGCCGATTCTCAATAAAAACAAAGTCGGAAGGAATGATCCCTGTCCGTGTGGAAGCGGGAAGAAATATAAGCGCTGCTGCGGCGCTTGAAATTGCTAGCGAGCCCCGCAAGTGAAAGGTTGCTTTCATTTGGGGCGAGCGACGCAATTTCAAGAAGTGTTGTGGGAAGTAGAAAATGTTGCATTCCGGGAAAATTCGTGTAGAATACAAGTTATGAATTTAAAGAAGAGATTACGATATAAATTCGCGGGGGTGATTGTGCTGGCGGTTGTGGCCGGACTGATTGCTTATCCTAAGGCGGTCGCCAAAATCCCGCCGGTTTACAATGCCCTCAACAAACTCAAAATAAACCTGGGACTGGACCTCCAGGGCGGTTTTCGTTTGGAATATAATGCTGATCTGTCCCAGATCGATTCTGCCAAAAGAGCCGAAGCTATGCAGTCTCTCCAGGCGGCCATCGAACGGCGGGTGAATGCCTTCGGAGTGTCTGAACCGAATGTTTCCATTGCCCGTTCCGGATCAGAAGAACATCTGATTGTGGAGCTGGCCGGCGTCCGAAATGTTGAACAGGCTAAATCGATTATCAAAAGCGCGCCGCTTTTGGAATTCAAGACGGAAAAAATCGACACTCCAAATCAGATTCCGCAGACCCAGCTGGATGCCGAGAATAAAGCCGCTCAGGCTGAGGCGGACAACGTTTTGCAACTTGCCGAAAAACCTGGTGCTGATTTCGCGGCACTCGCCAAACAGTACAGCCAAGATCCAGGCTCCAAAGACAACGGTGGCGATCTGGGTGAAGTGACCAAGGGTGAAATGGTGCCGGAGTTTGACAACGCTCTTTTTGATTCCAATCCAAAAGATTGGAACGGGGACATTTATGGCAAAGTAGTCGAATCGCAATTTGGCTGGCACATTATCAAAAAAATTTCCGCCAACGGAAGCGGCGCGACAGAAAAAATCCACGCCGCTCATATCTTACTGGCTAAAGCGACCCAGCCACAGCCGCAGGTTTCCTATGTCTCAACGGGTCTCACCGGTAAAAATTTGCAAAACGCCAAAGTTGATTTTTCCGGGCAAGATTTAGGCGGGGTGCAGATCGCTTTGCAATTCGATTCCCAGGGCGCTCAGCTATTTGATCAGATAACCAAAAACAACATTGGGAAACCGCTGGCCATATTTCTGGACGGCCAAATGATTGAGGCGCCGAACATCAAAACGGAAATTCCGAACGGCCAGGCAGTCATTACCGGCAGTTTCACGCTCGACCAGGCTAAGCAAGTGGTTCAGAATTTGAACGAAGGCGCTTTGCCAGTGCCAATTACCTTGGTCTCTCAGGAATCGGTCGCGGCGACACTTGGTCAAACTTCTCTCACCACGGCTCTCAAGGCTGGCATAATCGGACTCATCATCGTCTTGATTTTTATGATCGTCTATTATCGCTATTTGGGACTGATCGCTTCTTTGGGACTTTTGATTTATACGGTGCTCATGGTTTCAATTTTCAAGCTCTCACCGCTCACGCCTTGGGGGGTCACTTTCACTCTCTCCGGTATTGCCGGTCTAATTCTTTCGATCGGAATGGCGGTGGATGCCAATGTCCTGATTTTTGAACGGACCAAAGAAGAGCTCCGGGCTGGCCGGAAGCTAAACAGTGCGGTGAATGAAGGTTTTAAACGGGCATGGCCGTCCATCCGGGATGGAAATTTTTCTACTCTTCTCACTTCGCTCATTTTGATCTGGGTGGGAACCGGTTTTGTCAAAGGTTTTGCCATTATTCTGATTATCGGTGTGGTGGTTTCTATGTTCACGGCCATTGTTTTGGTGAAAATTATTCTGCAATTCACGCTCGGAGCGTGGGCGGAGAAAAGGATGTGGTTGATCGCGCGAGTTAAAAATTCTAAAGAAGAAAAAGTATAAGACATATTAACATATTAACATCTTAGCATTTTAACAAAAAACGAGAATGATAATATGCTAATATGTTGAAATGTTAAAATGACCATGATGAAAATAATCAACAAACGAAAATATTTCTACGTTTTTTCCGGGACGCTGTTTGTGGCGAGTCTGGTGCTTTTAGCCGTGTGGGGTTTGCGTTTCGGCATTGATTTCACTGGCGGAACGGAAATGGATGTGGCTTTTTCCAAAACCGCACCGACTGTTGCCCAAATGAGCGGAGCGCTCAAGGACCTGAAACTCGATGGGTTGACCATTCAGCCGGCCAGCAATAATCAAGCGATGTTGCAATATATGAGTTCCAGTGACGAGACTAACGCGCAAGTTTTCGCAGCCGTCCAAAAATTGGATCCGAACGTCAAACAATTGAGCGTGGATTTCATCGGTTCATCTGTTTCCGCCCAGCTCAAATCCAGCGCCGTCTGGGCCATCATTTTGTCTGTTATTGGTATCGCCCTTTATATCGCCTGGGCTTTTCGGAAAGTTTCCCGCCCGGTCGCTTCCTGGAAATATGGAACGGGCGCGGTCATTGCGCTCGCGCACGATATCACAATTACCACCGGCGTCTTCGTTGTTCTCGGACATTTTTATGGCATTGAAGTCGGTGTGCCGTTCATTGCTGCTCTCCTCACTATTTTGGGCTATTCCGTCAACGACACGATCGTGGTCTTTGACCGGACTCGCGAAAATTTGCTCCGCTCCAGCGGGAAAGAAGATTTTGAAGATGTGGTTGACCGGTCGCTGAATCAAACCTTGGCCCGTTCCATCAACACTTCCATGACGGTGATCTTGGTCCTTTTCGCCCTCACTCTTTTCGGTGGCGCTTCCATTCATGATTTTTCCCTGGCGCTTCTCATTGGCGTGACGTTTGGAACGTATTCGTCCATTTATGTCGCGTCGGCCTTGCTGGTGACGATATATAAGTTTCAGGTAAAGAAAGCTTAATAAATTTTTTTATGTTCAATCTATTTAAAAAAAATAAACTTGCTAGTGATAATACTCCATCCGATAGTAACCAACCTGTGTCAGTGTTCGCCACGCCACCCAAAAGTGATGATGGAAAATCAAGCGTCAAGGATAAGGTCATGGGCGTCGGCATGAATATGATGCAAAAAGTTGCCATGAAAAAGTTGGCCAAGATGAGTCCGCAGGAACAAGCCAAGATGATGCAGGATATGATGAAACCCGAAAATAAAGGCCAGCTCTTGTCCGCCATGGAGATGATGAGAAAAAGCGGCCAGATTACGGAACAGCAATATCAAGAAGCGAAGAAAAGACTGGGCATATTATGATAAAAATAAATAACTTGAAGATAAACGGGCCAATCACCCGTTTTGACTTTTTTGGGCTTTAAATATAGAATAAAGTTATGCTGGAACATAAAATTAATGACATTAAAAAGCAAGTTCAAAGCGATGTTTTGGAAATAAAAAACGGCGCGGAGCTTTTTGAGCTGGAAAAAAAATATCTGGGCCGGAAAAGCGAATTTACCAATATTTTAAAAAACCTGAAAGACTTGTCGCCCGAAGAGCGGAAAAAGGTTGGCGAGCTGGCCAATCGAACCAAGCGGGAAATTGAAAAAATTATTGCAACCAAAAAACAAGAGCTGGACGGCGCGGTTGATTTGGAAAAAGAAAGAATTGACGTAACGCTGCCTGGAGCGCGCCGCGGCGTGGGGCATTTGAATCCTATTTCGATAGTCAGAAACGAAATTGAAGACATTTTCACTTCGATGGGTTTTGAAATCGCCGACGGTCCGGAAGTGGAAACGGAATTTTATAATTTCGACGCTTTAAATATTCCGGCCGATCATCCGGCCCGCGATATGCAAGATACATTTTTTTTGAAAGATGACAAATTGGCGATGCGCAGCCAAACTTCGGCCATGCAGGCCAGGTTCATGCAGAAACACAAGCCGCCGTTTCGCATTATCGCGCCGGGAAAGGTTTTCAGAAACGAAGCCACCGACGCCACTCACGAACACACTTTCTATCAATTTGAAGCTTTGGTAGTCGGGGAGAACACCAACGTCGGCAATTTGAAACACATCGCCGAAGTTTTCTTTTCCGAATTTTTCCGGACCGATGTCAAAGTGAGACTCCGCCCCAGCTATTTTCCTTTCACGGAACCGAGTTTTGAATTCGACATCACTTGCACAATGTGCGGCGGAGTTGGTTGCAAGGGTTGTCGGGGCGGAGGGTGGCTTGAACTGGGCGGCGCCGGCATGGTCAACCAGAATGTTTTCACGGCGGCCGGTTATCCGCGGAATAAATATCAAGGTTTCGCCTGGGGATTTGGGTTTGAGAGGCTGGCGATGATGAAATACAAAATCGACGAAGTGCGATTGTTCCATGGCGGTGATTTACGTTTTGTAAAACAGTTTTAACTTATATGAAATATAGTTTCAATTGGCTGAAAGAATTATCCGGCACGAAAAATTCGCCTGAAAAAGTGGTGGAATTTTTGACGATGCGCGCGATGGAAGTGGAAGGGGTGGAAAAAATCGGCGGCATTCCGGATGGCGTGGTGGTCGGGAAAATTTTGGAAATCAAAAAACATCCGAACGCGGACAAATTGCAAATTACAAAAATTGACGTAGGGGCGAATAATTATTTGCCCATCGTTTGCGGCGCCTGGAACATTAATGTTGGCGACATGGTTCCGGTCGCCCTAGCCGGTACAAAACTGCCGAATAATATGGAAATCAAAGCGGCCGAAATCCGCGGCGAAAAATCCCATGGCATGCTTTGCGCCGAAGATGAACTGGGACTCGGTAAAGATCACGGCGGAATATTAATTTTGTCCAAAAATGCTAAAGTGGGCGAGAAAGTTTCGAAATATCTGGGTAGTAGCGATACGGTCATTGAAATAAAAGTTCTGCCGGACCGGGCGCATGACGCGTTGAGCCATGTTGGCGTGGCCAGAGAAATTACGGCATTGGAAAATAAAAAATTTGATTATGATTTTGACGGCTTGAAATTGCCGGGCAAAAAATCCAAGGTGTTATCTGTCAAAATTGAAGACAAAAAATTATGTCCGCGCTATATCGGGGCGGTGATGACGGATGTCAAAATCCAATCGTCTCCACTCTGGATGCAAGAACGCTTGAAAGCCTGCGGGATAAAAGCGATCAACAATGTCGTGGATGCGACCAATTATGTCATGCTGGAACTCGGCAGCCCATTGCATGCATTTGACGCGGATAAGTTGAAAGTGAAGAGTGAAAAGTTGAATATCGTCGTGCGTCGGGCGAAAAATAAAGAAAAATTAACTTTATTGGATGATTCCCAAATTGAATTGAATAATTCAGATTTGTTGATAACCAATGGTGCGACACCCTTGGCGCTGGCCGGGATCATGGGCGGGAAAGATTCTGGCATTTCGGATACGACCAAAACGATTGTCATCGAGGCGGCCAATTTCAACGCCGTCAATATCCGCCGCACGCGAACGCGGTTGAACATAAAAACCGAATCGTCCGACCGCTTTGAAAAAGACCTCGATCCGAATCTGGCCGAAAAAGCCATGACGCGGATCATTGAAATCCTGGAACACACGGCCGACGCGAAGCTGGAGGGAATCGTGGATGTTTATCCGAACAAAATTAAACCTTGGAAAATAAATCTTGATTTGAATTATGTCAATAATCTCCTTGGCGAAAACGTGCCAACTAAAGAAATCAAAAAAATATTAGCCGCTCTGGGCATCAGTGCCACTATTCAACCATACAAGGCAGTATGCGTCATTTCGACTTTCAGAGTTGACATAAAAACGCCGGAAGAGCTGATTGAAGAAATCGGCCGGGTTTGGGGCTATGAAAAAATAAAACCGCAAGCGCTGATTGAACCAGTGGAACCGGCAAAAATTAACGAGCAAGTGTTTTTTGAACGCAAGGTTAAAAATATTCTCGTCGGTTTGGGTTTTGACGAGATGTATAATTATTCTTTCTACTCGCGCCGCGACACGGAAATTTGCGGTTTAAATGACGTAAAACATTACGAATTGGCCAATCCGATGAATCCGGAGCAGGAGCTGGTGCGGGCGAGTCTGGTGCCAAACATCTTGAAGGACGTTCGCCAGAATCTCAAATACTTTCAAAGTTTCGATATTTTTGAAATTGGCCGCGTGTATTATCCAAACAACAACAAAGTTGAAGAAAAACGGATGTTGGTGATGACGACAGTGTTGGAAAAAGACAAATCGACTGAAACTTTCTTTCATCTCAAAGGCGCATCGGAAGATTTGCTGGAACACTTAGGAATAAATGATGCTAATTTTAACTTAGACATTAAATGTCCAAGCGTGGCACACTCGGGGCGAACAGCCGGAATACGAATCAATAATGAAAACATAGGAATTATTGCTGAAATCAATCCCACGGTTCTGGCGAAATATAAAATCAAAAACCGGGTGGCGATTTGCGAAATTGATCTCGAAAAACTGCTCGCGGAAACTCCTAAAACAAAAACCTACCAATCGATTGGCAAATTTCCGACGGTGACACGCGACATTTCCATGATTGTTCCAGAAGGCATAGCTTACGCCCAAATCAAAAACCTGGTCCAAAAAACTGGCGGCGACTTGATTCATGACGTCCAACTTTTCGACTATTTCGAAGCCAAAAAAAGTTTGGCGATTAGAATTTCCCTGAGCGCCCAAGACCGGACGCTTGCGAGCGGGGAAGTGGATGAGGTGATGAGGAAAATTGTTTTAAAATTAGAAAAAGAATTAAGAGTGGAAGTAAGGAAGTAGTTATGAATAAAAAGCCGCTTCTTATTTTAATTTCTGGAGTTCCTGCAACAGGAAAAACAACGTTTGCGAAAAAGATATCTTCCGCGCTAAAATTGCCGTCATTCTCAGCCGACGAAATAAAAGAACTTATTTCCGATAGAATTTCCGGCAGAGAAAATGTTGAGTTGTTTAATAGAGTGGCTAGCGCTAGTTATGACATCTTGTACTGTAACTTGAAAAATATTTTAGAAGTTGGCGGTTCATGCGTTGCGGAGGCGCTTTTTATAAAAGAATATTCGGAATCCAAAATTAAAGGCTTGCAGGATAAGTTTAGCTGCCGCGTCATTCAGATATATTTGAAAGGCGATGAAAAAATAATTTCGGAAAGATATGACAATCGGCATCTAAGCGGAGAGCGTCATGGCAGCCACGTCCCGACGCTGGCGCTTTTATTGAAAAAATATGGCGGATATGATAGTTTAGTTGAAAAATCAAGATTGCAGGTTGGTGAAACGATAGAAATTGACACAACAGATTTTTCAAAAGTTGATTTTAGCGGGGTGTTTACTAGAATAGAAAATCTATTAAAATAATCATGAAAGAAATTCCAAAAACATACGAACCAGGGGAATGTAAAAATAAAATTCGGGGGTAAAATTAGTCTGTGGATAACTTAATATGACTTCGGTTTACTTTTTTTTGGGGGGGGGTATAATCGAAGTAGGTAAGAAAATAAACAAAAAAATCATGGCAAAAAAATTTAAAAAGGCTGGCATTATAATTTCAGGAATTTTGTTTCTGTTTTTTTATTGCGGGCAAAGCGCTCTGAAAGTGAACGCGGACGATTCTTGGTCAAATGTAGGATCGGCCGGGTTTAGCAGTGATAAGGCTGATAACACACAAATGTTGTTTAATCCTTCTACCCACGAACCGTATGTTTGTTATGTTAACATTGATGCCGATGAGAATGCATCAGTAGTTGTACAAAAGTACAATGGATCATCCTGGCAAGAGATTGGTAGTGCTATACCCATCAGCATAAACCATGATTTTTCCTGCGCTTTTAATCCGGTAACAAATGCGCCGTATGTGGCCTTCACTTCCCAAGGAACTAGTGTGCAAGTTTTTACAGTCGAAAGGTTTAGTGGTGGGTCGTGGGAACAAGTTGGTAGCACGAACCCAATCCAAATAAGCGAGGCGAGCGGAATATCACTAGCTTTTAATCCGTCTACCGGCGATCCATACGTTGCTTATGAAACTGTTATTGATGAAAATTATGTGTTAACAGTTTCAAAGTTTGACGGAAGCGGCTGGGTGAGTGTGGGTGATCCGATAGAAGATATTGCCAGTGGTGACGCTGTCGCTAAATTAGTTTTTAATCCATCCACGGACAAACCATATGTTGCATATGTTTTATTTCCTGATTCGGATATTGACCAATTAATTGTAAAAGAATTTAACGGAACAGTTTGGCAAAATGTTGGCAACCCCGGATTAAACAGTGGGACTGTCGGGTTTGTGTCTGCAGCATTTGATTCCTCATCTGAGATGTACGTAGCCTATTCTGATTATGACTCTTCGCCAGGTGATTTGGTGGTTAAAAAATTTAACGGAACATCTTGGGCAAACGTTGGGACAGCCGGGGCTATCAGTAGCGGAAATGTTGAAAATGGGTCCATAGTTTTTAATCCCTCGGATGGTAATCCTTATGTGGCGTTTAGTGACGATACCAACCAGAAAAAAATGACTGTCGTGAAGTTTGACGGATCAAACTGGAGCGCTGTTGGCTCGGCTGGATTCAGTGCTGGACAAGCAGATGGAACGTCTCTTGCTTTTAACCCTTCGAATAATGAACCATATGTAGTTTACTCGGATTACGCCAATAATTTAAAAGCTACTGTTATGGGATATGACTCAACTTCTTCATCATCTTCATCTTCGCATAATTCCAGCAGTCACCACAAAAAGAAAACACCGCCACCACCGAAAAGAAAAACATACGACTCTGCTTCAAAAATTGCCCGGGGACAAATACTGACCCAGTCTGGCAAAAGGTTTACCAAAAACTCCGACGTAGCCCTTTATTTCACCCGCCCAGACGGCACCTATTATCCGCCGATGACTGTCCATACGACTTCTTCCGGCAGCTTTTCTGTTTCGTATCATGTTACCAAGCCCGCCGGCACATATCATTGGTATGTGGTTGACTTGAAAAATCTGAATAAAAAAAGTAAAACCCTTTCCTATTCTGTCCACTAGCAGATGCGTGCGAGTTTGATTTTTAGCAGGGTGTTCTTTATAAGGAGCGCCCTTTCTTTAATTATTTTTTATCTCCTTACATCCTCGCGTTTGACTTTCGCTTGTATTTCGGCTTAAATTAAGAATATGACTATGAAACAAGAAATCCCAAGAACCTACGAGCCGGGGAAATATGAGGACGACATTTATGCCCTCTGGGAAAAGTCCGGGTTTTTCAATCCGGATAATTTGAAATTGCCGAAAAACGCGAAAGCATACACCATTGTTCTGCCACCGCCCAACATCACTGACAAATTGCACTTGGGCCATGGTTCGATCATTGCCATTGAAGATCTGCTAATCCGTTTCCATCGCATGAAAGGATACAGGGCGCTCTATTTACCCGGAACCGATCACGCCGCGATTGCTACTCAGAACGTGGTGGAGAAAAAACTTCTGAAAGAAAAAGGACTGACCCGGCAAGAGCTCGGCAAGGAAAAATTCTTGGAAGAAGTTTGGAATTTTTTGCGCGTCACTCAAGCGACCATTCTCCAGCAAGCCAGGAAGATGGGCGGCTCGTTCGACTGGTCGCGCGAAGCTTTCACGCTGGATGACCAAAGGAAAAAAGCGGTCCGGAAAATGTTTGTCGATATGTACGATGCTGGAGTGATTTATCGCGGAGAAAGAATTGTCAATTGGTGTCCGCGCTGTAAGTCCACTTTGGCTGATGACGAATTGGAATATCAAGGACAAAAAACAAAATTATATACGTTTAAATATGACAAAGACTTTCCGGTTTCGATCGCCACGACGCGTCCCGAAACAAAACTGGGCGACACGGCTGTGGCAGTCAATCCGAAAGACGCAAGATACAAAAAACTTATTGGCCGGACTTTTTCCGCGGATTTTTTGGGCGTACCCTTGAAAATAAAGATTATCGCGGACCGCTCAGTCGAAAAAGATTTTGGGACTGGCGCACTTGGTGTCACGCCGGCCCATTCAATGGCGGATTGGAAGATGGCGGAAGACAATGGTTTGGAAGCAATCAAGGTTATCGATGAAAACGGGAAAATTAAAAACAATTTCGGAAAATTTTCCGGTCTCGCTGTCGTGGAGGCAAGGGAAATGATTGTGGCCGAGCTGAAAAAGCACGCTCTCCTGGAAAAGGAAGAAGAGATAGAAAATAACTTGTCCGTTTGTTACCGTTGCGGCACGGCCGTGGAGCCGCTTCCGAGCAAGCAGTGGTTTGTGGCGGTGGATAAAAAATTGAAACGCTTGGGAAACAAGTCTTTGAAAGAAAAGGCGCTGGAAGCTGCCAAGAAAAAGAAAATAAAATTTATCCCATTTCGTTTTACCAAAAGATATCTGGATTGGATGACCAATCTTCATGACTGGTGCATCTCTCGCCAGATCTGGTTCGGACACGAAATTCCCGTTTATTATAAAGGAGAAGAAATTTATGTGGGAGAAAAACCGCCGAAAGGTCCGGGTTGGGCGCAAGACCCGGATACATTGGACACCTGGTTTTCTTCCGGGATGTGGACCTTTTCAACTTTGGGCTGGCCCACCTCCGTCAAGACTTCGGCGGGCAAGCCGGATAAAATAATTAAAACCGGAGATTTGGCGAAGTTCCACCCGACCCAAGTGCTGGAAACAGGCTATGAAATCATCACGCTTTGGGTGTCGCGCATGGTTATGATGTCGCTTTTTGCGGTAGGTGAAATTCCTTTTGAGAATGTTTATTTGCACGGAATGGTTCTTGATAGTTTCGGGAAAAAAATGTCTAAGTCAAAGGGAAACGGAATTAATCCGATCGATATGATAGACAAATTCGGCACTGACGCGGTACGACTGTCGCTTCTCATCGGATCGACTCCCGGGAATGACATGCGGCTGTCGGAAGAAAAAATTGCTTCGTTTCGCAATTTCGTCACCAAACTTTGGAACATCTATCGCTACATGGCGACCACTTATCCGGATTTTAAATTGGTTGATAAGCTGGATAAAAAACATATCAAAACCGCGGCCGACCGTTGGATCGTTTCGCGCCTCCAGGAAACCGTCGCGGGAATGACAAAAGATCTGGATGATTACAAATTCTCAATGGCCGGCGAAAAACTCCAGCGCTTCACTTGGGACGATCTGGCCGATTGGTATCTGGAAATTTCCAAGGTGGAAAAAAATAAGTACGTACTTGGGTACGTACTGACGTATGTACTGAAACTTTCCCATCCTTTCATGCCGTTCGTGACCGAAAAAATATTCCAAGATATATCTTTTGGCAAGAAAGTTTTGATGGTGGAGAAATGGCCGGCGGCCGACAAGAAGCTGATTGACAAAAAAGCGGAGAAGGAATTCAAGAATCTGCAAGAAATAGTAACCCAAATCAGGAATCTTCGGGCTAGTTACAATATCGAGCCCAATAAAGTTATAACGGCTTATGCAAAAAACGAGAAGCATAAAGAAGCTGTCGAAAAACTAGCGAGGGTAAATATATTTGTTGCAAAGTCAACTGGCAAAGTAGTCGTATTGCCTGATTTCGAATTAGACATCGCTGATGTTATTGATGTTGAGAAAGAAAAAGAAAAGATTAAAAAAAATATTACTCTTCTGGAAAATACTATAAGAAGATCGAGAGAGTTGATAAGTAACAAGCAATTTATGGATAAGTCCCCCAAAGAAGTGAGCAACAGGGCACTTGCTTCAATCGCTTATAATGAAAAAGAACTGAAAGAGCAAAAAGAATTATTGAGAAATTTGAACTAATATTTTCAATGCAATGTTACAGTACTCTAATTAATAGCAACTTAACAATTTGCGAGCGAAGGGAGGAAGGATTATGGAAAACAAAGAATCAAGGGGCGTTGTTGTTGTAATCTGTTTATTCTTTTTCTTACTCTGGACACTTGCCGTCGTCAGCTGTGTTGGAATTTCTATTGGTTCGCTCGAAACTTGGCGAGCCGCCATCAAGCAATACCCGGCATTTGTCAGCAGTTTTGTTTTCTTGCCAATTGCAATTCTTCTATATGCAGTACTCATTGTATTGGAAGGATGGTTGGTAAAAAGAGTTGTGGAATATTGCAACAATGCCGGATTAAAATGGCAGGGCGAGGAGGTGGCTGAAATAGCCGCGCGACCCGCGTCTCTATAATAAAGGTATACAAAATGAATCAGATGGCTTACGGGGTGGTTCGGTACGAGGTATCAAACCACCCTTATTTTTTGCACCAGATTAATATTGCTAAATCGTAATAATTAATGCAATCGGTTTACAAAGCGAACAAAATATGCTAATATTATGAGTGGAAGTGGACATTTAAAATTGGCTTGAATAAAGGAATTTATTCGCCGATGAGGCGGAATCCTAGGTATTTATCAAGGTGGATCGAACGATCGATCTTCGTTTTTGCGAAGGTAGGAAAGTCCGGACTCCATCCGCCATTCCGGCGGAAAACAGGTAGCGGGTAACGCCCGTCTGGAGCAATCCACGAGGTGCGAGCAGAGACGCCAAGATTAGAAATAATCTCGGCATCCTAAGCGATTAGGATGAGTTCTTATGGCAACATAAGAGGTGAAACGGCTAAATCCTTACTCGGGAGCAAGGTCGTGTTCTGTGTTTTTAGCTAAACACGGAAAGTGCCGCTCGAGGCCGCCAGCAATGACGGTCCCAGATAAATGATCGTTCTCGACAGAATCCGGCTTACAGATCCGCCTTGATAAATACCTATAACTCGCGAAAACCGAGCTAATGTAAGCGAATGGTTGCGAATATTCGTTTTTCATTAGCTGGAATTCGCTCTGCTTTAGCGATTATGAAGAGATCCGAACTTTTTTTTAGTTTCATCCAGGTGCCGGTGGACTATCTGATGATAGTGCTCGCCGCCCTTTCGGCTTTCCTGATCCGAAACGTCCCGGAAGTCCTCTCGCTGAAACCAAAACTTTACACTTTTCATTTCCATATCTATCTGGAAATAGTTTTAGCTGTCGCGCCTATTTTCATTCTGATTTACGCCATGGAAGGCCTTTATGATATCCGCGTTACCCGGAAATTCTGGAAGGAGATGGTGCGGATTTTTTCAGCCACTTCCATCGGCCTGGTTTTGATTATCGTGGCAATTTTCTTGCAACGGGAATGGTTTTCTTCCCGCTTTGTCATCTTGGCGGCTTGGGGGCTGGCCACGCTTTATGTTGTCATCGCCCGTTATCTCATTCAGCTCATTCAAAAATGGCTGCTCAGGAGTCGCGGTATCGGTGTTCACCGGGTGCTGCTTATCGGTCATAACGGCAAGATGGATTTTATCGCCAAAAGCATCCGTCGCGACAGAAGTTTGGGCTATAAGATTGTTGACCAGGTCAACTCGGCCAGTCTCAAAGTGGTGAAGTCGGTCAAGCAAGACAAGGGGATTGACGAAATTATCCTTTGCGAGCCGTCACTCACCGAAGATGAGCAGGAAAAGCTGATTGACTATTGCGCCATCCATAATGTCAAATATAAATATATTCCGACCAGTCGGGAAACCACCCGCTATGATATCGGGGTTTTCAACGGCGAACCGCTTATCGAAGTCAAAAACACGCCACTGGACGGTTGGGGGCGGATTGCCAAGCGCTTTCTGGATGTCGTGGCAGCCACGCTTGGCATCGTTGTTACTTCACCGATCATGCTGGCGACGGCTTTGGCCATCAAGCTGGACAGCGACGGGCCGGTGATTTATCGTAATGAGCGCATCGGCGACGACGGCCGGAAATTTTTCGTCTATAAATTCCGCTATTTCAAGAACGAATATTGTATTTCCAAGGACAATCCCGATCTCAAAAAAGCCCTGGAGCTGGAAAATAAATTGATTGAAAAACAAAGTGTCAGAAAAGGGCCGCTGTATAAAATCAAAAACGATCCGCGGAAGACCCGCGTGGGCGCGATAATCGAAAAATATTCCATCGATGAATTGCCGCAATTTTTCAATGTTCTTTTCGGTTCGATGAGCATCGTCGGTCCGCGCCCGCACCAGAAACGGGAAGTGGAAAAATATATGGAATATCACCGGCGGCTGCTCACCATTCGTCCCGGGATAACCGGTATGGCTCAGATTTCCGGCCGTTCAGATCTGGATTTCGAGAAAGAATACCGTCTGGATTTATACTATATCGAGAACTGGAGTATCTGGCTGGATTTCCAAATACTTTTCAAAACTTTCGGGGTGTTGTTTCGGAAAAGAAGAAATTCATGAAAATCGCTCTCGTCCATGACTATCTCGTCCAGAACGGCGGCGCCGAAAAAGTGCTAGAGGCTTTTTGCGAACTTTATCCGGAAGCGCCGATATATACTTTGGTTTATAGTCCAAAATTGATGCATGGCGCGTTCGAAGGAAGAGATATCCGCACTTCATTTTTGCAAAAGTTTCCTTTGGCCGCCGGTCGCCACCGGGTTTTTCCGCAATTCATGCCCTTTGCCATTGAAGGATTCGATCTTTCCGGATACGACGTAGTGCTGTCCGATTCGTCGAGTTTTGCTAAAGGCGTCATTACCGGGCCGGAAACGCTTCATATCTGCTATATGCACACGCCGATGAGATTCGCCTGGGATGATTGTCAGAAATATACCAGCGATTTCTATTTTCCAAACCTCATCAAAAAAGCGGTGCCGTTTTTCATGAACTACATCCGTCTTTGGGATCGGGCCAGTGCCGACCGGCCGGATCGGATCATCGCCAATTCTCGCTTCGTTTCCCGCCGGATAAAAAAATATTATAAACGCGACAGCCTGGTTATCAATCCGCCGGTGAATATTGGTAATTTTCAGACTAGCCGGGAGAAAGGAAATTATTTTTTAGCTGCCGGCCGCCTCATGGCCTACAAACGCTTCGATATTATCATTGAAGCATTTAACCGATTGGGACTGCCACTCAAGATTATCAGCCGTGGGCCGGAAATGAAACGTCTTCAAAAGATGGCCAAGTCCAACATTGAATTTCTGGGGCGGGTGAGCGATGCCGAGCTTACCCAATATTTCTCATCTTGCCAGGCTTTCATTTTCCCTCAAGAAGAAGATTTCGGCATTATTGCGATTGAGGCCATGGCTTCCGGCACGCCGATTATCGCTTACCGCGGCGGAGATATTCCGGAGCATACGGAGGAAGGCAAAACGGGAATATTTTTTGACGAGCAGACGCCGGAAGCTATTATGGAAGTCGTTAAAAATTTTGATTGCAAACAATTTGACCCGGAATATATCCGCCAAAGCGTTTTGAAATTTGACAAAAGCGTCTTTAAGGCTAAAATAAAAGACTACGTCGAAAGCGAGTATAACCAGTTTAAAAGCCAGTCGTAGCCATTTATGAAAATTGCAATCGATGTCCGTTGTCTAACGGATGGTCGCCGGACGGGCGTGGAAGAATACACACTTAGCCTCTTGGAAAATATTTTTGAAATAGATCGGAAGAACAAGTATGTTCTTTTTTTGAATGCTTGGAAAGAGCCGCGTTTTGATTTTTCAACTCTCGAAAAATATCCGAACGTTAAACTGAAAAGACTCCGGATTCCCAATAAGCTTCTCAATTTTTCTTTTTGGTATCAGGATTGGCCCAAAATAAACCGCTTAGTCGGAGGAGCGGACATTGTTTTTTCGCCCAACATTATTTTTGGCGCGGTCAGCAAATACGTAAAGCATGTCACAACCATTCACGACTTGTCGTTTGAAAGGTATCCGGAATATTTTTCCCAGAAACGGCGCTGGTGGCATATTTTCATCAACGCCCGAAAAATCTGCCGGCAGGCGAACAGAATTATTGCTGTTTCCGAATCAACCAAAAAAGATGTCGTCTCGCTCTACGGCATAGACCCGCAAAAAATCGCCGTCATTCCGAGCGCCGTTTCGGATAAATTTCGAATCATCAATAGGAACGACGCCAAACTGGTTAAGGTCAAGGAAAAATATAATTTGCCGTATAAGTTTATTTTGTTTTTGGGGACGATCGAACCGCGGAAAAATATCGTTGGTCTGGTGCGGGCTTTTTCGGCTTTCCAAAAATTTGCCCGGGAAAACAAGAAAGATGATCTGCAAAAATATAAGCTTGTCATCGCGGGCAGTTCCGGCTGGAAGAATGAGGGAATATTCCAAGAGATCAATAATTCCGAATCCAAGGATGATATCCAAGTCATCAACTTCGTGGATGATGAGGACAAGCCCTATATATATAATCTGGCGTCGCTTTTTGTTTACCCGTCTTTTTTCGAAGGCTTCGGCTTTCCGCCGTTGGAAGCGATGAAGTGCGGCGTGCCGGTGATTGCGTCGAACAATTCTTCCCTTCCGGAAATTGTCGGCAACGCGGGGATTTTGATCGACCCGGACAAACCGGAAGAAATTTTCCGCGCCATGCGGGAAGTTCTTTCGAGTCGCGAACTTCAGCTTGAGCTCATCAAAAAAGGTTTTGAAAAAGCCGATCAATTCGCCTGGAAAAAAACTGCCCAAAAAACGCTTGAAATATTTGAAACAACTTAAACACTTTTATAACTAGCTCAAAAACATGAATACGTAAAGAGCGGGGCAAAAGCCTCGCTCAATTTGAAATTATTATATAATTTTGATTAACGCTTTTAGAATAAAAAGTTGCCAGACCAACCGGACCAACTTTTTCCTGGTTGTTTGATCCTTACTTTTACACTATACAAAAAACTTTTGTTCTGAGTTATGCTATTATCGGGAATGCTGGATAAGTCTATTGCGGAACCGGCCGAGCTGCAAGCAGTATTAACGGTGCCGGATCGGTTGGCGGCTTTTGGCGGATTGTATTTTATATCAGTGTATTTTTTGCCCTTTAATATATACCTGGCTTTTATTATCTGACCATTTACTACTGGTGAAATCTGGAAATGCACGCGAACTGAACGAAGTTGATAAGGTGTGCCAGTTGAATAAGAAGTGCCTGCCGCCTCTGTAATCCTGGGCGTGGGGCTTTTGGCTGCTACGGCCACACTGGTTTGAACTCCCAAAAAAGCAGTGATGGCCACACTGGCGACAAGAAGCGATTTTTTAATCATATTTTATTTTAATTATTTATTAATGATATGTTATAATTCGCTAACTCGCATATTAATTTTACTTGAATTTTTCAAAGTGTCCACCGGGCTCTTTTGAAAAGTTATCCACAGGTCAAAACTTTGTTTAATTTAGCCTTGTTCGAAAAACGCTTGCCGTGTTTGTGAGTTTTGTAAAAAAGTAAATCCCAGTTTTGTTCAATGGCAATTTGTGGTATGATCAAGATGTTAATATTTTAAGAATAAATCAAAAGCTTTATGGAATTTTCCCTAAATAAAAATAAAAAAAGTAGCATTTTAAAATCCAGATGGTTCATTAGCATTATCGGTGTAATTATGGTTTTTGCGCTAACTAGCGGAAATATTTTCTATAGTGATTTCGCTGCATCTGATATATATTTCGCTTTATTTTTTTTGGTATGTTTTATTATCGCGTTGCTAATATTTTTTTATAAACAGAAAGCTTTTGGTAATTTTGTTGCGGACGAGGAGGGAATAAAAGTTAATGACAAGTTATATTCTTGGGATAAGGCCATTAATTACCATTGGCTAGGTGAAGCTCAGGGAGAAAGAATAGGTGCGGTTGGCATAGGCGGCGCATTGCAATATGACCCAATGAATCCCAATGAATTTGCTGATACAAAAGTGGCTAGAATCAAAATTAAGGAAGGTCTTTTCCGTCATTCTTATATAAATCTAGAAGTTGATAATAATAAGGCGGGTGATTTAGTGAATGTTTTTGAACAACATCAAGTAAAACATCTTTCCCAATGGCGTGAGATAGTGGGAATATAAAACTTGTCGGGGCAATATCAAGATAAAATGAAACAAAAAGTCAAAAAAGTTTCCAAATGGATTTTAGCGGTTGTTTTGGCCTACGTGATTGTTCTCGTCGGCGGATTTTTCGGCATCAAATATGGACTGACCAATACGGCCGGGATAGTGGACGGGGAAAATAATTATTTCCAGAAATCCGAGAACCAAATTTCGAGGATGCAAAAGGTGGAGGGCGTTTCAACTGAAAACGCGAAAGTCGACCAGCTAAAAAATTTGAACGATTGCCAGATTGCTGCCATCGGCCAGTATTATCCGGCCAATGCACAAAAAATAATTGCCGCTTATCAAGAAACGAATAGCGATCCACTGATTGCCAAGATGATTCTGGCGGTCGATTTGCGGATGCTGGACAATCCCGATTTTCAGAAAAAATACGCCGCCTGCCAAACGGAAAGCTACGCGGAAAACAATTCGGAAAGTCTGGACACGCTGGCTCAGAAATTTCCGGAAAATTCCAGTCAGAACGTCTTTCCCTGGATGAACCGGTCGGAATGGCAGACGATCGCCGCCGCAACCATAAAAGACAAAGACGCTATCGACAAGGCCGGCAAGAGTGCCGGCGTGGAGCCGAGAATGATTGTGGCCTGCATGATCGTGGAACAACTCCGGCTTTTCAACTCCGAGCGGGAAGTTTTCAAAAAAGTTTTTGAGCCTTTGAAAATCTTGGGGAACGCCGATCAGATTTCTTTGGGTGTCATGGGTGTCAAACAGCAAACGGCCGAAAAAATTGAAAACAATTTGAAAGACCAGTCTTCTCCCTATTATCTTGGCCAGCAGTACGAACACCTTTTGGATTATCTGCCCGGGACGACCGACATCAATCAGGCGAGATTTGCCCGCCTCACCGACGAAAGCGACAATCATTATTATTCATATCTTTACGGCGCGCTATATCTGCGCGAGATGCTGGAACAGTGGCGGCGAAGCGGATTCAATATTCAATACCGAATGGAAATCGTCGGCACGCTTTTCAACGTCGGCTTTCCCCAATCCAAACCGAACCCCGATCCCAAGGTGGGTGGCTCTTCAATCGATGTGGGCGACGGCAAATATTCCTTCGGCTCGCTGGCCTATGAGTTTTACTATTCCGGCGAACTGACGGACGAATTCCCATACAAATAGAGCAGCCTTTCACGGGTTTAATACTCGCTTTTTTTGTGCTAAGATTAAGCCATGAGAATCGGCATTGACGCCCGGTTTTACGGCCCCATCGGCAAGGGGCTGGGGCGGTATACCCAAAAATTAATAGAAAATTTGGAAAAGGTTGACCAAGTCAACCAGTATTTTATTTTCCTGAAAAAGGAAAATTTCGACGAATACCAGCCCAAAAATCCCAATTTCCAAAAAGTGCTGGCCGATTACCGCTGGTACACTTTTGCCGAACAATTGAAATTTCCGCGGCTCTTAAAAAAATACAAACTGGACCTGGTGCATTTCACTCATTTTAACGTGCCCCTTTTTTATTTCGGGAAATTCGTGGTCACCATCCACGATCTCATCCTCCTTCATTTTCCTACCATTCGCAGCTCCACTTTGTCGCCGCTGAAATACAAATTAAAATTCTGGGCTTATAAAATCATCATTAATTCGGCCATTCATCGGTCAAGCCGTATCATTGCGGTGTCCCGCTTTACTAAATATGACATCCTGGAAAATTATCCCCGTATTCCTCAGGAAAAAATCGCCGTTACTTACGAAGCTTGCGATGATTATTGTCTTTTTAATCCGAAAAAAACCGAGGAAGTTTTGGCGCGCTATGGTATAATGAAGCCGTACATCCTTTATGTCGGCAACGCCTATCCGCACAAAAATCCGGAGCGGTTGATCCGGGCTTTCAAAAAACTGGAAAATTATCCGGCCGATCTCAAACTAGTTTTTGTGGGCACGGAAGATTATTTCTACCGGCGCTTAAAGCAGCAAGCGATTGACGAGAAAGTGGCAAATGTTATCTTCGCTGGTTTTGTGCCTGATTATGACCTGGATGGCGTTTTTCGGGGCGCTCTGGCTTACATCCGCCCATCGCTTTATGAAGGTTTTCAATTGCCGCCGCTCGAGGCCATGGCTCGCGGTGTTCCAGTGCTCTGCTCGGATCATCCGGGCGCCGCGGAGGTTTTGGGCGAAGCCGCTTGCTACTTTAAAATGGAAGATATTGACGATATGGTGCGAGTCATAAAATTAATCGCGGAAGATGAGGCTCTGTGTCGGGAGTTGCAGGAAAAAGGTTACGAACAAGTTAAGAAATACAGCTGGAAAAAAATGGCCCGTGAAACTTTGGAGCTATATACAAAAATAAAATTATAGGATGGGGGAAAGGAAAAAAATATTGCCGCAAATGTTTGATGTCCGGCCGATTGACAAGGCCGGCAATTTGGATTTGGAAAAAATAAACAAGGTTGAGAAAGTGACTCATCTGCCGGAGAAAGTCGTGGTGAAAAACAACACCCCGAGGGAGATTCGGAAGATAAATGAAGTGGCTAGGCCGAAAGTTGTCCGAAGTCCGATGCCTCGTTTCAAAAAAGAGTTTATTCCCCTGAGCAAACCGCGAGTGGAAAAAGTTCATGAGCCCCCTATAAATCAGCATCATTTTGAGAATATCCGGAGCAACTCGCTAGAGTTTGAAAATGGAGACGAATTTTACGAGTTTGGAAATTTGCCGGGAGGACCGAACTATGAGGCGCCTTCCAAATATGCTTATCGTCCGATTCGACCGCGCGCCAAGAAAGATTGGCGCGGAAAATTTTATTTTTCCCTAAAAATCGTTATCGCATTTTTAGTTATTTTTTTCATTCTCAATGGCGTTTATGTGGCCTATCAATTGAAAAACAACGCTTATCCTCAAGGAGAGGCGGCTATTTTGTCCCTAAAAACAGCCAAATCCAGCCTTGAACAGCGCAACTTTCAAGCTGCCGCCGATCAGTTCCAAAAAGCCAACGACAACTTCAGCGCTATTTCGAGCGAGTTGGGGACCGAGGGAACTATTTTGGCCGGTATGACCAAATATGTGCCGTATCTTTCCAAGGCATCTTCCGGCACTCATTTGCTGGCAGCTGGAAAGGATCTTTCCCAATCTGGCGTTCTGGCTTCTGGTGTTTTGGAGCAGCTCAATAATCTTCGTGCCAAGACGGCTTCTGGCACGCCGGTTTCTTATTTGAAATTTTTTCAAGACAATGAAAGCAATCTGAAAACAACCGATGCACTGCTAAAGGACGCTCAGAATAATCTGGCTTCGGTAAACGCGGATGATTTGCCCGACAAATATAAGGATGAATATATCCAAATGAATCAGTATGTGGGGAAGGCCGCTATTTTGTTGGATGATATTCTGGGTCAAAAAAATATGATTGCTGATATTCTTGGCGGAAACGGTCCGCGGAAATATCTATTTTTGTTCGAAAATAACCAGGAAATGCGCGCTACCGGCGGATTTATCGGCAGTTATGGCGAACTGGATATTTTCAATGGACGAGTAGAGAAGTTTTTTATGGATGGGATCTATGATCCAGATGGACAATTAAAAACCCGGATCGTGCCGCCCGGACCCGTTCAAAAAATCAGTGCCAACTGGAGCATGCATGACAGCAATTGGTGGCCGGATTTTCCCACCAGCGCTCAAAAGATCGCCTGGTTCTACGAACAAGCCGGTGGGCCGACGGTAGACGGCGTGATCGCCATTACGCCAACTGTTCTCCAAGATTTGTTGGCGATAACCGGACCGATTCCGATGCCCAGCTACGGTGTTACGGTCGATCAAAATAATTTTATCCCAGTAATTCAATACAAAGTGGAGGTGGATTATGACAAGACCGCTAATCATCCCAAGCAGATTCTTTCCGATTTGGCGCCGAAAATTATCAATAAAATAATTAACGACGGCAATCTGGATGATGTGGCCAAGATGGCCAATTCAATTTTGGGAAACTTGAATGAAAAGCAGATTCAACTTTATTCGAGAAATCCACAGGTGGAAAATCTCATGGATCAGAATAGTTGGTCGGGCCGGATTCTGTCTACGCCAAAAGATTATGTCAGCGTCATAAACACCAACATCAATGGCTTTAAAACGGACGGAGTGATTGATCAAAGCATTTCCCATGACGCCAAAATTCAGTCGGATGGCAGCGTTATGGACACTTTGACAATTACACGGCGCCACAATGGCGGCAACACGCCCTACGATTGGTGGAATCAGGTCAATGATGACTATATGCGGGTCTATGTACCTGAAGGAGCCAAGCTCTTGAGCGCGACGGGCGCGACTCGCGAGACCGATGCGCCGCCGCTTGATTATAACGCGCTCGGATATCAACGCGACTCATTATTGGAAGCGGAAGAAAACGCGACAAAAATCGATCCAAATTCTGGCACTCGGATATATGACGAAGATGGTAAGACTGTTTTTGCCAATTGGGTGTACGTCAGCCCCCAGGAAAGCGTGATAGTGAAATATACTTACCTTTTGCCCTTCAAGGTTGATCCAAGCCAGGTTTCGCTTGGTACGTATTCTCTTTTGGCGCAAAAACAAGCCGGCAGTCTTGGTTCTAAATTTAAAAGCACGCTCGAATATCCGGGCGCTTGGAATCCGATTTGGGAAAATCCGGGTGATGGTCTCGAGACCATAAATGGCTTGCCCGATGAGCAAAAGGGGGTTAAGATGAAAGCTGATTTAAAAACAGACAGGTTTATCGGCATAGCCTTTGCGAAATAGTTGAATATGAACATGATAAAGAAATTATTTAACAAAAATATCTTAAATACCAAGCCGTCGTCATCTATTGCTAGTGCGGCTTTTATTATTACCACGGCGGGTCTAGCCAGTCGGGCCCTTGGACTTTTGCGGGATCGTTTTTTGGCTGGCGCTTTCGGAGCGGGAAACACTTTGGATGTCTATTATGCTGCTTTCCGCGTTCCTGATTTGGTTTACAATCTTTTGATTTTCGGCGCTTTGTCAGCCGCTTTTATTCCAGTTTTTGCCGGTCTTATCAGTCAAAAAAAGGATGATGAAGCCTGGGAGGTGGCCAACGGTGTTATGAATCTGGCTGTCATGGTGATCATAATTCTGGCTGTCGTTTTAGGTATATTCGCGCCGGAGCTAATGAAAATAATCACGCCCGGTTTTCCGCCGGAAAAAATAACCGAGACGGTTCTTTTCACGCGTATTATGTTTTTGAGTCCTTTGCTTTTAGGCGTGAGCGGAATTTTCGGCGGAATCTTGACATCTTTTCGGCGCTTTTTGATCTATTCCATCGCGCCGCTTTTTTATAACCTGGGTATCATTATCGGCATTCTTGTTTTCGTGAGATTTATGGGTCCGGTTGGTCTGGCTTGGGGGGTGGTTTTGGGCGCCGCTATGCACTTGACTGTCCAATATTTTGCTGTCAAGAATCTCGGCTATCGCCACGTTTGGCTTTCCCGGGGACATTTAATAAACAAAGACGTCAGAAAAGTCATCAAACTTATGATTCCCCAAACAATGGGAATTGCCATTATCCAGTTTAATCTTTTCATCATCACTATTTTTGCTTCGACGCTGGCGGCCGGAAGTCTGTCTATTATCAATTTCGCCCAAAATCTCCAAAGTGTGCCGGTCGGACTGTTTGGCGCGTCATTCGCCATCGCCGTTTTCCCAACTCTCTCGGCCTCTTTTGCCAAAAATGATCACAGCGATTTCATAAGATATTTCTCGGAAACTTTCCGACAGATTCTCTTCTTTATCATTCCGTCGACCGTTTTCGTCATTCTCTTGAAAGCCCAGTTGGTCCGAGTGGTGCTCGGAACCGGAAAGTTTGACTGGACGGATACGGTTCTGACTTTTCAGGTGCTCCAGATTTTCGCCCTCAGTCTTTTCGCCCAGTGTCTGACGCCGCTTCTGGCTCGGGCGTTTTATTCCATGCACGACACTAAGACGCCTTTTTATATGGCGGCTTTTTCCGAGCTGATAAATATCATCTGTATCCTAAACTTTATCCATCCTTTCGGAATTATGGGACTAGCCTGGGCCTTTTCCATTTCTACTATGGTCGAGACTCTAGCTTTACTTTTCTTCATACGGATGCGCTTGGAAAATTTGGATGATAAAGAGATTCTCCGGTCTCTGGCAAAAATCGCGCTGGCCTCGATTTTGGCCGGCATCGGCATTCAAATTACTAAATACGCCGTAAACGAAGTGGTTAATATTGACACTTTTTTGGGAATATTTTCCCAATTGGCGGTTTCCTCTGGTGTGGGAATTGCGATTTTCCTTCTGGCTTGCCAAGTTTTTCAAATCGAAGAGTTTATGAGTTTCAAAAATTCTTTGACCAAGAGACTTTTCCGCAGCCGAAAAAACATCATCGAAGATTTGGGCGATGTCAGCGGGATGTAAATTTAGGTAAAAGGTAAAAAGTAAAATTCAAAAGTATAATACGGCAGATTTTTTTGGAAATCTGTTTTTTTATTTCTTGATAATCATGTAAAGGCCGATGGCGATGATTCCTGCGCCGAAGATTTTTTGTAAGATCCCGTCGGGAAGATCAATGGCGATTTTTGAGCCGAAATAGCCGCCAATCACAAATCCGATACAAATAAGGATGGCCACTCGCCAATCGACAAAACCATTTTTCCAATATTCATAAGCCGCCAAAATGCCGATCGGCGGAACCATGAGCGCCAAGGTCGTTCCCTGGGCCAAGTGTTCCGAAAAACCGAAAAAGAAAATCAGCGCGGGCACGATGATAACGCCGCTACCAATACCGATCAGTCCACTAGTTGTTCCGGCTAGAAGGCCGAGTAGAAGAAAAATGAAAATATTGGACATAGTTTTATTTTTTGCTTTAAATATTGATTATTTGTTTGTATTGAGCTAAGATACTTGTATGTCGATTATAGCATAAAACACCACCAAAAACTATTTTTATGGAGAACATCCGCAATTTTTGCATCATCGCGCACATTGATCACGGCAAGTCGACGCTGTCCGACCGGCTTTTGGAAATGACCGGAACGATCGAGATGCGGAAAATGAAAGAGCAACTGCTGGACACGATGGATCTGGAACGAGAGCGGGGGATAACCATCAAGATGCAGCCGGTCCGGATGAACTATAAAAATTATATCTTAAATTTAATTGATACGCCCGGGCATGTGGATTTCGGTTATGAAGTATCGCGCAGTTTGGCGGCAGTGGAAGGGGCGGTACTCTTGGTTGACGCGACCAAAGGCGTGCAGGCGCAGACTTTGGCTAATCTCTATCAGGCCATCGACCATAATCTGGCAATTATTCCGGTGGTCAACAAAATCGATCTGCCCAACGCCGACCCGGAAAAAACCAAAAAAGAAATCATTCACATTCTTGGTTGCGACGAAGAAGATATTTTGGAAGTCTCCGGAAAAACTGGGCAAGGCGTGGACAAACTCCTAGAAAAAATAGTCCAAGTTATTCCGCCGCCCAAAGGTGAACCAGGCAGTTCGCTCCGGGCGCTCATTTTCGATTCGAAGTATGATACCTACAAGGGCGTCTTGGCGTACGTTCGAATTGTGGATGGGGAAGTCAAGGCCGAAGACGATATTTTCATGCTGGTGAAACGCTCGGAAAGCAATGTCATTGAAGTCGGTTATTTCAAACCAGCCTTGGAAAAGACGGCCAAATTGAAAACGGGAGAAATCGGCTATATCGCGACCGGCTTCAAGAGCGTTGAGGAATGCCGGGTGGGTGACACGATAACTCACGAAAGCCGAGCGAAGGAAAAGCGAATGGGAACGAATAAAATTGAGCCGCTTCCTGGGTATAAGGAAGTGAGTCCGATGGTGTATGCCAGTTTTTATCCGATCGAAGGCGATGATTACAATTTGATGCGGGACGCGCTTGGGAAATTGAAACTCAACGACGCCGCTTTTGCGTTTGAGCCGGAATCCAATCTAGCGCTGGGACGGGGTTTTCGTTGCGGCTTTTTGGGGCTGCTTCATTTAGAGATCATTCAATCGCGCTTGGAACGTGAGTTTGACATCAGCCCGACCATCACCACTCCCAGCGTGGTTTATGAAATAACGCTCAAGGGCAATGCTGAAAAATTTAAAATATATTCGCCGTCCGAATATCCCGATCCGTCAACCTTGGAAGAAATTTCCGAACCGTACGTCCAGCTGGAAATCGTCTCGCCTTCCAACTACTTGGGCGCCATAATGGAAGTGATGAAAAATACCCGAGCTGAATATCAAAACACTGAATATCTCGATTCCGAGCGGATGATTTTGAAATTCGATTGTCCTTTGACCGACGTCATCACCAATCTCCATGATGATCTTAAGAGTGCGTCGTCCGGATACGCTTCAATGAATTATGAAATCAAAGACTATCGCGCGTCTGATTTGATTAAGCTTGACATTATGGTGGGCGGGGAAGCGGTGGATGCTTTTTCGCGGATCGTGCCCAGGGATAAGGCTTTCCCGGAGGGCAAACGAGTCGTCTCCAAGTTGAAAGAACTGATTCCGCGCCAGAATTTCCAGGTGGCTATCCAGGCGGCTGTCGGCGGAAAAATCATTTCCCGGGAAACAATCACCGCTTTTCGAAAGGATGTGATCGCCAAACTCTATGGCGGCGATATCACTCGAAAAAGAAAACTCTTGGAAAAGCAAAAGAAGGGCAAGAAAAAAATGAAAAACATCGGCCGCGTCAGCATCCCACCGGAAGCGTTCTTAGAAGTGCTGAAGAAATAAACCGCGTCAGTCGACTTTGCATAAAGTTGAATTTTTGTTAAAATAATGTTATGAGTATTCAAAAGCGCAATAAGCGGATGTACCGCATTTGGGTAGTTATTTCCATTATCGGCGTTTTGGCGATGCTGGCTTTTACGCTGGCGCCGCTTATGACGCTGATGAGGTAACTCCGCCGCCGGGATTTTATGCGAAACAACAATGAAAGTTCGAACAAATGGCTCCTGTGGTCAATAGCGTTTTTGGTCTTGGTGATATTGGGCATTTTTGGTTATTTCCTTTCCAAAGAAATGAAACAAAAGGCTGAAGTCGACCAGCAGATCCAAGCTTTGGAGAACCAGGCCGACCAAATCAAGAAAGAGAATATGCAGCTTCAGGAAAGAATTAGCTATCTTGGTAGTCAGAATTACCAAAAACTCGAAGCCAAAACCAATCTGGATCTCCAGGATCCCGGCGAAAAAGTGGTTGTAATTACCCCTGGTCCGGCGCAATCTGGAGATGCGGCTGGAAATGTTTCGCCCTCTTCCGTTTCGTCTCCGGTTGTCGAGCAGATCCCTAATTGGCGGAAGTGGTGGAATTATTTTTTCTAAATAAATGAATTTTAACAAACACACAACAGAAGAAAATATTCCGCCGGAGCGTACGGAGAAGAAAGTGAAGATGATCACCGTCATTTTAGCTTTCGCAATAATTGCCATGATTTATATCATTACCATTGGCGTTTTGATCTGGTTTTTCGGTTTTTCCAAAAGCGACGTAGTCAGAAAGACTGCCGCGATTGTTCCATATCCGGCCGCGATTGTCGGAACAAATGTCATAACTTTCAACAAGTTGATGACCGAATTGGACGCGGCCCGACAATTTTACCAAGGTCAGAATTTTTCCGCCTTGGGTCTGCAAGTGGATTTTTCCACGCCTGACGGGCAGAAAAAAATTGAAATTAAAAAAAGAGAAATCCTGGAAAAACTTATTGAGAATGCCGTTATTGAAAACGAGGCCAAAAAAAGAGGAATAACGCTCTCTAGCGCGGATGTCAACCAAGAAGTCAACACCGAGCTTCAAAAATATGGAAGTGAAGACAATTTGAAAAATACCATGCAAAAGTTATACGGATGGAACATTTCCCAGTTCGAAGAAAATATCGTAAAACCCGATCTTTATGCTCAAAAATTATTTGCCGATATAGAGGCGTCCGATCCGAGTTACGCAGCAGCTAAGGCCAAGATAACCCAAGCCCAGGATCAATTGAACAACAACGCTGATTTTTCCACAGTTGCCGACCAGTTTTCAGACGGCGCGACAGCTAAGAATGGCGGGGAATTGGGATGGTTTGGCGCCGATCAAATGCTTCCCGAAGTGTCCGCCGTAATAACAAAGATGAAGGTTGGCAGTCAAAGTGAAATAATCCAGAGTTCAATCGGGTACCATATCGTGAGACTTGAAGACGAAAAAACCGAAAACAATGTTTCGATGTACAAAGTCAGCCAGATTTTTGTTCGGACTAAATCTTTTTCCGATTGGATAGCCGATCTTGAAAAACAGGATAAAATTTGGATACCTATCCGAGAATTTGAATGGAGCAACCAAACTGATCAGGTGGAATTTCGCGATCCGGCTATGCAAGATTTAGAAAATAATCTCATCAAAAATTCGCCGGATGATCCGTCAGTTATATTCTAGTCGATGCGGATTTACGAATAAAAATTCGAATCGGTTTAGAAATATAATATTTAATCATTAATATCAAACAGCTATGCCAAAGCCAAAAGTGAACCAAGACCTCTGCATCGGATGCGGAACCTGCGAGTCGCTTTGCCCGAATGTGTTCAAGATCGAGGACGGCAAGTCGCATGTTGTCGCCGAAGAATGTGGCGACTGCAATTGTCAGGAGACGATTGATTCCTGTCCCGTGAGCGCTATTTCTATGGAATAAAGCGTCCGGTTTTTTTGTATTAAGGTTTATATCAAAGCCTTTTTTGTGAACTCCAAATGAATCGGAAAACGTGTTTTTCCGGTTCGCCTCGTGTCGCAAATGATCAAGAGACCCGTTTGAGACATGGAGCCAACTTACAATTTATTTTATTGCGCTCGTTCATAATTATGAAAAACCAAAATACTATGGAAAACATCCCAAACAATCTTCCTGATGACACGGAGAAAGTCGAGGAAAACACTCAGGCTGTTCCGATGGAAACGGCCGATAATTTCGTTACTAGTCCACTTGCGGACAAAAAGCCAGGACATTCATTTGCTTTCCTGGCGGTTGTACTGATTGTCATCACTATTTTTCTTTCTGCTACTTTCGGCGCGTTTTTCGGCTTTCTGGCTTCCCGGAGCGGATCGCCGCTTCTGGCTAATATTGGCGGTGGAAAATTATCCACCTTGTTTTCCGGAAATGATTCCAGTCAATCTTCAAAAGTAACCAAACAAAATATCGTCCAGGAAGATTCGGCGGTTATTGACGTAGTCAAGAAAACTTCACCGGCCGTCGTAAGCATTGTGATTTCCAAGGATATTTCCAATGATCAGAATTTAGGCGATCTGCCAAATTTATTCGGAGACCCTTTTAATCTTTTCTTCGGGCAAGGCCAGCAGGGTCAAGGCGGTGGTAGTGCGAACAATGGGAATGGCAATAATGGCAGTGTCAATGGCAATAATAATTCCGGCGGAAGCCAACAGCAAACTATCGGCGGCGGCACCGGATTCTTCATTACTAGCGACGGATTGATCGTGACCAATCGCCATGTCGTGGATGATTCCACGGCCAGCTACACGGTTGTGACAAATGATAGCAAGAAATATCCAGCCAAAGTATTAGCTGTTGATCCAGTTAATGACATTGCTGTTATCAAAATTAATGGCGCCGGCTTTCCGACGCTTAACCTTGGGAATTCCAATCAAGTTCAGGTCGGAGAGACAGTTATCGCCATTGGAAATTCACTTGGACAATTTTCCAATACGGTCAGCCGCGGCATTATTTCCGGTCTTCAACGGAATGTTACTGCTGGCGGCGATACCGGCCAAAGCGAACGATTGACTAATATTATTCAAACTGATGCCGCCATCAACCCAGGCAACTCCGGCGGTCCGCTTTTGGATATCGACGGCAACGTGATTGGCATTAACGTGGCAATTGCTCAAGACGCTCAAAACATCGGTTTTGCCATCCCGTCCGACCAGATAAAAAAGGTTGTGAATGAAGTGAAAACGACCGGCAAAATCTCAACGCCCTATCTCGGCATCCGCTATATCCCGGTTGACAGCAGCTTGCAGCAGCAAAATAATTTGCCTTACGCCTATGGTGACTTGGTAACCCGCGGCCAAACTATGGGAGATCTGGCGGTTATTCCTGGCTCGCCTGCTGACAAGGCTGGCATTGTGGAAAATGACATCATTCTGGAGGTGAATGGCACCAAGATTGACGACGGCAACGGCGGATCGGGACTTTCCGATCTGATCGCCCAACACAATGTTGGTGATACAGTCACTCTCAAAGTGTGGCACAAAGGCCAAACTAAAGATGTCCAAGTAACACTCATGGAACGGACGACTAACGTCAGTGATATCCAGAACAATCAAAATGGGAATAGTAATTCCAGCAACGGACAATAAATCAGAACCACTGATTATCACATGATTTCACTGAATTTATTCTTCATGTGCAATCAAGTGATTCAGACAATACATGGATCTTAACAAACTCACCACCAAATCCCAAGAGGCTCTTAGGAATTCCCAAGAGTTAGCCATTACTCGAAACCAGCAGCAGGTGGATGTTTTTCATTTGCTCTATTCTCTGATTATTCAAGAAAATTCGGTGGTGCCGCTCATTTTGAAAAAGTTAGAAGCCAATCTCGATGCCATCCGGGCCGCTCTTTTGGCGGAAATAGAACGCTATCCCAAAGTCACACAGCTTGCGGCCGCCCAGATTTTCATCACTCCGGAAATGGTCATGGTTTTGAGCAATGCTGAGCAGGAAGCTAAAAAAATCGGCGATGAATATATCTCGACCGAACACCTTCTCCTTTCCCTTCTGACTTCCAAGACCCGGGCTAAGGATTTTCTGGCCATAAACGGCGTGAATTATGACAATGTTTTGAAAATCATGTCCGAGATCAGGGGTTCACAGCGGGTCGACACGCCGGAACCGGAAACCAAATTCCAAGTGATGGAAAAATACACTTTGAATCTGACGGATTTTGCCCGAAGCAAGAAACTTGACCCGGTCATTGGCCGGGATGATGAGATTCGCCGCCTAATGCAGGTGCTTTCCCGCCGCACTAAAAATAATCCGGTCTTGATTGGTGAGGCCGGTACGGGGAAAACGGCCATCGTGGAGGGTTTGGCGCAAAGGATCGCGGACGGCGATGTGCCGGAAACTTTGAAAGACAAAATTCTGGTTTCTCTCGACTTGGGATCTTTATTGGCTGGCACAAAATTCCGCGGCGAATTCGAAGAGCGCTTGAAGGCGATTATGAACGAAATTGAACGGGCGGCTGGAAAATATATCCTTTTTATCGACGAACTGCATACATTGGTCGGTGCGGGCGCCATTGAGGGCGCGCTCGACGCTTCCAATATGTTGAAACCCGCGCTCGCCCGGGGAAAAATAAAAATGATCGGTGCTACCACCACCAAAGAATATCAAAAATATATCGAGAAGGACGCCGCTCTCGAACGGCGCCTTCAGCCGATTATGGTTGGCGAACCGTCGATTGAAGATACTGTTGCCATTCTCCGCGGTCTCAAGGAGAAATACGAAGTGCATCACGGAGTAAAAATCACCGATGGTGCTATTCAAGAAGCTGTGCGTCTTTCCGATCGCTACATCACCGATCGTTATCTGCCGGACAAGGCCGTTGATCTGATTGACGAAGCTACCAGCGCGCTTCGCATGGAAATTGATTCCATGCCGGCCGAAATTGATTCATCCGAGCGTCTTATTCGGCGTCTTGAAATCGAAAAGAAGGCTTTCGAGCGGGAAAGCGGTGATTCGGATGCTAAAAAAAGGATCCGGGAGCTGAATAAAAAACTGGCCGAAGTCCGGGAACAATCGCAAAAAATGCTGCTCCAGTGGAAAGCGGAAAAGGAGCTTATCACAAATATAAGAAAGCACTCGGCTGATATTGAAAAGTTGAAATCAGAAGCGGAAATTGCCGAACGTCTGATGGAGCTTGATCGGGTGGCGGAAATTCGTTATGGAAAAATTCCAGAGCTGGAAAAAAAGATTAAAATTGAAAAGAAAAAACTGGATACGATTCAAAGCAAGACGCCTATTTTGAAAGAAGAGGTGACAGAAGAAGACATTGCCAAGGTCGTTTCACGCTGGACCGGTGTTCCAGTGTTCAAGATGCTGGAAGACGAATCGATAAAACTGGCAACCATGGAAAAAGAACTGGCTAGTCGGGTAGTCGGACAGAAAGAAGCTATTCATTCCGTTTCCAATGCTATCCGGCGTTCCCGGGCTGGCATTTCGGAAGTTCAGCGTCCAATCGGTTCGTTTATATTTTTAGGGCCGACCGGAGTTGGAAAGACGGAATTGGCCAAGGCTCTCGCCGAATTTTTATTCAACGATGAAGCCTCGATGCTCCGAGTGGATATGAGTGAATACATGGAATCGCATAGTGTGTCCAAGATTATCGGCTCGCCCCCGGGCTATGTCGGCCACGAAGATGGTGGGCAATTGACGGAACTCGTCCGACGAAAGCCATACAGCGTCATCTTATTCGACGAAATTGAAAAAGCCCATCCTCAGGTTTTCAATATCATGCTTCAAATCATGGATGAAGGCCATCTGACCGATGCCAAGGGCCGGCGGGTGAATTTCAAAAACACTGTCATTATCATGACGTCAAACATCGGTTCGGACATTATCTATAAAAGCGGACTGGGTTTCCGGGATGAAGGCGCGGAGGAAACTTTGGGCGAAGAAGAAATGCGTCAGAAAGTCCTAGCTTCGCTTCGGGAAAATTTCAAACCGGAATTTTTGAACCGACTGGATGAAATAATAATTTTCCATCCGATCGACCAAAAAATGCTCCGCCTTATCATTGATTTGCAACTCAAGGAACTTCAGAAGCGGTTGGACGGAAAAAACATCAAAGTAAATCTGACAGCTGCCGCTAAAAAATATCTGACCGAAAAGGGCTTCGATCCGGCCTATGGCGCCCGGCCCTTGAAACGCGTCATTCAAAATGATATCATGGATGAACTGGCACTGGAGATAATCGAAGGAAGAATAGCTGAAGGGGATAAGGTCAAAGCTGACATTGAAAAGGATAAAATTGTATTTACGAAATAGATTGTAAAATTTCTAATTTTTTTACCGTGTTTCTCAAGATTCGTCCATTTATCTATAGTCTCGTCTATTTCCTGGGGCTTGAACTGATTGTTTTCTCACATCGGCATGTCCTGGGAATTCTTTTTGTATTGCTTCTGATCTCGGTTTATCAAGGGAAAAAAACTGGCGGACAATGGAAATTTTCTGTTCTGCCGGTTTTTTTCACAATCTCTTCCGCTGCCCTGCTTTATCTGGTGGGACTTATCTATGAGCAGCAAATTTTCATCGTGCTGGCCTCAGTTATGTATTACCTAGCTCTTTTTGGTGCCTATCGCCTCAATCAATATGCGGGTGACCAGACGGCCCGCGGCATGAATATGGCCGCCACCATCTCAACCATCTTTTTCACCTACGCCGGCGCTTACGGACTTTATCTCAATTTTTTTGTGCCGCTTTGGTGGCTGATTCTGGTCTATCTAGTTGTTACGCTCTTGGTCAGCTATCAGCATTTTTCTCTTATAAAATACGATGACAAAAAAATTGTTTGGGTTTACAGTTTTCTTTTGGCCCTTTCCATGTCTGAGTTGATTTGGACCATGAATTTTTGGCCGTTCGGTTATTTGACGACGGGCGTAATCGCGCTTATACTCTATTATGTGCTGTGGGATCTTATCCAAAGCCATTTTTTGAACCTTTTGAGCCGGCGAAGAGTGGTGGCCAATATGATCTTTTTTTCGGTTATTATTGGATTGATTTTATTAAGTTCAAAATGGCTGCCGAGCGTATAAAAAATTTTTAATTTTCAATTTTGAATGTTTATATGTTAAAAAAAATATTTTTCATTATCTTAATTATCATTGTTTCCGGCATTAGCGGCATCACGGCCGACCATTATCTTTTTCCGTACCTGGCCTCGACGGATTTTTTCCAAGAGCATCAGTGGCTCAAAAAATCGGCCGAAAATACGACTATTATAAATAAAACAGAACAGGTTTACGTCAAAGAAGATTCATCCGTCGCCAAACTCATGAGTCCAGTCACTTCGTCGATCGTGAATGTCATAAGTTATCCCAATCCGGACGCCAAGGTTAAAAATAAAACCGCATCGGATTTGGAAACCCAAGTCAAAAACGGTACCGGCGAAATCGTCACTAGTGACGGTTTGATTATGACTTATGCTGCCGCTATCAACTATGATCAGGTTAAAGATAATTCAAGCAGTCAGAGCGTGAACAATGCCGGGAGCGCGCTGGCGCCGACTTATAAATATAAAATACTGACCGGCGATGGCAATGCCTATGATGCGACTCTTCAAGGCGTTGATTCTTGGAGTGACTTGGCTTTTTTGAAAATTAACGCCAGCAATCTTCCAGTCGTTTCTTTTGGTAATTTCAGTGACTACCAAGCAGGGGAAAAAGTTATCGCTATCGGTAATAATTTTCCCGATTACGAAAATCGCTTTGACTCCGGCATCTTGAGCAGTTTTGATCCGACAGAAAACATTTCCGGCCAAACCTTAAGCGTGCCGGAAAAATTAGAAGGAGTTTTTAGGACTGATTTTTCCGCTGAGAACCCGCCGGTCGGCGGACCGGTTGTAGATTATTCCGGCCAAATTGTCGGCATTATCGGTTCCGTTGAGAGTAATGGACAAACGGAATATTTTGAAATACCTACCGATAAAGTCCAATCCGTGTTGAATAAGGAAATCCAGAAGGGGTTTTCCGCTAATCCGATTCTGGGCATTTATTATTTGCCGATTACAAAGACCCTGTCTCTCACTGATAATTTAAATGTTGATCACGGCGCGCTGATTTATTCTTCTCTTGGCCAGCAGGGCTTGGCAGTGATTTCCGGCAGTCCGGCGCAAAAGGCCGGGCTTGAACTCGGGGACATCATTACCCAGGTTGACGGCAATGACGTTACGCTTTCAGACAATCTCTCTACTCAGCTTTATCAACACAAAACCGGCGACCAACTGAAGCTGACTGTTTGGCGCGCCGGGAAAACAATAGCGCTTGATGTACAGCTCTGATCTTTATTTGAAAAATCCCTTGTTTCATAGTAGAATTATAATACTATGAGCATTTTCCATTTGACTTCTTTTTCGGCGGCTTTCGTCTGGGTAATCGCCCACGGCTATTTTTTGATGTTCCTCGCCATGCTGGTTGAGGGGCCGATTGTCACAGCCGCGGCGGCTTTTGCCACGGCTTTTGGATATTTCGACATTTGGATCGTTTTTCTTCTTTCCATCTTTGGCGACATTGTGGCGGATGTTATCTATTACGTTATTGGTTATTACAGCCGCATCACTGTTATCGAAAAATTCGGGCATCACTTCGGTCTCACCACGGAGCGCATGAAAAAAATTGAAGCGACTCTCAACAATCATCCTGTCCGGACGCTTCTGGCTCTAAAAATGACCCCTGTCCTGCCAACGCCCGGGCTCATGATGGTCGGCGCCACCCGGATGCGGCTCAAAAAATTCATCACCATATGCATTGCTTTCATTATCCCCAAGAGTATATTTTTTATTGTCGTTGGTTATTATTTTGGCGCCGCCTATGAGTTGATTCTGAAACGCTTTGAAAGAGGGGGTATTATTTTAGGCCTGGTAGCGGTCGTCATCATCTTTATCTACTACGCTTTCGGAAAGTTTAGTGCTCGCTTAGGAGAACGGGTTGAAAAACTTTGAATTGTGGTATAAAATACAAAGCAATGAAGATAGCCATGTTTTCCGACAATTTTTATCCGGAAATGAGCGGGATATCAGATTCAATTGTTGCGACCGCCAAAGGACTGGCCAGTCATGGGCACAAGGTGAATTTTTACGTTCCCAGTCATCCGAAAAAGAATTTTTTAATTTCCAAACTGGAACCGAAAGAACTTGATCTTGGATCTAATATAGAAATTTTTCGTATTCCATCCCTCTTGTTTCCCGGAGCCCCGACCAAAGCGGGGAGGGCGGTGTTGCCTTTTCTTTTCACTTACCGCCACATTAAGAAATTCAAGCCTGATTTTATCCATGTTCACCATAATTTCGGCGCCGGGTTCGAGGCTTTGATGGTATCTCGACTTCTAGGCATTCCACTTATCGGCACCAATCACACGCCGATGAGCGAGTTTATGAAATACAGTCCGATCAAAAATAAATGGGCTGAGAAGGCCATGCTTAAATATGTTAGCTGGTTTTATAATAAATGCCTTTGGGTTTCCTCGCCGAGTCAGGCCATACTCTCGGAAATGAGACATTACGGATTCCATCAGTCGGGATTTGCGGTATCCAATCCGGTCAATGTTTCCGATTTTAATCCGGTGAATGAAATTAAGAAGTTGGAATTAAAAAATAAATTCCGTTTGACATCAAAAACGGTTCTCTATACCGGAAGATTGGCCGAGGAAAAAAAAATCAGCGACATCATCCGGGCCATCGCCATTGTCCAGAAAAAATATTCCGATATTTCTTTCGCGATTACTGGCCATGGCAACGCCGAAGAAAAACTTAAGAAACTAGTGATTGACTTAAAACTGGAGGATAACGTGAAATTTTTCGGATACGTAGATTGGAATGAATTCCCCAAACTTTATCAGGCTTGTGATATTTTCGCAGTTATGAGCACGGCCGAAACCCAATGTATCAGCATGATGCAGGCCATGGCGACCGGTATTCCGGTGATTGGCGCCAATGCTTGGGGAATCCCGGAATATATCTCACCCGAATGCGGATATGTTGTCGAGCCGGGGGATTATAAGGCGTTAGCCGATAAAATAATTTATCTCTTCGACCACTCCAAAGAAATGAAAAAAATGGGCCAAGGCGGAATCGAACATGTCAAGAATTTTTCCGAAGAAAATATTATGCTAAAATGGGAAAAGATATATCAGGAACAATTGGAAAAAATAAAATCTGAAGTTAAATAATCAATATGAAACTCTCATTTGTCATTCCAGCTTGGAATGAAGAAAAATATATCGCCCGGACACTGGACTCTGTCATTCGCCAGGTGAAAAAGAGCGGACGCGACATTGAGATAATTGTCGTCAACAATGCCAGTCGTGACCGGACTGGTGAAATTGCTCGACAGTATCCGGACGTCATTGTAGTGGATGAACCGCGGAAGGGCTTGCCGCAAGCCCGCCAGGCCGGATTTTTGGCCGCGAGCGGCGATTTGATTGCCAATATGGACGCGGATTCCATCCTGCCGGAAGGCTGGATCGAGAAAACATATGAACATTTTTCCAATGACCCCAAATTGGCTTCTTTAAGTGGACCATATCAATATTATGAATATTCTGCTCCCCAGAATTTTATTGTCAGTCTCTATTATGTGCCAGCCTTCATGGCTCATTCCATTGGCCGTCGACTCTTTGGAAAAGGCGGGATTATCCAGGGTGGCAATTTTGTTCTGAAGCGCTCGGCGCTGGAGCGGGTTGGTGGGTTCAATACTGATATCAAATTTTACGGCGAAGACACGGATATTGCCCGCCGCATCCAGGCGGCCGGCAAGGTGAAATTCGATTTTAGCTTCAAGATGACTACTTCCGCCCGCCGTCTCCAGAAAGACGGATTCTGGAAAACAGCCTGGCGATATTCCATTAATCACTTTTGGATACTTCTCTTCAAAAAACCGTTCACTCAAAGCTACACTTGCGTTGGAAATGATGATGTGAAATAAACTACGGGCGCCAAAAAAATAAAAACGAAGCCCGTTTTTTAAATGTTTAATTTTTTTTCTATGGTTAGCAAAATAAAAAAAATAAAACCTCTCTTTGACATTAGGAAGCAGAACAAGCGAAAAATGTTTATCGTGTTGGTTTCTTTTCTCGCTGCCTTTGCCGTGGCTCATCTTTATGCCCTTCATTTTACCCATTACGTCTACATCAAGGGCTATCACATCCATCACTTTTATTTCGGCACAGTCGCTTTGGCGCTGGGCGGAATTTTGGGCATTTTGAATGACAGCCACCACAAACGGCGCATTGAGTTTGCCAGCGCGCTGATCGGAATCGGAATGGGATTGTTTGCCGACGAAATCGGTCTGCTTCTCAATTGTACCAGCCAGAACCATCTTTGCGCTTATGCTTTCCCAGATACCGGTGACATCATTATGACCATCGCCATCATAATCATTTTTCTAATTGCTTTAGCCGATTCGGACATTGAGGCCCTGAAGAAGAAATATTTCAAAAATAAAAGTTAATCCAGTTCACTTACGACCGGCTTTTCACGTTTCGCCATTTTAAGGAGGATATTCAAATCTTCCTTTTTTAATTCCCGCAGAAAATAAAGAATGGAAAGGTAGAGTGCGAACAGGATGGCCGACCAGAGAATAAAGAAATAGCTGTTGCGGGAAAAAGCGAAAGCGGCGACCGTCATGACCAGCGCGGCCATGATCATCTTCCAAAAACTTTTTGATTTGAATATATATCCAAACTCATGGTAAGTATAGACAAGCGTAAAGAGCATGATCGCGAGAGCCATAAGAGCTGTCCCGGAAGCAGCACCGATGAGCCCGTATATTTTAATGAGAAAATAGGTGACAATTGTGTTGAGGAAAAGTCCGATGAGGGCGGCGTACATCGGAATCTTGACTTTGCCGGCACCATTAAGAATGAAAGTCAGGACGTAAAAAACAGTCAAAAATCCTTCGGCAAAAACATAAATCGACATCACCGGCGCCGAAAGTGCGAAGCGCTTAGAAAAGAAAACCACCATGAGAGGGAAAGAGAAATAAGACATCAGGATGCAAACGGGAATCAAAAGCATCACCAAAAAACGCAGAGATTGACTAACAATCTTTTTCGTTTCGGTGTCCTGTCCGGCTGAGGTCGTTTTGGAAACAGCCGGCAAAAGGACGATTGTGAGGGCGTAGAAAAGATTGTAGGGGATGGTGCCGACGGTGTAAGCCGCGTTATATAGTCCAGTTTGGATATCCGAACGGAGAATGCCCTTGACCAGATAAAGGTCGATGGTGTTTAAGAATTGGTAAGCGATCAAAAAAATCGTGACCGGCCAAGCGAAGGCGGCCAGTTTTTTCCAGTCAAATGAAGATTGTGAATTTTCCTGCGTAGAGACGCGATTAATCGCGTCTCTACCCGGCGCGACCTGGAATTCTTTCTTAATTTTAAATTTATCAATGGCTAATCCTAATAAAAATAATACGAACGGCGCGGCGGCATAACCCAAAATCGCTCCCTGAACGGCCAGTCCGCGCGGCCGGAGAAGCAGGGTCAGGCCAATGATGAAAACCATCCGCAAGACGCCCCGACTGGTTTTGAGCCAAGCTTGGATTTTAAATTTATGAAGGCCGGTGTAATAGTAGAAATAAAAAGAGGCTGCCGCAAAAGCCGGGATCACCAAAGTTGAAAGTCGAAATAGATTTGTCAGACTCGGATCATGAAGGATGCGCGCGATGACCGGCGAAAGAAAATAGAACGCGATCGTCACTACTCCGATCAGAATAATTTGGATTTTGATCGTTTGTTTTTTGATGGCAGCCACCATTCCTTTGTCTGTTTCGAAAATCTCGCTTAAATATTTGGACATGGCTGTGGGCACGCTCTGTCCGATCAGCACCACTGTCATAGTGGTCAGTGTTACGATGATTCCGAAAACGCCATATTCAGCCGGCCCCAAGACCCGCCCCATCGTCACCTGGATAACATAAGACGAGAGATTGAAAATAATCTCCGAGATAGTAACGATCAGCGTTGATTTGGCGAGAAAATTAGGCATTATCTATATTGATAAATTTTTTATTTCTTCAAAAATTTCTTCTTTTCCGCGGCTACCATCAATAACTTTCAAATTCCACTCGGAAATTTTGGCGTCATATAATTCTTTTTTCTTTGCCAGATATTCCAAACCCTGGTCCGGTTTTCTTTCACGAGACATGATGAGAGCAGGGGAGAGTTGGAGATAAATGGCCACATCAGGCGTGAGAATGCTGTCCGTAGTGGGAAAAAATTTTTGCCCACTACGCGATTCATCCAGATATTCGATATTCACCAGTGAATCATAAAAATACCGATCGCTTAAAATATAATCATAACCGGATTTACGTAGTTGATTACGTAAACACCCAAAACGCCAAATGTCGATCCGCAAAAATATTTTCCGGAGCCAAATCTGCAGCGGCGACGCTTTGGTCACGCTCTTGCTCTCGCCAGGGTTTTCGTTTTTACCTGACAATTTATTGGCCAGGGAGAAAGTTATCGCGTGGAAATAAAAAACTTTGGAACCATGCGATTCCAAATATTTTTGCAACAATTTTATCTGGGTTGATTTCCCGGATCCGTCCAGGCCGGAAATAGTAACAATCTTCATAACTTTAAATCTAATACATAATGACTGCCACTGGTTGCATCTTGGCCACGACATGGGCGATGCCGTTGACTTCGACGCCTTCAATCACGCGGTTGATATCTTTGTAACGAGCGGAGTCTTGTTTAATAACGGTCGAGGATTGGGCATTGTAGAGTTTGACACCCTTAGCTGCCATCTTGGCGAATAATTCACTTTTATTCGCGATTGATTTTTCGTTCTTGTTCTGGCCTTTGCCGGTGCCGTGCGGGGCGGAAAAGAAACTTTCCTCGTTCCGGTCGGTGCCGACGCAAATGTAGGCATCAGTCGCCATAGAAGAGGGGATGAAGGCCGGTTCGCCGGTTTTTTTGTATACCGGATGCTTAGTCTTGGCTGGACCGAAAGCGCGGGAAGTGTTACTGCGGTGGACCCAGACATCTTGTCCAAAATGATTTTCTTTGGAAATCGAGATATGCGGCATGTCATAGACCAGATCCAGTTCTGGATCACGTCCGAACATATTTTTAATCGTCTCCGAAATGTTGTGGGTGATGACCGCCCGGTTAGCGGTGCCGAAGTTCGATGCGGCCGCCCGAGCTTGCATATAGAGCTTGCCGTCCGGTCCGTCGCCGTCATATTTCAAAAGCGATTCGTCTCCGGCCATATGATTTTTGATTTTTTCCTGCATTTTGCGGTAGGCCTCTTTTTTCCGGGTGCTGAAAGTCAACTTTCCCAAAGTCACCATCGCGGCCTGCGAAAAGTGTTCGCGTTTTTTGGCGGTGTGGGTATACATCGTATATTGCCCCAAAATTCCCGAGCCGGTGTGGATCATAAAAAGATACTGGCCTTTCTTGAGACCCATGATTTTAGCCGTCTCTGGATCAATGACGTCGCCGACTTTCATGAGATCCAAAAAGTGGTTGCCGGCCGCTCCCAGGACGCCGAGGCGAAATTTGGCAAAAAACAAGTAGAGTTTGGGAATGACGTCAAAAATATCCTGGCGCATTATCTCGCCTGTGAAAAAATTTCCGCCGTTCTGGGTGTTTTCCAGTTCATTTTTGGTTTTGATTTTTAAATAATCAATGATAGCCGAAGTGCCTTTCCGGCAAACGTCCACCACGACATTAAATGGCACCTTCGTACCCATAAATCTTTTGGTTGGCACGGACTCGACCAGTTCTTTGAATAATTTATCAACATTTTCTGGCGAAAAATTTTCCTCAGTCAGACTGGTTTTTATGAGGCGCATCCCACAGTTTGGATCGGAATCATTGACCTGGGGAAGGATATATTTTTCCGAAACAATCACCGTTCCGGAAGCATTCTTCCGGCCGGGCTTCGAACAGACATCTGGCATGGCGACCGTCTGGCGAAATAGAGTATTCTTGTTTGAAGCAACGTCTTCCGCTTTGGCAAAAGTTTCTTCGTCTGGCAAAAGATCCCGGCTCATGAAAAACCGGCTGGGAACAGACATCTTTTCCGTTTTGAAATCATATTGATGCGGAGTGATTTCCTTGAGATTTTTTTCTTTATAGCCCATAATGGTTACATTTTTTCGTATGTTTGCTTATAAATCTCCGCGATTTTTTTAATGTCAAATCTTTCTTCGACAAATTTCCTCGCTTCCTGGCCGATGTTCGCGCGTTTTTCCGGTGACTTATATAAATCCAAAACCGCCGCGACCAATTGCGCTTGATTGCCTTTTTCTATTATAACAGAATTTTGTCCATTCGACAGCTCGGAAAGAATCGGCAAATCGGAAAGAATGACCGGTTTTTCGCAGGCCATGGCCTCCACGACTGCCAGGGGAATGTCAAATTTTCCTTTCATGTCGCTGACAGGAAATAAGCTCACGTCACATAGATTATAAACATCCGCCATTTTGTAGCTACCGTCGTCAAAAAAAGAAACTTTTTCGAGCAGATTATTTTCTTCCAATTTTTTAACCACCTCGGTTTTTTTGCGGGCATCTTTCTCGTTCTTTATCCGGGCTGCCATAGACAATTTGGCGGCAGGGATTTTTTTGGCTACTTCGATAAAGCTATCAACAACAATATCGATTGCCCCCAGGCGCGTGTACTCGCCGGTAAAATTAATCACAAAATCTTTCTCGCCGATATTTTTCTTTTGCATCAAGGCGCTGTCCTTTTCCGCCTTCTTGTATTCTACAATGTCTATTCCCGGGTAGACGCGCTTGACGTTGCCAAATCCCAATGAGTTCAATTTGTTTTTGGCGTAATCGGAATAAGTAATGATGATATCTCCAAACATCAGCTTTTTTATTTCTTCATCAGAATATAAATCTTGGCGCAAAGTGGCGACCGTTTGGATGGTTCTGGTTTTTTTGGATTTAAGAAAATTTTTCAGGAAAAAAGAATTAAGCTTGGTCGGAGTGAAAAAGTGATGGGCGACGTCAAAAGCATTCTTATTCTTGAATTGAAAAAACAGCGATCTCAGTTTTTGGGAAAAGGTAAAATCGTTTTGCGAGGAAGTGTAGATCGGATGCTGAACGATATTTTTCCCCAATTCCGGCAAAATTCCTTTGGTCAGAAGATGCATTTCGAGCGTATCCAAATTTCTGGCCAGATAATAGGCAAAATTTTTGGACGCCTCGTCCCACGGCGGCGCAATCGGCCGGGTAATGAGCAATATTTTTTTCATGTGAAATAAATTTCAGTTATATTCGTACTAAACTTTAGAACCTTTAATTTCAGCCCAAATGACGAATTTTGAGGTTTGCATCGCAAATCTCGGGAATCGTCTGGCAATTCGGCTCGGCAGTGAATTTGGTTCGGATGGTTTTTGTATAAAACCATCCATGAGTATAGCTATGCTATATTCTCCACATCCAACCAATTCACTTCCGAGTCTTTTTCTTTTGTCAAAAATTCTTATAAATATCTTCTTTGCCATTTCCGCTGTTCACTTGGATATCCACTCTTCCCGAAACTGACGCTTCCGGTGCCACTACTTCCGCATTAGCGCCTTTTTTTATTTCCACGTCACCCTGCTTTACCGTCTCGCCATTTTCCATCTCTTGCCAATGGAAACTGGTTTGGTCGCTATGGTTGGTGATTGTAAAATTGAGATTACTTGATTTCGGTTCAGTAAAAGCCAATGTCCACCAGTCTTGGCCAAGATCGGGATTAGTCTGTTGGTTTGATTGGTAAAACAACCAGAAAGAACTGGCCATAAGAAGAACGATAATGAAAATTATTATATTTTTTTGTTGTTGCATATTATTTTCGATAATAAACCGCTACGCCATCGGTGACGTAAATTTCGTTAAAATTATCCAATTTTACGAATTGGGAAGAATCATAAGACGGATTGATCATTATAAAATCGGTCTTAGTACTGGCAAAACATTGATTGGCGTCGTCGGCGCCGGGATTTGAAATCATAACAAGCGTACAGAGTTTGCTCGGATCAGTAATGCCGTCATAGCGTTTGAAATAGCTGCGCGAAAGGGGATAATCATAACCGCGCATGAAGAATGATTTTATCCAGGTGTCGCCGGTCAGATAATTATGGTCTTTCAAGATGACATCATTGTCGGTGCTATTTTTGTCCAAATACTGCGCTGCGGCAAAGACTTCGTTAAGCGGGGTGAAATTAGGCGCTTTCTTGAAAGCTTGAGCCGAGTCTGATAGTCCCTCAATAAGTACAAAAGCTAATATAATGATGAAAGCGCTTTTCAGAAGCGTCAATGGCACAAGGTTTTCTGCCACGGTTTTAGAATAATATTTCCATTCTACCTTACTTGGTTTAAACATAGCCCAAAAACCGTAGGCGGCTAGAATTGCCAACGGGTAAGACAAATAATTGCCGATTCGATCGCTCGGTAAATTAACCAAGAGAAAATGCGGCTCAGTGGACATGATAAAAAGCATTACTGTCCAAGAAACCACAATGGCAATTCCCAAGTCTTTCCGCCGATAGGCTAAGACCAGGATAATAAGACCGATAATTCCCATCGCCGCCCGGGCTTCACCCATGGTGTTTTTGAGATTAGTGAGTGTGAGACCAACCCGCGTGCCTTTGGTGGACACTCCGACAGCCGTATTTACCGCGCCTCCTTTGATGTAGCTTGGTGTGAAAATAACGAAAAAGAAAAACAGGCCGACAAAAAAAGTGGCCATAACGCTCGGCGACCAGATGACCTGCCAGGCACTCAAAAATATTTTTTTGATATTTCCAAAATTGATCAGCAGATAAAAAACAAAAAGAAAGGCAAAAATGAAAAGGAAAATGAAAGCGGTCAGGTGGTGGGTATAAAACAGTCCGAAAGTGGTGAAAACTGCGAGCGCCAAAAACGACTTGGCTTCTTTTGACTGCGTTTCGACGCTATAGTTTCCTTCGCGCAAAAATTCGAAGGCCCGATAATAAAAATAAAACATCAGCGGCATGAGATAGTCGCCAATGATGTTTCCTATGACGCCGCCGCTGATATATTTGGCCTGTGGAGATGTGACGGCATAAAGAACGCCCAAAAATAAAATGCTTAAAATCGCCACGGTCTTATTTTTGAAAATGCGGATGGTCAGGATAAAAGCAGTCATGATTCCCAGAATGTTGACGAGAAAAAGAAACATCACCGGAAAAGCTGAAAAAACACTAAGACCGGTAATCATATATATCTCAGCCAGCGCCACGTGTTCGCCAATGATGAAAGTTGGGGAGCCGCCGTAATTGGTGACGGCGTGGGTTTCAGCAATCACTTTGGCCCAATAGGTGTGGTGGCCCATATCGGTGGCCGTCGGCGCTACCGTGCCGGTGAGATAGACTGTCCGAATAAAAATCGTCAGAAAAATAAAAAGCAGAAGCAGGATTAACTGGTTTTTGGAAAAAGAAAATAATTTTTTCGTTTCAGTCGACGCTTCGGAGGAAGAATCGAAAGCCGCTTTATTTTGCCTATGTTTGTAAATCCCGTAGCAGACCGCCGAGAATATCAGTGATCCCAAAATGGACGTCTCGGCTGTCAGGGGAATATGCGGGCGATAGTAAGCAAAGGCAATAAAATCCATCACGACCAATCCCAGGGCGAAGGAAATGACAAATCTTTCCAAGGTGCTTAAAATTTTGCTTTTCCCAAAAATGGCCAAAAGCAAAAACCAGCCCGGCAAAAACATCACCAGAAAAATAGCGAGGTAAAATATTATTTGGTTATAGATAAAATCAATCATTTATTTTTTCCCTTCCCATTCATCAAAAAATTGTTTGAGATATTTTTTCATAAATTCGTGCCTGTTTTTAGCTATTCGCTTGGCTGTTTTGGTATTCATTCTGTTTTTCAAGAGAAGTAATTTTTCGTAAAAATGATTAATAGACGTGCTTTTGGCATTTTTATATTTCTCCGGGCTGGTGTGTGAAACGGGTTTTATTTTTGGATCATAAAATGGTCTGTCGGCATGAGCGCCATAGGAAAACACTCTAGCGATGCCAATAGCACCAATCGCATCAAGTCGATCAGCATCTTGCGCTATTTTACCCTCCAATGTGCTTATTTTGTTTTTAACTTTTGCGCCTTTGAATGAAATGTTAGCAACAATGCTTTCTATGTGACTTTCAATATTCTTGTCCAATTTGAATTGTTCAAGAAATTCCTTGATTTTTTCTTGAGCTAATTTTTCGTCAAAAAATTTATGGTCGAACACATCGTGCAAAAGAGCGGACATTTCCACTACGAACATATCAGCCGTTTCTTCTTTGGCCAATTTGAGGGCCATTTTCTGAACGCGTTCCGTATGTTGCCAATCATGACCGCTTTCGCCATTCTCCAATTTCTTTCTGGCAAATGAAATAGTTTTTTTGATGATTTCTTTTTTATTCATCTTTTCATTTTAATCAGTGAGTACCAGCGGTTCTGATAATTTCTTCCAAGTATCTTCTTGAAATTTTTTCCCAGGTGTAATTCTCTTCAACAAATTTCCGCGCCTTTTTCCCGAAGGTTTTTTCAAATTCCGATCCGGCTTCAAATATTGTCTCGATTTTTTTTACCCATTGCTCGGCGTTGCCGGGTTCAACCAAAAAACCGTTCTGGCCGTCTTTTACAGCATCTTTCAAGCCTTCCATCTCAGAAGCCATCACCATTCGCCCGCAGGCCGCGCCTTCAATTGCGGTGATGCCAAATCCCTCCATCGATCCGGACACTTTGATGTTCGGAGAAATGTAAAGATCGCAAGCGTTAAAAAGCACTTTCATATCCGCACGGGGCATATTTATGAATAATTTCACCCTCTCGGATAATTTTAATTCTTTTACAGCGTTAACGCAACGCGGATAATCATTCTCGTCGCCGGCCGTATTCTTAGCAACTCCGCCACCGGCCGCTATCAAGATGTACTCAGCGGGAAGCTGTGGCATTACATTCCTAATAAACCACTCCAGTCCCTTGTGTTTAACGTATCGTCCGCCGCGAAAGATCACTTTCTTCCCAGCCAGATCCATGCCGACAACTTTTTCCAGATCTTCCCAGGTGGCCGTTTGGCGGATTTCTTCCATCTGTACGCCATTGGGAATAAAGACGCATTTCTCCCTCGGAATACCACTCTTGACCGCCTGCTCAATCGTTTCGTTTCCGACCATGATCAGTTTGTCAGAATTTTGGAGAGCGGGGATATTGACTGTCCGGTATATTTTTCCTAAAAGCGATTTTTTATAAGCGAAAGTAATATCCAGACCATGGACAATCGAAATATATTTTTTCTTCGGATAAAATATTTTCCAAAATATCCCCAAAGGCGCCAGCACCCCGTCGCCGAAAAGAACGACGTCAAAACGAGGAACAACGAAAAGACCCCGGACAAGAATCCAAGGCAAAAAAATCGGCAGGCGTTTTTTTCCGCCTTTATTGGCGATGATTTTGGTCGGCGTAATCTTGGCCAGGGCGTTGGCGATACCGTAGTTCTGATTTTCAATCCCACCCAGAATCGGCGGATAAGCCCGAGATATAAAAAGAATTTTTGGACGATCCTTCATAAATTATTCCTTTCCGTATTTGTCTTTCTTCCATTGATACATCAATTCTTCCGTCAATTGGCGGCTGGATTTGATCATGTCGGCAATAAAGGCAAAGATGAGCAATTGGATCCCCAAGAAAAGTGCGATGGATGAAAAAGTGATGGTGTGAAGATAAGGAGAAATTTTGAAAGTCTGTAAATAGCGATACAAAAAATCAATAAAACCCAAAATGCCCACCGCCATAAAAAAGAGACCCGGCCAGCCGAAAAATTTCATCGGCCGGACATCACGGATAGCTTTTAACATTACTTTTGCCGAATTGGAAACAAAGCCTCGGACGGATCTGACAATTTTGGATTTCCGGTCGGAAAAATAGATCGTTTTTACCGGCACCCATTCCAATTTCAGATTTTTTCCAATGGCGTCGATGATGGTTTCTTGAGTGTAGGTAAAATGCACATTGGTCAAATTTAACCGCAAAAGCGCTTCGCGGCTGTGCGCCCGAAAGCCGCAAGTCAGATCGGAAATATGGTAGCCAAGGAAAAACCCGGTGATAGATGAAGCGAAACGATTCAGAAAATCCTTTATCCAAGGAATGTTTTTCGATTCTTCATCGCCGAAACGGTTGGCAATGACCATGTCGGATTTTCCGGCCAAGATAGGAGAGAGGAGTTTTGGGATATCTTCCGGATCGAACTGGCCGTCCGCGTCGATGTTGACAAAAAGGTCGGCGCTGTTTTCCAAGGCGCTTTCGGCGGCGCGCTTGAAAGCATAGGCCAGGCGGCGATTGGGCTTATAGGATATGACAATGTCCACGCCAGCTTCCCGAGCCTTTTCCACCGTTTTGTCGCTTGAGCCGTCGTCCACCAGTTGGATCAACTTCTCGGTAATAATTTTTCCCGCGCCGGAAACATAAAAAGCCGCCCCAAAACTTTTCTTGATGCGCTGGATCGTTTCACTGATCTTCTTTTCTTCGTTATAGGCGGGGATGTTGACGATCAATTTCATAATTTTTATTTTTTCTTGATTATTAATTTCGGATCGACACAATTAAAATTACATTTGGCGTTGTCGATGCCCTGATGGACAATGTTGTCCGTGCAAGATGCCAGCTTAGCCTGACATTGGTCTTTGCTATAGGTAAAATATTGTTTGTTGATCTCGTAGCCCATGAGTCCCATAACCCAATAGGCAAGGGCGACAATCACAACGATCCAAATGATTGATTTAATCATATCTAAAATTATGCTTTTCATAGAATAATCGGGCAGGCTGGGCTGGTTTAATTGTAGCTTATTTCGATATCTTGGTAAAGCCTGTTTTTTATCTCCCGATGCCCCGATAAATTATTCCCAATTTCTCAATCGCCACTTTGTCCAAACAGTTCTTGCCATCAATAATGACTTCGATGCCATATTTTTTAAATGTTTCCGGCTTGATTTCTTTGAACTCGCGGTGGTCGGTGACTAAAATTATGGCTTTGGATTTTTTGAGCAGGTCGGTCAAATTTTTAACGGTCGATTTTTCCGGAATATATGGATCATAAACTGTGAGGTTGCTTTTTTGTTTTTTGACCAGTTCCATGATTTTTATTGACGGCGATTCGCGAACATCGTCCACATCGGCCTTGTAGGCCACACCCAAAATGCCGATCGATGTGCCGTTCATGGGCAATTTTATCCCATTGAGCGCTTCGACCAAGAGATCGACAGCATATTCTGGCATGGAATTGTTGATTTCTCGCGCGGTGCGCAGGAATTTATGATCAAATCCAGTCTTCTTGGCCCGTTCAATGAGATAATACGGATCGACCGGAATGCAATGGCCGCCTACCCCGCAAGAGGGGAAGTGGGCCATGAAAGCAAAGGGCTTGGTAGCGGCGCCCAAGATCACGTCTTTCACGTCAATATCCATCCGAGCAAAAGATTTGGCCAGCTCATTCACAAAAGCGATGTTGATGTCGCGAAAGGAATTTTCCACGATTTTGACCGCTTCGGCTTCGCGGATGGATTTCATCGGGCGGATCGGCGCATCGACGATCGATTCGTAAAATTTTTGCGCTTTTTCCAGACCGGTTTTAGAGAAAGAACCGACTACCCGGGGAATATTAGTCACATTCCATTTCGGATCACCCGGGTTGATGCGCTCTGGGCAATGGGCCAAGAAATAGTCGCGCCCAACTTTCATTCCGGCCGCGGCAAAGATCGGCTCAACCACTTCTTCCGAAACACCCGGATTGACGGTTGATTCCAAAACAATCAGTGCGCCCTTTTTCAAATTCCGCGCCACGAGTTCTGTCGCGCTTCGGACTGGTCCAAGATCGGGATAATAATTCTTGTCGACCGGCGTCGGAACGCAGATAAGCACGATGTCGGCTTTTTTGATTTCACGCTCGTCAGTCGTTGCCCGGACGTGGAATTTCGGCAGATTGTCTTCAATGTACTTTTCTTTGATCGGACTTTTTTTCTTGTTGATCAGCTCGATTTTCTTCTTGTCTAGATCATATCCCAGCGCTTCGTAGCCCCGTTCGCTGGCCCGGATGAGAAGCGGCAGCCCGACGTAACCCAAACCCACGACACAAACCGTTTGTTTTTTCATTTGGATGTTTTTCAATAGTTACCCACCTATTCTAAATAGGTTGGCGCCGGATGGCAAGTTTAATACGAAAAAGTCCGAAAGCGGGGCGCAAATTTGAAAGGTGACATAATTCGGATTAAAATATATAATGTAACCATGAAGAAAAACAAAAACATCGTCATTGGCATCAATGCAAGTTTCATCAGAAAGCCCAACAATGGCATCGGGCAAGTGACTGCCAATTTCCTAAAAACTTTGGCACGAATCACGAATCACGAATCACGAATCATTTTGTATCTAGAAGAAGATCTGCCGCGTGATTTCAAGTTGCCGAAAAATTTTGAAAAAAGGATTTTTTTGCCGCCTTGGAAACGCGATGATTTGATCCGCAAAATCTGGTGGGAAAAATATTCTCTGCCGAAAAAAATCAAAAAAGACAAGTGTGATGTTTTTCTCAGTCTCTACCAGTGCCCGACGATTTTAGAGGGTGACACAAAACACATAATGCTCGTTCATGATATTGTTCCTAAATTATTTCCCGAATATCTGGATAATTCGCGCAAGAAACATTATTGGCAGCTGACCGAATATGCGATCGCAAGGACCGACAAAGTTCTCACTGTTTCGCGCCACACGGAAAAAGATCTGATCAACTATCTGAATATTCCCGCCGGAAAAATCACACCCAACTATATCGATGTTGACGAGATTTACAAAAAAAGCGTTTCTCAAAAAGAATCCGCCCGGGTACTGAAAAAATATAAACTGAAACCAGGCTACATCCTGGCCGGCGGGGGAATGGAGATTCGGAAAAACGTCGAAGGAGTTTTTCATGCCTACAAATTCATGCTGGAGAGAGGGCTGGCGGAAGATCTGCCGCCGCTGGTCGTCTTCGGAAAAATCCTGCCCAATCTTTCCCTGGCTTTCGACGCGGAAAATTTCTTGAAAGTCCTGAATATGACTAAGAAAGTGAGGCTTCTGGATATGGTGCCGCAAAAAGATATGCCGGCTCTTTACAAAAACTCGTCCTTTTTCGTCTACCCATCGTATTATGAAGGATTTGGCATGCCGCCGCTCGAAGCTATGAACCAAGGGAAGTCCGTCATTGTTTCTAAAAACTCATCTCTCCCCGAAGTGGGCGGCGACGGCGTCCTCTATTGCCAAGCCGACGACATTTATGATATCGCTATGGTCATGAAAAACGTCCTCTCCAACCCGCAACTCCGCGAAGATTTGTCTCGCCGGGCCAAACTCCAGGCTGAAAAATTCTCGTGGGAAAGGTTTGTGAAGAAAGTTCTGAATATAGTCAATGAGATCTGAAAATAGAAAATCAAATCGTTTGGTGGGATATGATTATTCGCAAGAGGGAATGTACTTCGTCACTTTTTGCACGAAGGAAAGGATTGAATGGTTTGGTGAAGTAAAAAATGGCGAAATGCTCTTAAACAAATATGGCGAGATCACTGAACAACAATTAAGCTGGCTGGCGAAACAATATAAATACATCAATATTGATTGCAAAATTGTAATGCCAAATCACGTACATACCATTTTGGAAATTCTCCCAGACGTTGAAATCGTAGGGACAGGTCGCGACCTGTCCCTACGATTTCAACAATCGAAAATAAAACCGCTGCCCGAATTAATCGGCGCCCTGAAAACCACATCATCAAAATTGATTCACAGAAATGGATTTAATGATTTCGCCTGGCAAAGATCCTATTGGGATCGCATTATCCGCGACGAAGCAGAACTGAACCGTATCCGCGAATATATTTTCAATAACCCGCAAAATTGGGAGCAAGATCGAAACAACTCGGAAAATATTTTTATGTAATTTTAAAATAAAAAAAGACCCCGACACTATGTTAAATGTCAATCATTTAAATAGACCAAAAACTTATTTGCTGATCGCCAATGTCCTTTTGGTTTTCTTTTTGATATTGCTCGGAAATTTTAAGGTCGTTCCTTTGGACACAGGCGATTTTGTTTTTTTCGCTCTTTTGGTTTTTATGCTGGCCATCTACCGGTCAGGCTGGGCGTTTTTGATTTTTGTCGGACTCATTCCCTTGGAAAATATCAACCTCGCACCGGCCGAGCTGGAAATGACAATCCGGCCGTACCAATTTCTGGGCACCTTTATCATCGCAGCGCTTTTGGTGAGATTTTTCACCAAAAGATTAAATTTTATCCCGGCCAAATTGAAATTGCCGGACTATTTGGTGATTGTTATGACGCTCGCCGGATTTCTGAGTGTGGTCACCGCGCCGAACAAATTAGCCTCCCTAAAACTGGCCGTAATATTTGCCAGCTTCGCTTTTTTATATTTCCTGGTCCGGAATTTTATCCAAAACACCGACGATCTCAAAAAAATAATCCCATTCTTTTTGAGTTCGTCAGCCGTCGTTATTTTTTACGGCATCTGGCAGAACTGGGCATACCTCCATGGCCGCAATTTTTTCGAAGCCATGCCCGGCCGCCCGAACGGAACTTTCACTGAAGCGGATTGGCTGGGAATGTTCATCGTATTAGTTATTTCTGCTACGTATTGCATAATTCAATATTTATCGCAAAATATTTTTTCTAATAAAGCTAGTCAAATTTTCAATTTTCAATTTTCAATTTCTAAATTTTTAAATTATCTTCTGCTCGTTATTTCATTCATTCTCCTCATCCTCACCGTGTCGCGCAGTGCCTGGCTGGCGGCGCTTTTCGCGACATTGATGTTTTTGTTTATTTTTTTAACCGATCTGCGCTTTCGGAATTGGCAATGGAGAAACACGGCATTTTCCGGCTTGAAAATACTGGCGTCACTAGTCATCGCTCTCGGCGCAATTTATATTTTTCATCTGACCAACTTCCAACTAGGAAGTCGCGCGACGAGCGCCGGCACCGGACTCCAGCAGATTACCATCGCTTGCGAAAAAAATGTCAATTTACCGGAAAAAATAAACGATAATTCCGAACTGGAAAAATATGATTGCCAACAGATCAATTTGCAAGACATCGCGGCCGATAAAGTCCAGGGGAAATATGTCACTACGATTTATCGCAACGACCCGAACATCGCCACCCGCAGCGTCATTTATCAAAAGTCTTGGCAACAGATAAAAAATAATCCCATCTTGGGAATTGGGTGGGGGAATATCAGCCAAATTTTGGGCACGGACGCCCGCGGCGTACCCTTAAATTCGTCTAATATTTTTTTGGAAACCTGGCTCGGCGCCGGCCTTGCAGGATTTCTGGCGTTGGTGATTCTTTTGGGCTATATTTTATTCACTGCTGTCAAAAATTATTTTTATACTCAAGATGATTTACAAAAAACGACGAGTCTTTTCATAATAATCAGCTGGTTCGGATTGATTATTGCCAACCTTTTTAACGCCGGAATATTCCTAGGGATATTTTGGGTCTGGCTGGCCATTGCGCAGGTAAGTAATTAATTACGTAATTAATTACGTACATCGTCACATGATAAAAATATGATTATCGGCATCGACATTAGAAATATCGGAAAAAAACGGACCGGCGACGAAGCGGTGTTTTTCAACCTGGTCAAAAACCTGGCCGCCATTGACGATAAAAATGAATATCATCTATTCACCGACATCGCCAACACTCCAATATTACATAATATTGGAGTGGAGTTGGGCCTGACCGAAAAAGATAATTTCAAAATCATCACGCTCCCAACCGCCAACAAATTCAGTTGGAATTTCTGGACTCTGCCGAAATATTTAAGAAAGAATCCAGTCGATATTTATCTGACCCAATACATCACGCCGTGGTTCGTGCCGAAAAAAATAAAAATAGTGACCATAATTCACGACGTTTCTTTCAAGGTTTACAAGCAATTCATCAAAAAGTCGGATCTTTTTTTCCTGAATTGCCTGATTCCGCGCTCAATCAAACGCGCGGACAAAGTTGTCGGGGTTTCGAAATTTACAAGAAATGAAATCATCAAATATTATAAAACCGATCCGGCCAAAGTGGATTTTATTTACAATGCCGTTGCGGATGATTTTTCGGCTGAAGATACGTCGGAAGAAAAAATAAAATCTGTCAAAGAAAAATATCATCTCCCGGAAAAATACATCCTCTACATCGGCACGCTCCAGCCGCGAAAAAACATCTCGACTCTCGTCGAAGCCTTCGCGCTTTTGAAAATGGGCGGGAAATTCGATTCTTTGAAGTTGGTGATTGCGGGCGGCAAGGGTCACAATTATGACAAAAAAATCGACACGGCCGTTGCAAATAATAAATTGGAGCAGGACGTAATTTTCCCGGGTTTTGTCGCTGAAGAAGACAAGGCGGCGTTGATGGCGGCAGCGGATATTTTCTGTTTCCCGTCGTTCTATGAAGGATTCGGCATTCCGATCCTGGAAGCTATGAGCGTCGGCACGCCGGTTGCGGCGTCCGACATCGCCCCGCACCGGGAAATCGCCGACGAAGCGGCTCTCTTTTTCAATCCGGACGTGGCCGGTGAAATAACTCAAAAACTGACAGAGATCTTAAAAAACAACACTCTTCACAACAACCTCACAATAAAAGGCCACGCCCAAGTCCCAAAATTCTCCTGGCGGCAAACCGCCGAAAAAATGTTGAATATTTTTGAAAGTTTAAAATAGATTGACAATCCACGACCGGAAGTATAAAATTTTTTCCTTGCAACCTTTTCTCCTGACGCGTCGTATATAAGTTATGCCTAAATTCGACCGACATGGCGACATAAGCGATTGACAATAAGCAGCCTTCGGCTACAATACAACTATTGCCAAATCATTCTATTTATATTATCATTAATCAATCTAAAATTTAATCAAACTTAAAAATTAAAAAAGAGAGCCTTCTTAAGACTCTCACTATTTTTTATGTCGTACTTAGGAAAAGGGTCGCGCAGTAATTCTTTCGAAAGAAGTTCGAGCACTCAGAAAAAATTCTGGAAAAAACGCTGGTTCAAAATCGCGGCTCCGATTATTTTGCTAATTCTTATCGTTGGTACAGCCTTTGCCTGGAAAACCAACTCATTTTTGAACAAAATCTCCAGTGGCGGTCTTCTGGCGGCCGTGGTCCACAGTTTGCCGGGTGCTGACAATAATCTAAAAGGTCAAAAAGAAGGCCGTATCAATATCGTAGTCATGGGCATGCGCGGAGCCAGTGATCCAAACGGCGGAACATTGGCTGATTCTATCGAAGTGGTCAGCGTTGATCCGCAAGCCAACAAAGTTTCAATGATCTCTTTGCCGCGTGATCTTTATGTCGACAACCCGGCCACCGGCAACCAGACCAAGTTGAATGCTGTTTATGCCTACGGAGAACAAAAGGGCAAAGGCCAAGGAATTAAATATATGGAACAGGAAGTCCAAACCATCACTAGTCAGCCGATCCAATACGGCGTAGTCGTAAATTACACTGCTTTCCAAAAAATCATCGATACCATCGGCGGCGTTCAAATCATCCTGGACAAACCTTTTGAAGAAGCTGTTCAGTTTGATCAGCCGCATCCCTGTGATTCTTTCTTTTCCGTCCCGACCGGCCAAACCCAGATCAAGACCAAAAAATATTTCAGCAAAGAAACCAACATGTATAAAACCCGGGCGGTAGCCAGTTATCCGATGTGCACGGCGCCAAAAGACACCCTGGAATGCGGCGGCGATTTCAAGCTGCCGGCCGGCACCCAAACCTTAAACACCCAGCAAACTCTTTGTTATGTCCGCGCGCGGGAAACTTCCAATGATTTTGCTCGAGCGGGCCGCCAGCAACAAGTGATCCAAGGAATAAAGAACAAACTCTTGACCCTGGGAACACTTACTGATTTTTCCAAAGTTAATGGCATCATCGATGGCCTGGGTGACAATATCCAGACCGATATGCAATCCTGGGAAATCCAAAGTTTCTTCAACCTCTATTCCCAAATGAAAGGCTACACTTTGTATGCTCGTGTCGTCGACGCCAGTAATGATCCGAACATCGGATTGGTAGTGGGAAAGAGTGGTACACCAGCTGGTGACATTCTGCTGCCCAAAACCGGGAACTACGATCAATTCAAAACGCTTTTCTCCAACATCTTTACAATGAGTCCGCAGGAAAAAGAAAATCCGGGTGACGCAAGTTCATCCGGCGCCAATATGCCAGCTTCGCCGCAAACAGCGTCTCCCGCTTCCTCCACAGTAACCCCAGGCGCAACGTCTTCAACTTCAACAACCCCCGCCTCAGCGACAACTTCAAATTAAGCCCGGTTTTGAGTGTCTGATGCAGGAGAATAAAAAAACATTCTTGATCTATGACAGAAGAAAATTTTTCTAACAACCAGGAAGAAAAAAATAAGGAGACTGAAAACAGGAAGCCTGATTTAAGCGACATCGAACAGGAAAATTTGGAAAAAAACCGGAAACTCTTCAAGAAGTACGTGATATTTTTTGCGGTTATTATTTTGGTAGTCAGTAGTTTCTATTTCGGCTATAATCGGGGACGCGGAAGCGTCACTCCGCCATCTTCAAACATCCCGCTTGACCAATCGGTGCTAACCAATAAAAACTCGCCCACTAACGACCAGGTGGATTTTTCGTTGTTTTGGAAAGTTTGGGACCTACTAAAAGAAAAACACGTCGACAAAGACAAGCTCAATGCCCAACAATTAGTTTACGGCGCCATCAATGGCATGTTGGCCGCCACCAATGATCCTTACACAGAATTTTTCGACCCGGAGCAGAACAAGGAATTTTCCCAGGACATCGGCGGCAGTTTTGAGGGTATCGGCGCCGAGCTTGGCGTAAAAGACAAAATCCTGACCGTCATCGCTCCCTTGGACGGTTCGCCAGCCCAAAAGGCCGGCCTTCGCTCTGGAGACAAGATTTTGAAAGTCAATGGTCAGTCAATCTCCAATATGTCGATCGACCAGGCTGTGAATCTCATTCGCGGTCCGAAAGGGTCAAAAGTGACGTTGACTATTTTCCGCGAAGGCGACCAAAACACCCAGGATATTGCCATCACCCGCGATACAATCGAAGTCAAAAGCGTTAATTTAAGTTTCAAGGACAACGGCATTGCTTATTTGCAAATAACACAATTTTCCAGCAACACTTCCCAGGAATTCGACGATGCTATGAATCAAATCATTGCTCATCAGTCCAAGGGCATTATTTTAGACTTGCGCGATGATCCGGGTGGATTGCTCGACCAAGCGGTTGATGTAGCTGATCGTTTGATTTCCAAAGGCCAAATTGTTGTCACTGAAAAAGACAGCGCCGGCAAAGAGGACAGCACTTACACCACTGGCGGTGACAAGTTAAGTTCCTTGCCGCTGGTTGTCCTCATCAACCAAGGCAGTGCCAGTGCCTCGGAAATCCTCTCGGGAGCCTTGAAAGACGATCGGAACATTACTCTCGTGGGGCAAACCTCTTTCGGCAAAGGTTGCGTCCAGGAATTTCTTGATCTGCCCGGCGGATCAAGCGTGAAAATAACGGTCGCCAATTGGCTAACTCCGCACGGCGATTACATCATGAATAAAGGCATCACCCCGACCATCAAGGTGGATATGACGGCCGACGATACCAAGAATAACAAAGACCCACAATTAGACAAAGCAATGCAAGTATTGGAAAGCCAAATTAAGTAACTTAAGAAACTTGAGAATTTTATGAAAGTAATCTTACTTCAAGACATAAAAAGTTTGGGAAAGAAAAATGACATCAAAGACGTCTCCGATGGTTATGCTCGGAATTTTTTGCTGGCCAAGAAGCTTGCCGCGATTGCCACTGAAACGGCCATAGCCGAAGCGGAAGCGAAAAAAGCCGAGGAGAAAAAAGCCGACGAAGCCAATCTTCAAAATCTCCGCGAACTCGCCGGAAAGCTTAAAGACAAAAAAATAACCTTGAAATCCAAGGCAAAGGGCGGCAAATTGTTCGGATCGATTTCAGCCAAGGATGTCGCCGCGGAACTGCAAAAAGAAAATTTGGCAGTTCCCGAGAAAAGTATTATACTGAATGAGGCAATCAAGAAAATCGGTAACTACCAAATCAAGATCAAGTTGACTGAACAGGTCGAAACGAATATAAAATTAGAAATCGTCGGAGATAAATAATTGATCTTATACATATAATTTTTTAAAAAGTCGCGGGGGAAGCGGCTTTTTATCTATAAAAATATGAAAAACAACCGAAAGTACATCTTTGTAGTCGGAGGAGTGATGAGCGGAGTAGGAAAAGGAATAACTACTTCTTCCATCGGAGCCATTCTGCAAGCGCGCGGATATAACATCACAGCACTCAAGATCGACCCTTACATCAATGTCGACGCCGGCACAATGAACCCGACCGAACACGGAGAAACTTTCGTGCTTGATTCGGGACTGGAAACTGATCAAGATATGGGCAACTACGAGCGTTTCATGAACATCACCTTGCCTTCGGAAAACTATATGACGACCGGTTCCGTCTATGAAACGGTCATTCACAAGGAAAGAAATCTGGAGTATGGCGGCCGTTGCGTGGAGGTGGTGCCGCATATTCCCATGGAAGTGATTGAACGGATCGAAAAAGCTTCTGCGAAAGCCAAGTCGGACATTACTTTGATTGAAATCGGCGGCACAGTAGGGGAATACCAAAACATCCTTTTTCTGGAAGCGGCCCGGATGATGAAGATAAAACACCCGGAAGACGTGCTGTTTGTAATGGTGAGCTATCTTCCCATTCCATCGAAAGTTGGCGAGATGAAAACCAAGCCGACGCAATATGCCGTCCGCACTTTGAATAGTGCCGGGATCCTGCCGGACGTTATCGTCGCTCGCAGCGAAACTTTCATCGACAAAAAACGGAAAGAGAAAATTGCCATGTTTTGCAATATTCCGGAGCGCTATGTCATTTCCGCTCCGGATGTGGACAGCATTTATGAAGTGCTGATCAACTTCGAGCGCGATGATTTGAGCCGCTTGATCTTGAAAAAACTGGGCCTGCCTTATGGAAAAACCGATCTCAAAAAGTGGTACGACTTGGTGGAAAAAATCAAACATCCGAAAAGTAAAGTGAAAATCGGCGTGGTCGGAAAATATTTCGGCACCGGCGATTTCGTTCTCTCCGATGCCTACATTTCAGTGCTCGAAGCCATCAAGCACGCGGCTTACAAGCTCAACTTGAAACCGGAAATCAGCTGGATCAACAGCGAGGTGTTTGAGAAAGAACCGGAAAAACTCGAGGGTCTAAAAAATTTCGACGGCGTCATCATCCCGGGCGGTTTCGGTTCACGCGGCATCGAAGGCAAGATCAAAGCCATCCAGTTTTTGCGGGAGAATAAAATTCCGTTCTTGGGTTTGTGTTACGGCATGCAGTTGGCCGTTATTGAATATGCCCGGCATATTTTAGGCTACGCCGACGCCAACACGACCGAAATCGACCGCGACACCGCGCATCCGGTCATCGACATTATGCCGGAACAGAAGAAGAATCTGGAGGATTCCAATTATGGCGCTACGATGCGGCTGGGCGCTTATCCAGCCATTTTGAAAAAAGGCACCGTCGCTTTCGGCGCTTACAAAAAAGCCAAGATTTCCGAACGCCATCGTCACCGCTGGGAAGTCAACCCGGAATATATTGATCAACTGGAAAAAGCTGGTTTAGTTTTCTCCGGCGTTTCGCCCGACAGCAAGCTAATGGAAATTACCGAACTGCCGAAAGCCATCCACCCGTTCTTCCTCGGCACCCAATTCCACCCCGAACTCAAATCCAGCCCGCTCGATTCCCAGCCGTTGTTTTTGGAATTTGTGAAGACGGCGGCGGGAAATAAAAAATAAACTTTCTTAATAGAAACAAAAAAGCGACCTGATTAAGGATCGCTTTTTTATTATTCTAAAGCATTTCTTTTTTTATAAAAAAGGCTTGAACACTCCGTCTTTATAATTCAGCGCCGCTACGGCTGCCTGGTTGTTGCAGCGGGTCATGAAACCGGTCACTGTCACTTCGATCGGATTTTTTTCGGAAGAAGCTGTCAGTTTATTTTGGAGGTCAGGAGTTATGTCTGCCAACTGAAACTCGGTATTTTTGTCAGTCGGCAATTTCGCAAGATCCGCCGGCGCCACTTCAATTATATTATCGCCGTCTTTTTGAGTCTGCCAAACATGAACATCCGCCTCGCCTTGGTAAGTGTGCGCTGAACAAGGGCTGAAATTTTGATTTTTCGCCACCGCAATATTGGCTGTCGGGTAATCCTCGCTTTGGACCGAGTTTCCTTGGATCCAAACGTAAGCACCCAATGCCATCGCCACAACCAAAACGATTGCTATCGCCAGGTTGCTGGAAACTTTTTTATTCATGTTTTTGTTTTAAGTTTCTACCTGCCAACATTATACCACAAATTTATTTTTTGGGGAATAGAAACTAAGCTGGATTCTAGAAATTATTGCATTTGCTCTATCTGGACTAAGATAAGTCCATATGAGTAACAAAACATCAGAACTAAAAGCGTGGGAACGCGAAGAAATCAGTAAGGGCATCTATGCCTTTGAGAAGCTTAATAGTATC
>JARLIA010000013.1 GCA_031291955.1 Minisyncoccota bacterium
CTTTTTAATTAGGTTTTCTGGAATCATGGCGAAAAGCTCCGAGCACTCAACTTTACCTCTTTTCATACGATTTTATATCTGTTTTTATTTTAAAAGTACTTTAAGTATACCGTTTTATTGATGTTTCGGACAGCTATGGTATATTTCCTCTTTTCTCACTGATATCGGAATGATTGCGGAGAAAAAACGCGTCGTACTTTTTTTGGACACCCTTGAAAAACTTTCTGCTTCTGAGGATTTGATCGGCGAAATTGTACGCAGCATCCACCCTAATGTGTTGATGGTATTTGCCCTAAGAAGAGATAAGGCTCCGGATTGGGATAGGGCGGGGTTTAATCTTACAATACACGCTATCTTTGAGGAGTTGCGTCCGCTAAAGGATGAAAGTGCCGTGGAAATGGTCGGACGTTATCTTGACGCGGGAGGAGGCGAAATATGCTTGGAAGAAAAAGAAGTGAAAAAATTGCTCCGAATCACAAGAAAATTTCCTCTCTGGACGGTGATTGTCCTCGACATGCTTATTCGAAAAGAGATAAGCCTTGAAGATTTTATGGCTATTAAAGAAAAGAGTACGGAAAAAATAGTTGACTATCTCACAAGAGAAATGAGCAACAACCATATTCTTGAAACGGCGGCCATTGTTCATAGGATCACCCCGAGCGCTTTGTCGGCATTGCTGGGAAAAGAGGACGCGCGGACGGAATTTGAAGAATTGTGCGGGATGCCTTTTTTGTTTGACAGGAGCGGCGGAAAAGGAATCTCTTTGCATGATTCCGTCCGATCGGCGCTTTGTGAAAATCTTCGCTACCATTGCCGGAGCCGATATAGACAGCTGAATCTTCGCGCTTGCGATTACTTCCAAAATGAATCAGAAAGCTTTGAGGGAAAAGAGTGGGAATGGTTTCAACTGGAATCTCTCTATCACAAAGTTTGTGCCGATGAGAAATCCGGGATGGAGTTATTTATAATTGAAGCAGAAAAAGCCGTGAAATATGCAAATGTCGATTATCTGCAAACGCTTCTCAATGGCATGAACGATTATCCATTGGAGCTGCCAAGCAGTATTTTATGGAAGAGATATTACGTTTCAATTCTGAAAGAATTTTTCGGAGTACTGATTTATTTTGAAGAAATTAAAAAAACGTATGAGGATATTCTCAAAAAAACAAAACAAGACCCGTTAACTGGCTCATTGAAGTTTCTCCGCGCGAAAACACTCTTGCGCCTGGTCAGAATTTTTAGCATAGACAGGCCTTCCTATGTAAATAATGAAACCATGGAAAGAAAGAGGCTTTTATTGGAAGAGTGCGACAGGATCTTTCCAGGAGACGACTGGGAGTGGCATGAAGTCGCTATTCGCAAAATTAAATTCAATGCGTCTTTTCGCGATACTTACAAAGAATTGCGGAAAGTGATGGACTCGTGCAAACAAAGGGGGGATGGGTATGCTATTTCTGTCGTTTGTCAATGGATAAAGGGTTTACTTGGGACGCATGGCAGATGGAGGGAATTTCTTAAGGTTGAAAGCGAGGTTGCTAATATGCCGTCTGTACGGAAAGATTATCAATTTTTGGCGAAGACATACGCCGATTGGCAACTTGTGAGAGTTTGGATGGGAAGATATTCGGAAGCGGAAGAAATTCTCAGAGATAAAGTGGGCATGCGGCCCAATGGCTCTCGCAAATACGCCGGTAACGATGTATATGTTGATTATCCGGCGGCAATTTATTCCCAAGGCAGATATTCGGAAGTCATTCCGATGCTGGATGCCGCGGAGAAAAAATACGGAAAAATAAAATTTGAACGTCGAGGGGTTCTTATGCATAAAGGCATACTTTTCCTGTATCAAGGAAAAACGAAAAAGGCGAAGAAATGCCTTCTGGAATCTGCAAAAATTCACGATTTAAACGCGGACAATATTCGTGGTGTCAATGCCGCTTATGCCAGCCACGAGCTTAAATATTATTTGGCTCTTTGCTGTTTGCATAACAAAGATTGGGAAGAGGCTGAAAAAAAATTCGGAAATTATTTGGAAGCGCTCTGCTTTGATGATTTTCGCATGTACTTTCGTTGCGGTTCTCTTATCGGGGTGGCGTGTTCTTGCGGTAAAACAAAAACAAAAAGCGAAGAAGATATTTTATGCCTTCTGAACGATGCTGAGAAGATTGCGAAAAAATATGAATACAACGATCATCTGGCATCGCTCTGGGTGATTCGTGGTAATTTTTATTTGGAAAAGGAGCGCTGGGAAGACGCAGAGTCGGCCTATCGAAACGCTTTGTTGTTCGCGCTTCGGTACAATCGGTTCTTGCTGGATGAAATGATCAGTGGACCTTCGCGCAGGGGCGTGTTTATTTTTTCGATTGTTCCGTCTTGCTTGAGATGCGGAAACAAGGGGAAGGAAATATTGGAAAGGCTGGGCGACTGGTGGATGATTGGGAAAAACAGTATCGGCCAATCTGAAAAAACGGAATCTGTACAAGTCTCTCCTATTCCGAAAGGCGTTGAAGCGTCTCTTTTGGAAGCCGAAAAAAATGCTCGAAATATTGAAAAAGGGGACTTATCTTCTCAAAAAAACGTTTTTGACCAACTTAGTTTGCGTAAATAAAAAAAGTGGGACGGAAAACTCTTGCCTTGGATTTGGCGTATTTCGTGAAAAACGGGTTTTGGGTGGTGCTGAAAATTGTCGTTCGGGGTGGTTGAATTTTGGCGCCATAAAGGGTATGGTGGAAGAGTATGGAAAAATATATCAAATTTTTCATCCCGAGTTTTATTTAGGAAAAGATCGAAAAAATCTGGAGCTGAAAAAAATACTGGCCAACAGCAACCGGAAAATTATTAAAATCGGCGCCTTGACAATCGTCTATCAATCGTCTATAATTAGTCTATAAGCATAAGGCTGTCTAATTATGTTTAAGCCAAGATATACCATTTCCAGTCGATTGTTGGCTAATATTAAAAGAATAACTGAACTAGTGGCCGATCTTAATAATCGGAATTTTTCCGGTGTTATTCTGGCGGAGTTTGAGAGGCGGGCGCGCGAAATTTCCGCCTTTTCTTCCACGAGCATTGAAGGCAATCCATTGCCGCTTACTGATGTCAAAAGGATCATGAAAAATGCTCCGGCTCATATTCGCGATAGTGAGAAAGAAGTTTTGAATTATAATCGAGCGCTGATGGAGTTGGATAGCCGGGTGAAAGGCGAAAGAATGGTTTTTGATCTGCCCTTGATTTTGAAAATCCAAAAAACCGTTACACAGGACTTGATTGAAAAACATCGCTCGGGACATTTGCGGCAAGAGCCTGTTTTTGTGAATGACCCCAGAACTCGCCAAGCGGTATATTTGCCGCCGGAGCAAAATGAGGTGGAGAGGCTTATGGATGAGCTTTTGAATTATATCAAAAAAAATGAAGCTACGGTTGACCCATTGATTTTGGCGGGATTGTTCCATCGGCAATTTGTCATTATCCATCCTTTCGTTGACGGTAATGGCCGAACGGCCCGTTTGGCGACCAAGGTTCTTTTAGCTAAAATGGGACTCAATACATTTAATCTTTTCAGTTTTGAAAATTACTACAACGATAATGTCAGCAAATATTTCCAGAGAGTCGGGTTGGTTGGAAATTATTATGATGCGACAAGTCAAACAGATTTCACTTCTTGGTTGGAATATTTTACCGATGGAATCATTGACGAACTTTTACGGGTCGGCAAGGAATTGGAAAAGGCGGATATTTCTCCCACTACGGAACTCAAAGACTATCATAAAAAAATTATCAAATACCTGGAAAATAACGGCTATATCAGCGATCGTGATTATGTTACGCTGACCAAGCGGGCGAAACCGACCAGGAATCTTGATTTTAGAAAGTTGATCGCCTTGGAGCTCATTGAGAAGTTTGGTAAAGGGAAAGCGACGTATTATAAATTGAAAAAATGAGAAAGGTATTTTAGGATGTGTGTGGGAGAATGATCAAAAAAACGCGGGAAAAAATTTATGTTCTGTCTTTGGAGTGGGGCGGGCGGTTCGGGCTGGATTTGCCGTATTTCGTGATTGAGTGATGCTATAATTGCTGTTCGGGGCGGAGGTTGAATTTTGGTGCCGTAGAGGGTATGGGGTATTTGGCAAGAAAGTGATAGTATTGAATTGTAAGTAATGAATTCAAAAAAATGAAAGAGGTTGTTGTTTTGAAACCAAAAAATAGTTCCTTATCAGGGCAATTAGTTTCTCTATATTTGGCGCTGAAGGATCAAGGAGAAAGAAAAAAACTTAATTTCAACTTGTCAAAAATTGATTGGGCTTATCCGTTTTTGATATTACCTCTAAGCGCGTATATAAATTCTACAAAAAGTTCTTATACTGCGGCTGGATCAGTCAAATCGTATTTGGATGCGGTAAAATTTCCCGAAGGTATTGATTCCGTGTTTTCTTTTCAAAAAGAAATTCAATCGAAGAAGAATTATATCCCAATCAGTATTCTAAGAAAAGAAAAAAATCCGGACAGAGAGCGGTTGGAATCTCTTTTCTCAAATTTAATTTTAAAAGTAGTTGGCTCTGTTCCTGGGACGCGCAGTGCTATTCTTTATCCAATCAGTGAATTGGTCACTAATATATTTGAGCACAGTCTGCAAAACAAGGGTTATCTATTTGGACAATTTTATCCCAATAAAGATTATTTGGATATTTGTATCGTGGATCGCGGAAGGGGGCTTGCTGAAACCTACAAAGAAGAGGGTGACTTAACTCTTACGGATAGTGAAGCGATTTTGCGATCAATGAAGGGTGGTTCTACTAAGGCAAGTAAAGAAAGAGGATATGGCGTAAGAACTTCTAGAAACGTGGTCTGCAATGCTATGGATGGAGAATTTGTCTTTTTATCCGGCTCAGCCGCTCTTGTTTCTTCCGGGAGAAGCGAGAAGCTGTTTACACTTCCAGGTTTTTATTGGCAAGGTGTTATTATTGCCTACAGAATACCAAGACCAACCGGACCTGTGGATATCTATAAAAATGGATATTTGGAATAAATTGACTTCTCAGTTATAATATAGTATAGTGATATGTTGGAAAAATATATGGAAAACATCAAGAAAACCACAATAAGCCTATATAAAGAAATCGCTCCAATTATTGGATCAAGGGATTTGGTCTATTCTTTGGAGAAGGTTATTTCAGCAGCCAAAACCAATCTGGTTGATTTGGATTTTAAAAAAATAGAATTTGTTTCCCGTTCGGCTGCCCACGCGCTTCTGGTGATGAAGGAGGATTTCTTGAGGAAAGCGAGGAATAAAAAAGAAATATTATTTATCAATACTAATGATGATATAGAAAAAATGCTTAGAATAGTTGCTGCCAACCGGGCTCTTCCCAAAAAAGAAGATGTGAGGCTCAAGCCGGAAATGGTTGATATAAATTCCCTGATAGCATGCAAAAATTGTTAATTTTTTTCGTGCATAATAAGTCAAACGACTCTTTTGCGAGTCGTTTTTTTAAAGGGTGTGTGGGAGAATGATCAAAAAAACGCGGGAGAAAATTTATACTTTGTCGGAAAAATACGGCCAAAAACTCGGGTGTATTTTGTGAGGAATGCAAAAATAAAAAATGATTCCATATAAAACAAAATCAAAAAAGATTCCTGGAACAAGCTATGGGGAAGTTATGCGTAACACCTTTTTAGTTTTCGATGAAAAAATAAAAAAGAAAACAAAAAGACGCCCATACATCCGGAGCGCTTATTTCAAAAAAGAAAAAATATTTTTTGATTATTTTCGAGAACATCTCTTTCAGAAAAATCCGCACGATCGAGCCAGAAGGATGAAGTTTTTCGCATCCGCATTAGAACTTATAGAGAAATCAAGACATGACCCCATTATCAAAACCAATCCAAACAAGAAGGGGGAAATATTTTATAAGTTTATTGGAATGACAAAGGACGGGCATATATTTTTTGTTCAAATTAAAGAAAATAGAAACAAGCAGAAATATTTTATGTCTTGCTTTGGACCAAAGTGATTTTTGATAAAATAAAAACCCCCGCCTAACGATGTGAGGTAGTAGAAACCTCTGGCCGGGATTCTTATGTAATGTAATACTACCACGGGAGTAATTTTCTGTCAATCGCGGTAAAAAAGTTTAAAGAAGTAATAATATTCACGAATGATCAAAAAAACGCGGGAAAAAATTTATGTTTTATCACAACGGTGGGGCGGGCGGCTCGGGCTGGATTTGCCGTATTTCGTGAAAAACGGCTTTTGGGTTGCCTTGCGGCAAGGGGCGGGGGTGGTGGCGGGGCTGGCGCTCTCGGTCACTTTCGCGCGCTTGGCCAGCCAGGAAGTTTATGGGCAATATCAATTTGTGTTGTCGGTTTTGTCGATTGTTTCCATTCTTTCCATTCCTGGATTAAACTTATCTATTACGCAATCGGCTGCTCGGGGACATGACGGAGATTATAAAGAAGTTGTCAAGGTTAGTTTCCTTTGGAGTCTTTTGGGTATCCCGGCGCTTTTGGCGGTCGGTGCCTATTATTATGCAACACGGAGCCATCCGCTGGGAATCGCTTTCATGATTACGGCGATATTTTTCCCTTTCTTTTACGCGCCAAACACGTGGGATAGCTTTTTGCAAGGCAAGGGTCGCTTCGATGTTGTGACTAAATATGGCATCGTTCAATCAATGGTGAACGCACTGGCTACGATGGTCGTAATTTTCTTTAGCCGGACTAGTCTGATTCCGATTATCATGATGTATCTGGTATCGTATACTTTTTTCAACGGATATTTTTATTGGAGAAGTTTGCGATACATCGAGAATGGAAAGAAAGATAAGGATGTTTTTCGCTATGGCTGGTTTATGAATAAGATAAATTTTCTAGGAGTTATTGCTGCGAATATCGACAGCGTCCTTGTGGGCATATTCCTTGGCCCTGTCAATTTAGCTGTTTACGCTATAGTTTCTTTGGTGTCTAACAGGTTGAGCGCTTTGCTAAAAAGTTTTTTTTCTGTTATTTTTCCAAAGATTGCGCAATCGGAAAAGTCTTTCTCGGAACTTTTGAAAATTCATAGAAGCAAAGTGGCTTTTTTTGTATTTTTTTCCTTTGTTTCTTCTGCTATTTTTTATGCTTTTATTCCCGGAGTAAACCAGCTTTTGTTCGGCGATAAATACGCCCCGTTTTTTTCGCTTTCCCGGATATTTTTCATATCAATATTTTTTTACTTTTCCACTGCGTTTTTTGGGTACTATGTCAATGCCGTCAAAGATAATTTGTCAATCTGGCTTTCCGGTCCCGTGTTTTATGTAATAAAAATTATTATTAATTTTTATCTTATTTTTTATTATCACCTTATCGGAGCTATCTGGGCGGCTAACTTAATTATGATAATTCTTTTCATTTTGTATATACTTGGTATATTGCGTACGGAAAAAAACAGGCATGTTTCTGGGGCAAGTTGCGGGTAATTATTTTTGTTCCTCTATTATTTTTTTGCAAATTCCTATCCATTGCATCTTGTCAATGTGCCATTGAAAAAAGTTCGCAAAGTTTCTAATTAGAGGGATATCAATTTTAGAAACTTTTTTCCCTCCTGGATTGCTGCCTCTTCCGAAGTGGGAAGCAAGCAAAACTCCGTCCAAATAATATTCAACTACTGCGGGTATGTTTTTTAATGGGCCTCCTTTATATTCTCGGGTGTTCTTATATTCTATTATTTTTCCACTGAAGCCAGCTTGTAGGAATTTTTCTCTCATTTCGTATCCTGTATCTTGGTATATGTTTATATTTCCTGGTCTCATATCAATGTCCAGCTTTTTAAAGGTCGATGTTTCCAACATAATTGCGAACATCAGCGGAAAATCCAGCGGTTTATTGGGGCTGTCAGCTTGAGTTCCGACCGCTTTGACCTTATCGTTGAATTCTTTAAGCAGAATTGAATCCCATCCCTTTTTTAGCCATACCGCGTCAGCGTCCATTATGCAAAAATAATTCGTTTCTACCTTATTTATTAGATAATTAAGGGCAGTTCCATGAGCTAGGCTACCTTTTAGATTAGTTTTTTGCCTTTCCAAGGAAATATTTTTATATTTTTCAGTGTATTTTTTTAACTTACTATAATCATTGAATCTGGAATTATTGTCTAAGATAATGACCTTATATGAATTTACAGTTAGATTGGCCAAAGCTTCGAGTGTCAAATTAATAAAATCGGCGGAATTATAATTGACAATTATAATAGTGATCAATTTAGTCATTGCTTACTTTTTAACAATTATAAAATATCCAGTCGTGAACGACTTAAGGGTTTTATTTTTTCCAACAAGACTGTGACTATCTAGTTTTGCTATAAGGGAAAGCAGGGGATAAAAAATATAGCCAAAATATTTTCCACGCGGACAAGATTTATTTCCTAAATTCAGCCATTCGGCCAAAACAGTGAAAAAATATCCCATCTCCTCAATTGAATCTATAGCGAAACCCGACTTGGTAAGTTGCCTTTGCCACATTGATTTTGTCCATCGTTGCAAATCACAAGGGTCATCGGCGAGCGGGTGAAGAAAGGGGACGGAAAAAATCATCTTCCCGTCTTTTTTTAAAACCCGAAAACATTCCCTGAGCGCATCATTAATATTTTCCACGTATTCAAAAACTTCCATTGCAGTGACCACGTCCACACTGCCATTACCAATCATATCCATTTTAGTTATATCTAAAACGACGTCAGGTTTATGCGCGGGGGAAATATCGGCAAAAATCCATTTTTCAACCTTGTCTTTTGGTTTCCTGAATTTTCCCCGATCTCTTCCGCCAATGTCCAGCACAATCCCGCGATAAATTGACTTATATTTTTCTTGATATTTGTCGAGCAATTTTCTTCGGAAGCTGGCCCAATAATAATATTTTATTTTTTCTGAAATGTTCATTTATTTTTTGTCTCATTGATTTTATTCATAAGCCAGGAAACCCCGAACAATTTCAGTTCCCGATCATGGAAATTTAAATCATTCTTGTCATTTATAAATTCTATGTCATCCATGGAACTATCGCAATCTAACATATATCTGTTGGAAATAACTTTTTTAATGTTGGTATTTTTCATCGCTTGATATGTTTTTTTACTCCAAACATTTCCCGGTGGAACGAATATTTTAATCGGCTTTTCAAAAAAATTCTCCAATATTTTTTGGGATTTAAGGATATGTTCCTCGTGAATATTTTTATCAAGATATGGCCAGAATTCGCGATGATATTTTCTGCTTGAAGAAAAGAATTCAGGCAAATGTTTTCCGACGACGCAATGAGTCAGTCCGTGATTGGCTATTGTTATCTTATTGTTCAAGAAAGCTTCCTTTAGAATGGCGGCTTCTTCTGGAAACTTTTCCGGAAAGGGGATTAAATTATTTTTATCATCAACCCAACAGGCAGTGACGGCGATTATCGGTTGGATATTATTTTCTTTGAAAATTTTCAAAAATTCTTGCCATTCTTTTTTTGTTAGTTCGTCATAAGGCGCCCATTCTTTGAACGGACAAATTCTTTTGAAAAACCATAAATTAGAAAAGGGGAAATAGAAAATTGGCGTATTTTTCCATTTGAATAATTTCTTTCCGTGTTGGTTGTATTTTTTTGTCGACGCGCCGATGTCGTCTATTCTAAAAAGCATATTGCAATATTTTAAATATCCAAATCGTTAAAAATGTTTTTAGATACAAACAATAAAGACTGGCCTTATTCGGGCCAGTAAGCTGGTTTTTTGATCGGGTTATTTTTTCAATGGCGGATAAATATGTATTGGTAATGTCTTCAATGGATTTTATACTAATATTTTTCCTATACTTATCATAATTATTCTGCACTATTTCAATCTTATTGATCATTTCATTCTCATTTTCAAAAAGTTCTCCTCCGTTTCCGATTATTTCAGCGTTTCCTCCGCTATTTAAGGCTACAACAGGCAGGCCGCAAGCCAAAGCTTCTACTATGGAATTAGAATAGGCATCATCTTGGACGGCTGAAATAAAAATGTCGTTTTTGTTAAGTTCTTCGGCCAACTTGCTACTTGGAAGGGGAGGCATCGATTTTATATTCTTAAATTTAATAGGAGAATTCCCGATAAATGTCATTTGATATTTTGAGAAGTCGAGATTATTATCTAAAAATTGATAATATTCAAATCCCTTATTAAAATTGGAAGACCAACTGTCTGTAATCAATCTAACTTTTACGTCGCCTTTGCTTTCCTTGTTTTTCCGTTTAAAAATTGTTTCATCAGCTGCGTTTCCGATTATTTCTATGGCTTTATTGTTTTGCAAGCTAAATTTTAGGGATTTTTTGTGAGACCATTTTGATTGAAAAATAATCAAATCGGATATTGAATTCGAAACTTTTATTATTAAAGAATCAATCATTTTCCACTTTTTGTCTCGATGTAAATAAAAATATGGCCCCAGTCGGTGGACAAAAATCTTTTCTGGATATTTAATTTTTAAATCGATTGCTTTCAAGAGATTGTGGTAACTGTTGTAAATAACAACGTCGGAATTTTTAATATTTTCTTCATATTTATTTTCACTTTCCAATTTATTTTTTAATATTTTCAGAAATTGGTTAGCTCCACCCCACGGGCCATCATTAAAATTGTATAGGATATTAATTTTCATAGAATATATTTTTTATTTTATTCAAGATAACTTTTTCATCCATGACTTGGGTTGCTTTATGGAAAGCAGAATTTATTTCTTCAGCGTAAGGATATTCTTTATTGGCATCTTTTTTTATATTAGCGATAACCATGTTAAAATTTTTCTCGTCGTATATCAAAGTTCTGTCCAGTATATCACTGGCTAATCCGACGTTGGTGCTGAAAATTAATGTTTTTGTAAGGGCAGCCTCTAAAATAGCCTTGGGGCCACCTTCGCTTTTAGATGTTACTAAATACACATCTATTAAATTGTAAAGTAAATTAATTTTTTCAAGCGAAAGATTGTTTTCATTAATATCATCCTGGTTCATATCTATTAGTCGCTCATTTCCAATAAAGAGGTATGGTATATTTAACTTTCTACACTCATTAACAATGTAATGTCTTCTTGGCCCAGCCAAAATAAGAAGGGATTTTTCTCTTGGAATATTTTTCATTATTTTTATTAGAAGTTCGGGATTTTTTTGCCATTTTGGCCGAGAAAGATCATCGCCAAGAGAATCCCTCTGGAATGACCCGATTAAAATTTTATTTTCTATTTTATCCGCATCTATTTCTAAAAGATTAGCCAATTCTTTTTTTGGCTTATTTAATTTTGAAAAGATGTTTTTATTCACAAGAAAGGGGATTTGTATTGTTTCTAACGCATGCTTTCTGATAAAATTATATGTTTTTGAGCTGGGGGATATCCAGACGTCGATAAGATTTTTAAATTTGTTTATTTTTTCGGGGGTATTTTCTATATTGTTTGTTATTACAGCAAAAAATTTTACCTTTTTTATATTTTTTAGAAGTATCAGCGGATAAAAAATATACGGCCTGCTTAATGTGTCATACCAGACTGAATATATAATGTCTGCTTTGAATATGTTTTGTGTAATCTCAAAATCAGCGCTTTTTTCAAAAATAGCGATGGTATTTTTTCTGTCACTGTCAATCGACCAGCCAATATTATCCTTTCCTAATACAGAAACTTTAATTTTTTTATTTGATGATTGCATATAGTTCTCCGAACTTAACATAATAATTTTCTATCTCAAGTCCAGATTTTTCTATTTCTTTCTTGAAATTTTCTTCCGTGTATTCTACATAATGAGTTGAATCTAGTTTGTATTCCAACCCATTTTCTTTTTTATAGACCGAAAGCCAGTCACGAGTAATGAGGGGAACGCGGATTATAATTTTGGGGGACAGTTTTTTTATCTTGGAAAGAAATTTGATTCTTTTATCAATGTGTTCCAAGACATTAGAAAGAATTATCACGTCGAATTTATTCTGGAAATCACAGCTGGTTGCGTCTCCGACAATATATTTCAAATTTTCTCGGCTGAATTTTTTCTCGGCTGTTTTTATATTTTGCTCATCGATGTCGATAGCCGTGACATGCTTGGCTTTTTGGGCGATGTCATATGCGACGGCACCATTGCCGCAGCCAATATCCAAGATGGAGTCGTTTTTGGAAATGTTATCCAGAAAAAAATGATGGTAGTTCAAAATCTTATGTTTAGGATGGATGCCGTTGCCTTCCCTGACGGCTAAACTGCCAATAGCTTTGTAGGAAAAATTATGAAGCCAACAGAAAAATTTTATAAGTAGTTTATTCATTGTTTTTGTATAGATTAATTTCTTTTTCTATGATTTTTTCCAAATCATAATTTTCTTCGATGAATTTTCTAGCATTTATTCCAATTTTCTCCCTCAAATCTTTTTTGGAGATTATTTCTATAATAGCATTTTTTATCGAATCTTTTCCAGTCGCGCATAGGTAGCCATTTTTTTCGTGGGTTATCACATTATTTATTCCATTAATGTTTGTGCCAATCACTGGTAAACCACAACTCATTGCTTCCAGGATCGTTTTTGGGTTGCCTTCATAGACGGACGGCTGGACGTAGATGTCGGCGGAATTATATATCTCTGGAAGAATATTATTTGGAACACTTGGGATTAGTTCTAAATATAAATCATATTTTTCCTTCATTTTTAAAATATTTTTTTCCAATGGACCGCGCCCGATTATTTTTAGCTCAATATTTTTAATTTCTTTAATTGCCCTCATTAAATTTAAAAGATTTTTTTCCGGATGCAATCGTCCAACAAAGAGCAAATTGACTTTTTGAGAATGAGTTTTATTTAAAATCGGCTTGAAAATTTCTGTGTCTATTCCATTTGGAATAACAAAAATGTTTTTCGGTGTATATTTTTTTAGGATATAATCCTTCTGGTGGTTGCTTGTTACGATAGATATGTCGGAAAATTTATGCGCATTAAATTCAATTAGTTCGGTTATGATTTTTTTTGTGAAAGTTTTATTTATGTATGAAAGGCTTTCGGTGTATCCGGTGCGGATGTTTAGTTTTTTTCCAAAAAATATTTTCGCCATAACCGCGCTCCAACTGCCGAGCATTTGGTTGGTCTTGAGCCAAGAAGACTGTCGAATTTCTTTTTTGTAAGTAAGTGGAATCAAAAAAGAATAGAGAAAATCATTCACAGCTAATTTTTTAGGCAGGATAATGATATTTTTGGGAAATTTTTTGGCGAATTTATGATCGTTTTTTCCGTATGTGATGAAATATATTTTGTCGAAATAGCTCAGGAATTTTTTGTAAATGTTAAGCTCCCGGTCCAGTGTGCCGTTTTTGTCCCAATCTTCGAGCGATGTGCCGTAGGTGAAAAAAAGTGTCAGCGTTTTCATCGGTTTAGTTTGTAGATAATAAAGCATTTCAATTTGTAGGGAATGATAAAACTCAATAAAGCCCGCAAAATATAAGAGGTATAAACAAAATTGTATCCATAATTTTTGATGGCCAAAACTCGAGCCTTTAGGGCGAACCATTCCTGTTCTTTAGCGGACGCGCTGGAAATTGCTTTTTGATGCAGGCGGTATTTCAGGATGCTGTCAGGCATATATCCGAGACTGTATCCTTTTCCGAGGATCCTCAAAAGGAATTCATAGTCCTGGGCTCTTTTGAAATTTTCATCGTAAAGTTCGTCGAAAACTTTTTTTTGGCCGAAAAGAGTGGCGTGGGTAAAAAAATTTCCTCTGAGAAGATTCTTTTTCATATTGTAGGGCGGGGAGATTCTTTTTTCTTTTAAAATGTTCCCATTTTCATCGATAATGTCGCAGTTGGCTCCAATAAGATCAAGATTGTTTTTTTGCAGGAAAGGCAGTTGTTTCTCCAGTCTATCTGACAAGGAAATGTCGTCGCTGTCCATCCGGGCAATGAATTTTCCCTGAGCCTTTTTCAGGGAAATATTTAATGATTTTGTCAGACCTAAATTCGAATCATTATTTATAATAGTAATCCGCCGGTCAGACTTTGCGTAATTTTCCAAAATGGCTGAAGTTTTTTCATCAGAGCCGTCATTTACTATGAGAAACTCGAAATCGGAAAAAGACTGATTCAATATGCTTTCTATTGATTCCTTTAGAAAGTTTTCTTTTTCGTTATAGACCGGCATTATCACGGAAACTTCGGGCATAATTTTAAGCGCCGATTAGCTTTTTATATATTTCTAAGAATAGCATATTTCCTCCTAACATATCTACAATTGAAAAAAAGGCTAACCCAAGAATAATAATCGCGCTTGTTTTGGAAGTAAATTCAAAAAGATTATTCTTGGAGAGTTTGATTTTCCGGTACAAAATTAGCATTAAATATGTTACGACTAAGGCCGCGAAAAACAGGATGCTTATGAAGAACCGAAAACCTTCTCTGGTTAGGGTTGTATATTCAATTTTATTGTCTTCCAATGTGCCGGAGATTGTCAGCTTATTAATGGAAAATTTTTCCAGATTAACGTAATTAATATCGATATTTTGACTGGAAAAAAGAAAGAGGGCGGAAGTTACATATGAATTTACCGTTGGAGAGATGCTTTGTCGGGCGGGAATGTCTTTGAGGGCGATTGAGGCGCTTTCCGAAAAGGCGTCATTTTTCGAAGCGGGCTCGGCATAGCTTATTGCGACTTGATTCCCATTGGCCAATCGGGCATATTCATTTATGGACATTTCATCAGCTTGGTTTATCTCGATATCCCAGTTATTTATCGGGGAATGATTGTTGTTGAGCGCGATTGAGAAATCGCGGACGCAATTTTGATCGCTGGAGCAGCTGAAATAACCGCCGCTCATGTTTTGCGGCGCGTTTCCGGTCGGAATAAATTTAAAAATGGTCAGGTTGATCCCGTCTTTGTCCGTGTAGTTTCCTATATTTTCAAAATAGGAAGATTTTTCAAATGAGGCTAGGTTAGTGTTTATTCTGGAACCAATATCGTTGCCTTGCTGGTTTATTCTATTGTTGTCAAAAATAACGTAGTCGAGGCTATGCTCTTTGGCGAAAGTCGTAATTTCGTTTTGGTTGGTGGTTGAAAATATAGAATCATTTCGAAGATATGTTGATTGAGTCGCGATGTTTTCAGGAGAGTCTCCATTTATCAGAAAGACCATTTTTTTATTGTCGGGAGAGAGTTTGGCGTACAAGTTTTGCAGCAATGCGTCCTTGCCGGTTTGGTAGTTGTAGTTTTTGAGCACACTAGCCTCTGCTGTTATAGGTAGGTTTATTGCCAAAAAAGAGGCGAGCATGATCAGTGCGAAAAAAACTTTTCCTTCTGTATTCTTGATCTTTTTTAGCAACTCGTTAATCAGTAAAAAAATCAATATGATTGAAGGAAAAATTAGCATCAAGGAAAAACGGTAGGGGAGGGTGCCGATGCCGAAAAGCAGATCTGATTTTGAGCCGGCGTAAGTTGCCAGCCAAAAAATAAGCATAGGGAATTGAGGAGAGTTTATGCTTAGTTTTTTTAGCAAGATAATAATAGAAAGAAAAATCAAAAAGATAGCAAACACAGAAAATCCGGTTAGGCGATATTCAAAAATTATTCTAAATATTTTTGCGGCAACTGCCTCTGGCTGTATTTTTATGGGAACCTTTTGTGTTATTGTATTTGTTGGCCGATTAACAGGTTGATTATTTGTGGTAGTTTTATAATCGCCTATACCGGCATGCTCAGTGGCCATTCGGATAATATAGGGCGATTGAATGAGAAAAATCAGGAGCACCGTAATAAACATGGATCTTGCCACTGAAGCATTGAGATAAAAGTTGCGCATTTTAATTTTAAAAATTTCTTGTTTTTGGAAAAAAACAAGGAAGATTAAAGAAAAGGCAATGCCGATTAGGCCGAAATCCAGTATAACTGTTGGAAGAATATGAGCATAGATAACTAGTCCGCCGGAGAGCGAGGCGAAAATGATATTTGATTTATTTATTTTGTCCGTCGAGAAAATTTTGAAGATATAATAAAGTGAAATGAGAAAAAGAAGATTGCCGAGACTGTTTCGCAAGAGATTGTCAATCAGGGAAAAATAGGCAAAGGAAAAATTGAGAAAGATGACAGACAAGGAGGACAGATATTTGTTTTTCAAAAAAAGATCGGAAATTTTATAGAAAACGAAAAGCTGAAGGACGATAAGTAAATTTTTCAAAATTATAATAGAAGTCAATTTGCTGCCAATAAGTTTGGCCAAAAGCACACTTATAACCACGAAAAGTGGTTCTACTCTGGTGCTGGCGATGCTATGAGGAAAATTGTCAATGAAATTTATGTAAGCCAGATTATTGTAACTCTCACGGAGGAATCCGTGAGAATAAAAGAAAAAAAGGTCTCCCAAGAGGCAGACAAGGATGGTCCAATAGAGTAAATATTTTTGGCTAAATAATTTGCGTATAAATTCCATATGTTTTTTTAGCGACGTTTTCCCAGTTGTATTTTTCCTTGACTAACGCGTACCCATTTTCTCCCAGCTCCTTGAGATTTGGATTTTTCATCGCTTCCAAAATCTGTTGAGACAAAATGTCTGTGTCTTGCGGTGGGATTATGTATCCATTGACTCCGTCTTGTACGAAAAATTTATTGTCACCGACATCAGTGACAATAACAGGCAATCTTGACGCCCAAGCTTCGAGAAGGGTAAGAGGCTGGCCCTCAAACAGTGAGGGCAGGATAAAAAGTTGCGATGATTTATATTCATTTACTAATTTCATACCAGATATTTTTCCACGAAGCTTTACAATCTTTTCAATGCCATATTTTTTAATTTTATTTTCTAAGTGATGTTTTAATTCTCCATCACCGATAATATGAAGCTCGCAGGTTAAGGGTAATTTTTTTTTAATTTTATTTATCGCGTCTAAAAGATAATCGATGCCTTTCTGGGTGTGTAATCGTCCGACAAAGATGATCTTAAAAACATTCACCTCTGGCCATGAAATAGAGTCGTATTTTTCCATGTCGACTCCGTTTGAAATTACAGATACATTTTTATTTCGGTTTTTACTTTTTAGTATTCTTCTGTCTACGCTTATTTCTTTTGAGTATTTTATCTTACGATGGAGAAAGTCTTCTAGCTGCAACATTATAAAGCTTTTAATATTTTTTCCGTACATAGAATACATTGATTCAACTCCACTACCATGGACAGTATAGATCACTGGGATTTTCAAAAGCTCGCTTAAGATTTTCCCAGGTATTCCGGGCAGATTGGCGTGAGCATGGATGACGTCATATTTTCTTTCGCGGTGATTTTTTTTCACGGCGCGAACAAGCTCGAACATCCAGAATATTCTATCCCTAAAGTTGAAACTCCTGATTTTGCCTGTTCTTATGATTCTGATTTTGCCATTTTTCAATTCAGATATTTTGGGTTGCGAATTGCCGTTTTCATCCAAAAAATTCATCGTGAAAATGTCTATCTCGCAACCGTGGTTAGCCACTAGTTTTTTTGACAATTCCAAAACATGGGCTTGACCTCCGCCCCAGATCGGTTCCCATACTTCACTTATCATGGCGATTCTCATATGATTTTCTGATACATCTTTTCGACCTCATTAATGGCGGCTTCCCATTCGAATCTTTTTTCCGGAATATTTTGAAATTTTCCTTCTATCGCCAGCATTATTTTTTCCGCCAGATCGTCGGCGTTGCCGATATGGAAAAACAAAGCTTTTCCGCCGACCACTTCCGGGAGTGAGCCGGCGTCACTGGAGATGACCGGGACTCCCAAGGCGCACGTTTCGGCGGCCGCGAATCCGAAACCTTCCGTGAGCGACGGAACCAGAAAAGCGAAAGCGTTTTTCCGGTAGCCGGGCAACTCAGGATAGGGGAGAGAGTCGGTGATTTTAATCAGATTTTCGAGGTCGTATTCATGGACTAAATTTTCGAATTTTTTTCTTTCTCCTTCCGGTTTTCGGCTCAAAATAAAACCAAATTGGAAATCTCTTGGAATTTTATTTTTTATTTTCCGGATGGATTCCAAAAGAACAAAGATGCCCTTGGTCTGGCCGGGACGGCCGTTGTAGAGGAATATTTTTTGGCCGTTGTCGAGATCGAATAATTTGTTCAGACTTTTTTCCTGGACTTGGGGATTCCAAATCGAATAATCGATGCCATGATAAATCAATCTTATTTTTTTCTTCGGGATCTGGCATTTTTTCAAATCAGCCAGGGTTGCTTGGGAAATAGCTTGCCAAAAAGTATAATTTTTTTTAATGACCAATTTTTCAAAAAAAAGAAACCCGAGGGCTCTCACCGGATTCTTTTCCACCTGGAACCATTTTTCTCCCAGCACTTCATGGACCATAAGGATGCAGGGCTTTTTGAATTTTTTCGCGGCCTTGAAAGCCGGAAGCGCGGCGGTATAAACCGTCGTGTGGATGATATCCGCCCAAGCCGCGCATTCTTCTATTTCTTTTCGGGGGATTATCGGATGGCCGAAAAACGATTTGCATTCCAGATAGCGCACTTCGTAACCGTCGACATTTTTTGTTCCTGCGATCCCTCCTGAATGGCTAGTGATGACCCGAACATCATGTCCTCTTCGGGAAAGTCCCTTGGCGTATTCTTCGAAAACAATTTCCACTCCGCCAATATGCGGCGAAAAATGTTCGGTGACTAAGCATATTTTCATGGGCGGTGTTTTTTAGGGTTTTTTGTCCTTGTTTTGCATATGGAATTCCTGGGAAATTTTTTTGGAAAGCTCGGTCACATCTTTGTCGACATTGTCCATTTTCACGTAGATCCGGAATACCAAGTAGAATAAAAGCAGGATAGAAATCAAAAAAGCCGAGTCGGTGCCCCGGCCGATGCCAATAACCCGGGCCAGCTCAACTGTGGTGTCAGGAAAAAGTATTGCAATCATGATAACAATCCAAATGGTGATCCAGAAAATGGCGTTGGCGAGCGATATCTCGCGGCCGCGGAAGCGCAAGGCGGCTCGGGAAATGGCGAAGGCGCCGAAAATAAGGATTAAGACTCCGAGGATAGTCAGTTTCATGCTAATTTTTTTAGAATTACTTTTAGGCCGATTTTTACGAAATTGGAATTTTTTTGGCCTTTGACTTTGGAATAGTCGGTGTATAAAATTTCAACCGGCACTTCTTTGAAGACAAGTTCTTTTCGTCTTATCTCGTCAATTATTTCCGATGAGTGTTCCATGCCGCGCTGGGTGATTTGGATCGAGTCTATCGCTTTTTTACCCAAGGCGCGAAAGCCGTTGTGGGTGTCGGAAATTTTGATTTGGGAAACAAAACGCGTGAAAATGATTCCGCCTTTCAAAATAATTTTTCGAAAAGGAGGAATTTTCGATTTTTTTTCCAAAAATCGGGAACCGATCGCGATGTCGACCTTGTTTTCAAGAATCGGCGCCATAAGACTGGCAATGTCTTCGGGGCGATGCTGCCCGTCGGCGTCGAAAGTGACAATGATGTCCGGATTGCAAGTTTTTTTCAAATAGTCTATGCCCAAGGAAAGTGCCGCCCCTTGGCCGCGGTTGATGATCATATTCAAAACTTCTGCGCCATTTTCGCGGGCGACTTCTTCGGTGCGGTCGGTGCTACCGTCGTTTATCACCAAGATGTCGGAATAGCCTTCTTTTTGGAGGGACTCAATGACGGAACCGATCTTTTTTTCTTCATTATACGCCGGAATGACAATGAAGATCTTTTTATCTTGCATATTTGGATATTTCTGAATTCAAATTGGTTTGCTTTTATTATACCGCAAAAAGCGGAAAAACGTTAGTGTCTCAGGTCGAAGCGGGGCTGGTAAGCGTATTTATGACATACGGGTGGCGTTTTTTCGGAGAATATATTACCATAGAGACATGTTAACATATAAGCATGTTAACCTATTAACATGCAAGTATATAATCATTTAATCATAAAAACATAAAACAATGGAAGGAACATTCGATTTGTCAGTTGTGGTGCCCTTGTATAACGAAGAGGGGAATGTGAAAGCGTTGCACGCCAAGGTTCTGGTCGCTTGTCAGAACTTGGGCAAAAGTTTTGAGATAATTTTCATCGACGACGGCTCGAAAGACGCGACGGTTGCGAATTGCCAAGGATTGTCGCCTTTGAAGCTGATCGAATTCCGGAAAAATTTCGGCCAGACAGCCGCTTTTGACGCGGGAATAAAAAGCGCGCGTGGGAATATTGTCGTTACGATGGACGGCGATTTGCAAAACGACCCGGCCGACATTAAATTATTGTTGGCTGAGATGGACAAGGGATACGACGCCGTGTCCGGCTGGCGAGCCAAAAGAAAAGACCCCATAATGAAAAAAATTTTTTCCCGGACGGCCAACGCTCTCCGAAAAATTTTGATCCAGGACAAGATTCATGACTCCGGCTGTTCGCTGAAAGCTTATAGGCGCGAATGTTTTGACGATGTCGATCTTTTCGGCGAGATGCATCGTTTTATCCCGGCTATTTTGGAGCTCCAAGGCTACAAAGTCGGAGAGGTGAAGGTTTCCCATCATCCGCGCACGAGCGGCGTCACTAAATATAACTGGAAACGCGGAATCAAAGGATTTGTGGATATGATTTCCATCTGGTTTTGGCGGAAATACGCCAACCGGCCGCTCCATCTTTTCGGCGGGACTGGCATCGTCATGTCTTTTCTCGGCATTGTGATTCTTATCTGGATGGCAATCGAAAAAATATTTTTGGGTATCGCTATATCTGACCGCATTTGGCCGCTCATGGGCGTCTTCTTTGTCATGATTGGCATCCAACTCTTCATCTTCGGCTTGCTCGCCGATATTTTGATCAAGAATTATTACAAAGAGCGGAAGATGATGAACTACAACATAAAGGAAATAGTGGAGCAATAAATCGCATAACGTATAACGCATAACGTGGATCGATACGCGTTCCACGATACGCGTTTCATGATTCATGAAAATCACAGTGGTTGGGATCGGCTTTGTCGGTTTGCCCTTGGCGGCGGCTTTTTCCAGTATGGGCAGCCGCGTGTGCTGTTTGGACAATGACGCGAAAAAAATTGAAGGACTCAAAAAAGGCATTTTGCCGATCACGGAACCAGGTTTGGAGCCATTGGTGCTGGAAGGGCTGAAACATAAATTGTTGGATTTCACTACGGATTATGACGCGGCGCTCGCGGATTGCGATATCTTGTTTATTGCCGTCGGCACGCCGTCCGGCAATGACGGCAGCGCTGATTTGCAATACGTGGAAAAAGTCGCGCACACCATCGGGCAAAAAATCACCAAGCCTTTGATCGTGGCTGACAAGTCAACTGTGCCGGTCGGGACGGCGGATTTGGTCAAAAAAATCATACAAGAGGAACTTGATAAGCGCGGCGCGGCAGTGGATTTTTGGGTGGTGAGCAATCCGGAATTTATGGCTGAAGGCCGGGCGGTGAAGGATATGCTTGAGCCGAGTCGGGTCGTGGTTGGGTCGAACAGCAAAGAAGTGTTGGCCAAAATGGAATTGCTCTATGATCCGTTTATGAAGAAAACTCCGCGTTTTCACGCGATGGGCGTGCAGGCGGCCGAGCTGACTAAATACGCCTCCAACACCATGCTGGCTCTCAAAATTTCTTTCATCAATACGGTTGCCGGTCTCTGTGACGTCATTTCGGCGGATATTGAAGAAGTGGCGGAAGGCATGGGAAGCGACCCCCGGATCGGGAGGGAGTTTTTGCACGCCAGCCTCGGGTATGGTGGCAGCTGTTTTCCGAAAGACGTGAAGGCTATCATTGTGTTTGCGGATAAAATCGGACTACCCAAGCCGTATTTGTCGCTTCTTCGGGCAATCGAGGAAGTGAATAAATATCAAAAAACCATTATTCCCCGAAAAATTCTGGCCCGCTTCGGCGCGGATCTGACCGGCAAAAAATTCGCTTTGTGGGGACTTTCTTTCAAGGCGAAGACGAACGATATGCGCGAATCAGCTTCGATTGATATCGTGAAAATCCTGACCGCGCGCGGCGCTAAAATCGTAGCCTATGATCCCTTGGCCGTGGAAGAAGCGCGGACGGTCTATCTCAAAGAATTTTCTGACAGCATCAGCTATGAGCAAAGCGACAAATATGCTATTTTGGATGGGTGCGACGCGTTGATCATCGCTACTGAAACCGGGGAATATCGGACAATTGACATCACGGTGGCCAAAAAGGCGCTGAAAAACTCCATCATCTTCGACGGGCGCAATCTGCTGGACATCCCGACGTTGAAAGAAGCCGGTTTTGAATACTACGCGGTCGGGCGCGGCGATAGGATTGATTGGCAAAAAATTGAAATCGATTGAGATTTATGAAAATATTATTCTTTAATTATGAATATCCGCCGCTGGGCGGGGGAGCGGCTTATGCTTCTCAAAATATTCTCAAGGAATATTCCAAAATTCCGGGGCTGGAAGTGGATTTTGTGACCTCGTCAATCGACAATGAGTACCATCTGGAAAAAGTTTCGGAAAATATTCGGGTGCATCGTTTGTCGATTGGAAAAAATGAGAGTAATATGACCTATCAATCGCAGAAGGAACTTTTGATTTACGCCTGGAAGGCGTATATATTCTCCAAAAAACTGATCGAAGAAGCGGAGAAAAATAAAAAGCCATACGATTTGACTCATTCTTTTTTTACCGTGCCGTGCGGATTTGTTTCCATGCTGCTCAAGAGAAAATATAAATTGCCGTACATCGTGTCGCTCCGCGGGTCGGACGTGCCAGGCTACAGCGAGCGCTTCTCGGCCATTTATTATATCCTAACTCCGATTATCGTTCATATCTGGAAAAAGGCCGAGGCGGTTATGGCCAATAGCCAGCTTCTGAAAGAGCTGGCGCTCAAGAGCTATTCCAAGCGGGAGATTGGCGTGATCTACAACGGCATTAACGTCGATTATTTCCGGCCGGGGGTTTTCCCGAAAAACAAGAACTTCACTTTACTCTGCGCTTCGCGCTTGTCTCGCCGGAAAGGTTTCAATTACGCCATTGACGCTTTTGCTAAAATCCATGAAAAATATCCCGAGGCGCGGCTGGTGATCGCCGGTGGAGAAGGGAATGCTGAGGAGGAGTGGAAGAAGCAGGTGAAAGATCTGAAACTGGAAGACAAAATTACTTTTACCGGGTTTGTGACGCCTAATACCGAATTTTTGAAATATTACAACGCGGCCGACGTTTTTGTTTTCCCGTCCGCCAACGAAGGGATGAGCAACAATATGCTGGAAGCCATGGCGTCAGGCCTCGCAGTTATCATGACGCCGACCGGCGGCGCCAACGAATTGGTGAAAGATGGCGCGAACGGTTACATTGTCGGCTTCCGTGACAGCGTTGCCATTGCCGAAAAAATGGAAACGCTGATCAACAATCCGGAACTTTGCCGCCGGATGGGCGAAGAAAGCCGCCGGATCGCCGAGACGATGAGCTGGCAGAGCGTGGCGGGGGAATATTTCGAGCTGTATAAAAAAGTTATATGAAAAAATACACCAAACGGATCCTGAAAACCATCGTCAGCCTGATTTTTTTGTTTTGGGTGATCTTTAAAGTTAACTGGGCTTACGCCTGGAAATCTTTCCTGACCATAAACGCGTATTATCTGATTGCTTATATTCTCGTAATTATTTTGGGAATGTTTATTTGTGCTTACAAATGGCAGATATTGGCCAAATACAAAGAAATCAATCTCAATTTCGGCCATTTTTTCAAATTTTATCTGGCCGGCACGTTCATCAATAATTTTATGCCGTCTTTTATCGGCGGCGACACGTTCAAAGCTTACGAAACTGGCAAAACCGATGGCCGCTATATCGAAGCCGCTTCTTCGGTCATGATGGATCGCATCACCGGCCTTTTCGCGGCCACCATTTTAGCCATAATTTTCACACTGCTCAATCTCAAGACCGTTTTGGGCAGTCCCGTTCTGATCATTGTCAATTTGGCGGTCCTGTTGTCTTTTTCCATCGACATCACCATAATGCTGGTGAGAAAAAAAGCTTTTTGGTCCCGTTTCAAGAAATATTTTCCGGAAAAATTCGTGGCGTTCATGATTGATTTGGGCACCTATAACGGGGATCACAGCGTCATGAACAAAACGATCCTTCTGGGAATGCTGTTTGATTTTGTCGGTATTGCTCTGGCCAACTACATCCTTTTCGCCGCGCTGGGGATAAAAATCGGAATGATCAATTATCTGTCGGTCATCTTTTTGATCAGCATCATCAGTTCGGTGCCGATCACCATCAATAATATCGGAATCAAAGCCTGGTCCTACATCGCTTTTTTCGGCGTCTTCGGGCTGGATTCGTCTTTGGTCGCGACCGTCTCCGTCCTTAGCAGCGTCATCCAAGTGGTCATCAGTCTCTTCGCTCTGCCAGTCTATCTTAGAAGCAAAAAATAGTCTAATTCATTTTCACTTCATCCTCTGACACTTCCGGTCCGATCTGGATCGTTTTTATTTTATTCTCAAAATCATCGCCGGTGAGTTGGATATTTTTGGAAGCGGCGCCGGTCACGGAAAGGCAGATAAAATTATTGGCGGACAGAGAGCAATTGGAGTTTGTCAGGGTTATATCGCTGGAATTATCGATATCGTAAGTCGGGCCATATTTGGGAGCCAGACTGACGTTGTCAAGCGTGATATTTTGGGCGTCGTTCATCTGGAGTCCGTCCCGGGACTTGGTAACTGTTACGTTTTTTAGGTCGATATTGCTGATGGAATCTTCGCCTGTGATACCTATGAAATTAAGAGCGGCGCCGGTATTTTTGCAGGCAACGTTTTCAATGTGGATGTTTTGGAAGGTGGGCGGTTGGAGCGTATATTTGATATTGCCTTTTTCGTAATCAGTATTGAATTGGATGACGGCTTGTGAAACAGAATCGATATTCATATCCTCAATCCAAATGTTTTCGGCCGTGCCGCTCCGTTGAATATTTGATTTAACCCGGAAGCCGTATTGCGCTTGGTCTATGGTGAAATTTTTGGCCAGGACGTTCCGGACGTCAGCCGACATTTCGCTGCCGATGGCGATCGCTCCGTGGGCGTTATTGACAAAATTATTTTTCAAAACCACGTTCTCTGTTGGTTTGTCTACTCGGCGGCCGTCGTTGTCGCGGCCGGATTTGATCGATATGGCGTCGTCGCCTGTCGTAAATGTCGAGTCGGCCACCAGGACGTTTTTGGATGAATCGATATCCACGCCGTCAGTACTTGGCCCTTTTTCAGTCTGGATGTTGACGTTTTTGACAATCACATTATGGCTGTAAAGCGGATGGATGGTCCACATCGGTCCGTTGATGAGTGTAACGCCGTTGACCAGGATCCGGTCGCAATTCACAAATTCCACGAAAGCCGGACGGAGGCCGTTCTTGGGAACACCGAAAACACGCTGATCGACCGGCACGTTTTTCTCACCCATGGAGTAGAGCTGGGCGATGGCGCCGTCCGAAGACATGGCCCACCAATATTTTTCGCCTTGGCCGTTGATTTGCCCTTGTCCGGTAAGGGCCACGTTTTGGACGTCTTGGGCGTAAATAGGCGGGGAATAGTTATAATATTCAATCCCTTCGAAACGCGAGAAGACTACCGGCAGATAATCGGTCGGGTCGGTGGAAAAAAGAAGAGTAGCGCCTTTTGCGACGTCCAGATCAATGTTACTCATTAGGTGAATCGAACCGGTGAGCCAAAGGCCGGTCGGGACTTCGACTTTTCCGCCGCCCTGCCGCGCGCAATCATAAACCGCTTCGGTGATGGCTTTGGTGTTCAAGGTTTTTCCGCCGGATGCCGCGCCGTAGTCTTTGATGTTGCAGATGCGGTCGGGAAAGTTTGTTTCTTGGATTTTTAAATTATTGTTAAATGGCGTGGAAAGCGCGAGCGTGGCGGGCGACGGGGGAATGAGCGCTGGTCGAGATGATTCTTGTATTTGGATATAAACGGCTTTGTCCTTTTTGAAAGACGCGGCCAAACCGGCCGCGGCGGCCGCGATGATGAGAAGGGAAATTATGGTTTTGAGATAATAATGATGACGGGAAGACATTGGGCTGGTTTTGGATTTTAATTTATTTTTTTATTGACGTTTTAAGGATGTGCCATGTACAAAGACTATTTCTTAGCGATACTGGCGGCACTCATCACTTTCACGAAGTTATTCGGCCGGCCGTCGAAAATTATTTTGAAATCACCACCGTCGGGCGAGTAAAGCCTATCGAAATCATAGTGTGATTTCAGAACCGAACCCATAGCCATGGAGCGGTTACCGCGGTCGGTGGAAGCGACAAAATAATCAAAGTTGACGCCTTGGAGGTCTTTTGTTTTGAAACCGGTGATGCATTTTCCGACGAACGTTTCACAAACAGCCCCTTTGTCGGTCCAAATGATGAGATTTTGGGCGTTGGGGAGCGCGTTGAGATATTGAGCCGCTTCCCAGCTTCCATCCCCCACCCCCTTAAGATTAAGAATATATTTTTGCGGCAAGAGACCTGAGGCGTAGGTGAAATAGAAAGGGCGGACAGAAAACAGGCTCCAGGCTGAAATTAAGATTATGGCCGGATAAACAACATAAGATTTTGCGATCAGCTTGTATTTTCCATTTTCAAACCAAGCAACGATCTGGTCGATTCCGATCGCGGCCATGATCATGGCCAGGGGATAGAGCGCGATCTGATAGCGCACCATATCAGCCACGCCGTCCACGGCTGAACCGAGATAATAGATGGCCATGAATAAAAACAGGTACAGAATATAGTTTGACTCTTGGGACAAATTTTTCCGCAGGGTGTTTTTGCCGACAGAAAAGATCAACGCAAGATATGCCAAAGGCGTGAGACCGAAGAAAAGCGCCCAGAAATCCGAGAAGAAATCGCGGGACAGGCGGCTTGGATCGGTGACGAAAGATTTTCCTGATTTGGGCGAAGACAGGATATTTTGGAAATCGTAAATCTTCATGCCGGTCCAAGTGTTGATAAGGACAAAAATAATGACGAGCAAAAAAATCACTCCGCCCAAGCGGACGAGAAGATTTTTGTGACGCGCCAGAAAATCCAACGGGTAACGCAGAACAATGCTTTTGAGAAAAATGGCGTCCAAAAGAACCAAGACAATCACGGCGGCAAAGATCGGCCAGACGGATTTGAAAGCAGCCGAGAGGATAGTGCCGCCCAGGATCATCTGCGGACTGACCCAGGTGGCTGGGAAGAGGAGGCCGAAGGTGATTGCCGACATAAGGATGACCAGAAAAAAATCCAACAGAGTTTTTTTGAAATATCCGTCCGCTGATTCATTTTCTTTCTTTTCAAAAATGTAACGCAGGAAAATCAATAAAAAGAAATACACGAAAACAACATTGGCGACGTATTTGGTGAGAAGCGCGAGACCCAAAAAGACGCCGGCGAGCAGGATGTATTTTTTTTGTTTTAGAAATTCCGGGATGTCCAGTTCGAATTTTTCTTTCGGCGCGGCTATTTCTTCATTTTTATAATGGATAAAATAGCTCAAAAGAGACAGTCCGACAAAGATCCATAACAGGGAATCTGGGTTGATGATAAGCGACATGCCGAGAATGATCGGAGACAAGCCGATGAGGATGGTGGCAATGAGGGCGGTCCGGTCGCCCAATAGCTTCCGGATAAAAAAGAACAGCAGGAGAAGTCCGACTAAAGTAAAAAGATAATTGGGGAGACGGAAAGAAGAATAGACCTTGTAGACCTGGGCGGCCATGTCTTGAGTCTTAGGATCAGAGAGGCCCGATTTTATCGTCAGTGGATCGATCGCCCAAAGTCCGGGTCCCGTGATGATGGCAGAAGTGATGCCTGGCTTGTCGTTGATGTTGGTGCTCCGCCATTTCTGAGCCGCGACGGCTGTCCAGAATTTGGGAATCCGGGCAAAAGTCCAATATGGTTCGTCGACGGCTGAAAAGCGGGACAGACGCGGCAGACCCAAGAGTAGATTGATCCCCAAAACGGCAAAAAGCACTAAAAAAATCGTTAATTTTTTGCGATCCATAGTCTTTTTTTAAAAGTTTTATACAGTTTGGATTATACCGTAATCCGGAGATAAAGTCCAAGGATTTTTAAAATTATTCCAGTTGACCCAGTCGCGCCAAGTCTGTGAATTTGAAATAAATCTTTTCGACGATGTGTTATAATAAAATTATCAGACCGTTAATCATTAATATAAAAACTATGTCCAAGACTCAAGATGATCTGAAGGCAGCCTTTGCTGGTGAGTCGCAGGCCAATCGGCGCTATCTGGCATTTGCCAAGAAGGCTGAAAGCGAAAACCAGCCGGGCGTCGCCAAGCTTTTCCGGGCGGCGGCCGAAGGCGAGACGGTCCACGCGCTCAATCATTTCCGGAATCTCGGCGAAACGAAAGGCACGGCTGAAAATTTGGCGGCCGCGATTGCCGGAGAAACTTATGAGATTGAAAAGATGTATCCGGAATTTTTGGGGGACGCTCAAGACGAAAACGAAAAGAGGGCTGAGATGTCTTTTTCCGGCGCGCTGAAAGTGGAGCGGGTTCACCAAGGTCTTTTTAAAGGAGCTCTTGCGAAATTGGAAGCGGGCGAAGATGTGGCTGATGCGGACTTTTGGATCTGTCCGGTCTGCGGATTTCCAGCCAAAGACCACGCGCCGGGCGTATGCCCCGTCTGCGCCACGCCGGGGGACAAGTTCTACAAGGTCTAGTTTTAAAAAACTTCACATTTCACAAAAGCCGGAAAGCATTTCCGGTTTTTGTGTTTTTTGAGGGCGAATTATTTTCTTTGCCAAATCTGGTTTTGGACGTAGAATGGAGATGTAAGGAGATATGTCCTTACATGTGTATGTAAATAACTAAAAATAAAATATATGCGAAAAATCGAAGAGCAAAATGTCAGAAAATTGACAAAAACAGGAAGACAATCAATTTGTGTGACAGTGCCAATTGAAATGATCCGCGATCTTGGCTGGCGCGAAAAACAAAAGGTGGTCGTCAAAAGAATCTCCGGCGGATTGCAAATTAAGGATTGGCGGAGTAAGAAGTAAGGCATGGCAAGGTTTAATATGAAAACACACGAATTATGAATATTGAAGAATTAAAAGAGTTGTTTCGGAGAAATGAATCAGAGAACTTAGAATTTAAAGAAGCTAAGAATAGTTTTTCTATTTTGGGAAATGATGGTAGACAAAAAAAATCGGTTTTAGGATATGTTGTTGCTGTAGGAAACGAAGGAGGCGGAAAGCTCATTCTGGGAGTTGATGATGATAAAAATATCGTTGGAACCAGAGCAATTGAAAGGATTGAAGATGCTAAATCGCAAATATATAATAAGTTGAATTTCAGAATTGATATCGAAGAAATATTCGACGAAGCGAACAATAGAATTGTTGTTATAGATATTCCTTCACGACAATACGGAAAACTGTTGAAGTTTTATGGTATACCGCTAATGAGAGTAGGTGAAGAGTTGCTCGAAATGGATGAGACCACACAGAGGAATATATTGATGGAGCTTCATGCCGACTTTTCCGCGCAGACCATACCCGGATCAAGCCTGGATGAATTGGATTCTGATGCCCTGGAGCAGTTGAAATTCCTCTATGCAAAGAGAAATAAGAATGGTGGAATGGATGAAAGGCAATTGCTTTTGGATTTGCATCTAGTGGATGATGGTAGACTGACATATGCAGCCCTTATTCTTCTCGGAAAAGAATCCGCTATAAGAAAGCATCTTGATAATGCAGAGATTATTTTCCAATATCGATCACACAGAGATAATGAAAAATATCAAGACAGGGTGGATTATAAGAGGGCTTTTTTATTGTTGCAAAATGATTTATGGGAGAAAATAAATGCAAGGAATCAAATCGTGCAAATGGCAGAAGGCTTGCTGACAAATGAAATACCCGCCTTCCAGGAGGAAGTCATTAAAGAGATTATATTAAATGCAGTTGCTCATCGTGATTATGCCGAACCAAGCTCTATTATCATAAAACAATCTCCCGAAGAATTTTTTATTCAAAGTCCGGGCGGCTTTCTTTCGGGTGTTAATCCTAAAAATATACTGAGGCAGACTAAGCCGCGCAATCGTCGCATTGCCGAAACATTGCAGCACTTAGGTTTTGTTCAGCGTGCTGGACAAGGCATGGATATAGTCTTTAAAAAAACTCTAGAGGAGGGCAAGGGATTGCCGGATTTTTCCCAGTCAGATGATTTTCAAGTAAGTCTTTCTATTTCAGCGATTGTTAAGGATGAAAATTTTGTACTGTATTTGGAAAAGGTATCGCAAAAAAAACAGATTTCATTTTCCGTAGATGACTTAATGATTTTGCAAAATATTGAAAATCATCCTCAGAAAATATTAAGGAATGATGTGCAGAAATTTATTGATCTAGGTATTGTTGAGCAGGTTGGAAAAACAAGGGGGGCAAAATATTGTCTTTCCCGTAATTATTATGCTGCACAAGGGAAGTCGGGGAAACATACAAGAATAATGGGAATTTCGAGAGATGCAAAAAAACAACTCATAGCTGATCATCTTAAAAGAAACATCGGCGGTGGCAGGTTGGAAGATTTCGCCGAAGCTTTTCCTGAAATGAAACGACAAGACATTTCCAATCTTTTGCAGGAATTAAAGCGTCAGGGTAAGATTTTTAAAATGGGCGGAACCAAGAATGGTGTTTGGAAATTAAATAATTCTAAATAATTATTAACATTAAATTGCTAAGAATACCTTTATTACAAGGAAAAAAATTAAATAATTAAGAGTATAATCGTAAAGCTTCCTTTATAAGTGAAAAAAAATTGCAATGTAACTGCCTATCTCCTCACATCAAAGGCAGCATAACCGCGGAAAAATTTGATCACAAAAAGCAAAAACCGCCTTCCGGCGGTTTTTTAAAATTTTTGAATTATTTTTTCTTTCCTTTGCTTCCTTTCATGAGCATGGCCGCGGCCGCGCCGAGGGCTGCTCCGATGCCGGCCGAGATGGCGGCGGCTTTCCCGGGGTTCTTTTTGATGTAGGCTTCCGCGGATTTGGCGGCGGCTTCCATATCCTTTTTTATCTTCTTGAGTTCGGTCTCGACCGTCTTTTGAACTTCCTCGGCTTTTTGGGCCATTTCTTTTTTGTCCATGTGATTATTAAAGTTAAAAATTATTTCTTATCGGAAAGTGTCAGGGTGGCCCATGAGAAAATGATTATGACGGCGCCGACGATGGCATAACCCGCTCCGTTACCATATCCTGTGGCGCGGCCGATGATTTGGGCCAGGCCGACCAAAAGGAAGATAAATCCAAGTATCAGAACAATTGAGGCGATTGTTTTTTTGACGGCCGTTCCGAAAGCTCTTTTTATTTTTGCTTGCAGGTCTTTTACGAAAGAAATCGTAAAATATTCCAGCAGTCCCGAAAAAATCTCACTGGTTTTTTTGGATTTGGAATTGTTTTTTTGTTCGGTCATAATTTTGTCGGCGTTTCAATTTTCTTTATTTTAGTATAGCACACTTTTTAAAATCCATTAACACTTTCGGACCCGCGGCGTATAAGCTTTCGGCGCTTTGACCTTTTGGCGCCGATGTTTTAGAATTAAATAAGCCTATTGAGCGCCTTGTTATTTATAAGTACAAAAAATATGTTTGAAAATTTCTTAGCTAAAAAATACGTCGTGCCGGCGATCCTGCTTCTCATTATGTTCGGGGCTTTTGCGGTGCGCTTTTATCATTATGACACCTGGCTCTATTTCAAGATGGACCAGTCGCGGGACGCTTTCACTATTTCCAATGCTGTCAAAAACGGTCCGGGAAATCTACCGCTTCTTGGAGCGCGAGCCGGCGCCACCAAAGTGACCTACGGATTCCTCCATCTCGGGCCGGTCTTTTATTATTTCCAATACCTTTCGGGCGTTATTTTCCATTCGACTTCTCCGCAAGTCTTCGCTTATCCCGATCTATTCTTTTCCATCGCCGTCCTGCCGCTCTTGTATATTTTTTTGCGCCTTTATTTCTCCCGTCTCAATTCTTTGCTGATTGTTGCGATGTACGCTTTCTCGTTTCTCGTCATTGAATATTCCCGCTTCGCCTGGAATCCGAATTCGTTGCCGTTTTTCACTATCTTGAGTTTTTACGGCCTGTTGAAATTTCTTCACGAGCCGGAGGAAAAAAAACGCAAATGGTGGCTCATTCTTTGGGCGATCGGACTCACGGTCGGATCGCAGCTTCACTTCATGGGTTTCTTTTCCTTAGTGGGAATCTCGGCGCTTTTGTTTTTCTTCCACTACGAACTTTGGAAAAAAGAAAATATACGCGGCGTTTTTCAGGAAAATAATTTTCGCGTATTGGCCCTTTACGCGGGTCTGGCCTTTTTGGTGGTGCTGATTTTTTACGCCCCGGTCATCATCAGCGATTCCATGAAAAACTGGGCCAACACCAAAGATTTTTTTCAGGCTTTCTCCACTAAACAGGGAAATCGACCCATCACGACCCGGGCGATCATTGGTCTTCAGTCCCAGATTGAATATTACGTCATGATTTTTACGTCTTACATTATCACCAAAGGCAGTAATAATACTTACGGCTCATTGCTATCCATTTTGATCGGCGCTCTGTTTGTCGGCGGCAGTTATCTGATCTATAAATTTTTCAAAGAGACCAAGGACAATCTGCGGAAAGATTTTCTACTTCTGGTTTTTCTGTGGTTTTTCATCTTTTTGCTGATCACCATCCCGGTGGCCACGCAAATCGAACCGCGCTATTTCATTTTCACCTTTGCCGTGCCGTTTATCTTCTTGGGATTTTTTTTCGAGTTTTCCGAAAGAAGATTGCCTGAATATTCCACGGGAATCGCTATAGCCGTGACAGTCGTAATCCTTTTGGCTAACGCGTCCGGCACGTCGGCCTGGTTTTCCGAGCAGGCCAAATCGCAAAAGGAGCATCTGACGATTCATCGGACTTTGATCTTAAAAACTAAAGACGGGGTGACGCTCGGCCAGTTGCAAGGTGTGGCCGATTATATCTATCAAAACCGGATCCCCAGCGACCGGATCTATTTTTACGTCAAACCCGAACACGTCCGGCCGCTTAATTATCTTTTCTTTGAAAAAAACGACAAGTCTTTCAACTATTATTCTTTCAAACTGAACGGCGATCCATTGGCGCAATATTTCATCGTTTTGCCGTCCGATTATGCAGAGAGTGAAGTAGCGGCCAAAATTAATATCAACCAGCCGATGAATATAATTTCCATGCAGAAATTCGGCCAGCTGGCCGTCTGGCAGGTCACTTTTCCGGGACGAACAGTGGACGGCAATTTCCAAGCCAAGTCCAAAGACTCGAATGTGGAATCGGACCGGGTTTATTGGAAAGATGTTTTCGGGACGAAGAAACCTAAAAATTAAACGGTCCATTCGAGATTAGCTCAGGCCCGACATGACTATTGGAATGGAAAAAATAAAAAAGAAGATAAAAAAAATTCCGACAAGTATTTTGATTCTGACGGTAATTGTTCTAGTTGGGATTTTCTTGCGGACCCATAATTTCCACGCTTGGTTGGAATTTGACAACGACCAGGCGCGGGATGCGGCTTTGGTGAGCGACGTCGTGACCGGAAAAACCGCTTGGCCACTGCTTGGACCGACAATGAAAGGAACAAACGATTCTTCGGAAAATCTGTTCCATGTTGGGCCGATGTATTATTATTTTGAAATTATTTCTGCCAAAATATTCGGCAATTATCCGGACAAGCTGGCCTATCCGGATCTGATCTTTTCCATTCTGACCATCCCACTCTTTTATTATTTTTTGAAAAAATATTTCAGCGCCAATTTATCTTTGGCTCTCGCCGGTCTTTGGACTTTTTCCTATTTCGCCATCAAATTTTCCCGCTTCGCCTGGAACACCAATTCCATGCCGTTTTTTATTTTGCTTTTTCTTTTGGGACTGGGAGAATTTTTGTTCCGGCGGGAAAAAACTTCCTGGTGGTGGGCGCTGGCTTTGGGGATCGCGCTCGGTGTGGGAGTGCAGCTTCACGCTATGCTTCTGGTTATGTTTCCGTTTTTTTGCTTGGGCGGATTTTTTCTGACTGTCAAAAGCGGAAAGGGGATGTGGCTGCGCTGGGGAAGCGTTCTTCTTATCGCGCTGGTTCTTAATGCCGGTCAGATAGTCCACGAACTCGACACAAATTTCCAAAACACGTATGCTTTTTTCCAGAACGCCAACGATCGTTCCGGATCTAGGGCGGATAAGTTTTCCCAGACGTTCGCTCTGGACGCGGCGTGCCATGTCCAATCCAACGCGTTCATGCCTTCCGCCCTTGGCGACAAGGACCATTGCAATTTTTTGAAGACCGCGGCGGGTTGGGTGGCTTTGGATTATGATTCCTATTGGCAGCTCGGATTCATTCTGGCGGCGCTGGCCTTTTCTTTGTTCGGCTATGCGGCATTGGTTCGGAATTTTTTGAAGGAAACCGACCGCGAGCGGAAAATATTTTTCGGACTGGCTCTTGGTTATATAATTCTCTTTTTCATTATCATGTTCGCTTCCATCCAAGAAGCGCCACTCCGCTATTTTCTTCCGTCTTTTTTTGTGCCTTATTTATTCCTGGGATTTTTGATCCAAGCCGGACAAAAGAAATATCCGCGCCGATATTTCCCGGTCGTGGCGCTGGGACTCGCGATCCTCCTGGCTCTGAACGTGATTTATCTCTTGACTGTCATTTCCCAGCTCGAGGCCAAGGACCGAAGCGGGAGCAGCGACGTTATCTTGGGCGAGCTGGAATCGATGCGCGATTACATCATCACGACCGCCGCGCCGAGCAAGACTGCGTATTTTTCCGGCGGATCCCATTACGTTTTTCGTTTTCTCCGGCCGCTCCAATATTTGGCTGGCAAGGACAATTTCTCGATTAAGCAAGAACCCCAACTGTTTGCTAGTATGAAACCAGGAGAACCGGTATTTTACATTTATGCCAGCTATCCCCGGAAAAAATTAACCGCAATCAAGGGGATGCCGATCGTGACTTACAAAAATTTCGGCCAAGTGGCCGTGTACGAAGTGATTAAGACGAAATAAAAAATAAGATCCGATTGCCGTTATGTTTTTTCAAATTCAAAAAAATATAAAAAAAAATTCCGCGGCCGGGTGGATTCTTTTGGCAATTTTTGTTGTCGGCGTTTTTTTGCGGACTTATAATTTTCACGCCTGGCTGGAATTTCGAAGCGACCAGGCGAGAGATGCGTACCGGACCGACCAGGTGGTTTCAGGAGAAAAGCCTTGGCCGCTTGTGGGGCCGTTTTTGAGCCATTCCGGTCCCACCGAAGACGAGTCGTTCCATGTTGGTCCGATCTATTATTATTTCCAGATAATTTCCGCCGAAATTTTCGGCAGCTATCCCGACAAACTGGCCTATCCTGATGTCTTTTTTGCTATCTTGTCCATCCCGCTTTTCTATTTGTTTTTGCGGGAATACTTCGGCAAAAATGTTTCACTGGGGCTTACCGGGCTGTATTCCATCGGCGCTTATATTATCCGCTATTCCCGTTTTGCTTGGAGCTGCAATTCGATTCCGTTTTTCGTTTTGTTGTTTTTGCTGTCTCTTTTCAAGCTGTGGGACAAAAACGAAAAAACCGCCTGGGCTTGGGCGGTCGCGCTGGGAGTCGCCTGGGGAGTCGGGTTTCAACTGCACGCCCTGACGATGATCGCTTTTTCCGGCACGGCTTTTTTGGTTTTTATTTTTTCAATGAGGAAAAATCCCGCAACTTGGAAAAAATGGTCCGTGGTTTTGGCGATATTTGTTCTTTTGAACTCGGCTCAAGTTGTCGGTGAAATAAAAACCAATTTTGAAAACACCCGGGCTCTTTCGCGTTTTCTTTTTCAGAACGGTTCCGCGGATAACCCGAGTGGTCTCGACAGTTCGAATCCCATCAATCACGCCGGCGTTTCCACTTTGTTGAAAAACGACATCGATTGCAGCCTGGAGGCCAATTTTTTGTACCTGTCGTCTTACAATGACGTCGCTTTCGGCCGCGAAAATTGTCAGGGAAATTATTGGAAACTTTTTTCGCGGAGCAATACGAAAAAACATTCAAAAGTATCTTGGATAAAGATCGGCGATGTGGTTCTTTTTTCCAGTCTTGTTTTTTCCCTCGTTGGCTATTTTCTTCTGTTGTTCTATGATAAAAAAGAACCAAATGAAAGAAAGCGGCGTTTTCTGCACCTGCTTGTTCTGTATACAGGCTTGGCGTTTTTGCTCATGCTGCCTCTGAGCAGCGGAAAATTCGGCGATTTGAGATATTTCAGTCTTCTTTTTTTCTTGCCCTTTTTGTTTTTAGGGCTTATCGCAAAACTTCTCTTCGAAAAAGTCGCTCCAAAATATATTGCAATACCGGTTGCGGCTGTAATTTTTTCCTTGTTTGCGGCTTCCAATGTTTCGGCGATAACTTATCGGCTTTCAATACTTTCCAAAAAAGAAGGCATGGACTCCGGCACGGCTGTCCTGGGAGAAATGGAAGACACGCTTGATTATGCGATTTCCCATTCAAACGGGCAGAAAAAAATATATCTAGGAGGGAACCGTTCTTTAACGGCCCATTCTTTCGACTCTTTGCAATATCTGGCCGGGAAACAAAATGTGGGGCTGATAAAATTCGGCGACAAAGATAAACTGGACCCGGCCAAGAAACCGGCCTTCTGTGTTGATGATAAAATAGATAAAAAAGAGGCCGTTTACGGTTATAAAAAAGTGGGCAACGTTTATATTTATCAGATAAACAAATGAAAAATTATCTTAAAAATGTTACGGCCCGTGCTTGGATCCTTTTGGTGATCATGGCTGTTGGAATATTTCTGCGTGCTTGGCATTTTCATGACTGGCTGCGTTTCAGCGAGGACCAATCACGGGATGCTGGCATAATAAGCAATGTTATTAAAGGTGAAAGTCCGTTGCCGCTTTTGGGACCCGTGGCTGGCGGTACGTTTTTCCATTTGGGTCCGGCTTATTATTATTTTTCCATTGTTAGCTCTAAGCTGTTTGGGGACTATCCGGACAGGATGGCTTATCCGGTTTTGTTTTTTTCCATTTTGGCCATCCCGCTGCTTTATTTGTTTTTGAAGGAATATTTCAGTTGGCGAATTTCGTTGGCTGTAACGGCAGTAGCGAGTGTTTCGTATTTTTCTGTCGTGAGCTCGCGTTTTTCCTCTAATCCCAATCTGGCGCCGTTTTTTGTGTTGGCTTTTCTGTATTCCTTTTTGAAATTGCTTAATGATAAAGAGCGCGCGTCTTTTTGGTGGCCGGCCGCGATCGGAACCGTGTTGGGAATCGGCATCCAGATCCACACCACGCTTCTGGTTATTTTGCCGATTTTTACCCTGCTGATGCTGGCGTATCTCATAAAAAAGACCGGCTGGCGGGCGGTGCGCTATGCGTTGGTAATCATAGTTTTATCTTTGGCGATGAACGCGCCGCAGATCGCAAGCGAAATCGAAACCCGCGGCCAGAACACTATTCAGTTTTTCGGCGGCTTGGGCCTGAAAGGGAGTTCTTCCGGTAGTGGCCTGGCTCAGGGTGCTCTGACTGCCGCACTTTGCCAAGCCAAAGCCAACTCCTATTTCATTTCTTCTTTTCCCGCTGCCCAGACCTGCTCGTCCGGCATAGATTTCGATCTTGAAAAAGGCGCCAAGGAAGTGTTTGGCGGCATTAAGGACCGCTCCTTCCGGCAAAACGTCTATCTGGCCGACGTTTCATTTTTGTTTCTTTTTTCCATTGGGGGGTTATTTTTTGTTGATTTATAATCTTTTAAAAGAAAAAGACGCCCGGAAGAATAATTTTCTCGCGCTGGTCGCTCTTTTCAATTTCGTTTCGTATATTTTAATCATCCCTGTCATTTCCTCCATGGCCGTGAGCTATTTCATCATTCTGCTTTTCGTGCCGTTTGTGCTGCTTGGATTGATGTTTCGATATATCGAAGAGAATATGAAACTGTCTGGAATAGGATTGATTTTATTTTTAGCGGCTGTCCTGATGATTTTTTCGCTGCAGGCGGAAAAGAGCGACGCGGATCTTTATGTTGCTCGCCTTGACAACAACGTGGAAAACAGCGACCTGGGAGCGATTGAGGATATCTCCGCCTACATTCTGGATAATTCGTCTTTTGCTCCGAAGATTTATTTGAGTGGCAGAAAAGATTATTTGAACCGGTTCTCCGGCTCGCTTACGTACATGATTGGACGGCAGGGAAGGCAGCTGGTATCATTGGACATAAGCGATTCCGACACTCTCCGCTCCGGCCAGACATTTTTCTATGTCCAAAAAAGCGGGAAGGGGAGTGTGACTCGCAATGAAGAGATCGGGGGATACGCGGCTGTTGACGGTGAAAGAATCGGCGGCGTGGAAATTTATATTTTGAAAAAATAATGTTTTCGAAATTATGAAATCGATTCCGGACAAAATTAAAAATATCTCGAAATATTTTTGGGTTTTCCTGGCTATTTTTCTGGTCGGTGTTTTTCTCCGTACGTATAAATTCCATGATTGGATGCGTTTTTCTATGGACCAGGCGAGAGATGCCGCCATCATCAGTAATGCTGTTGCCGGGAAAGCACCCTTGCCGTCCCTTGGGCCAGATGCTGGAAACACTAAGTTTTTGCTCGGGCCGATGTATTACGATTTGTCTTATCTCAGCGCTAAAATATTCGGAAATTATCCCGACAAGATGGCCTATCCCAGCCTGGCTTCCGGCATCTTAGCTATTTTGTTCCTATTCTTTTTTCTTCGCGAATATTTCGACCAAAAAATCTCGCTGGCGCTTACGGGAATCATGAGTGTTTCATATTTCATGATCGACACATCCCGTTTTTCATCGAACCCTAATCTGGTGCCGCTTTTTGTCATTCTGTTTCTCTGGGGGTTGCTGAAAATTATCAATGACCCGCGGGAATTTCATCCCGGCTGGAGCGCTCTGGTCGGTTTTGCCCTGGGCATGGGGGTCCAGATGCACGCCATCACTTTGGTGGTGATGCCGGTTTTCGGTCTTTTAGCTCTGGTTTATTTTTGGAAAGTAGGCGGAAAGGGGATGGGAAAAAGTTTGATCATAATTATCGCGTTAGCTTTGCTTTTCAACATCGGGCAGATCACGTCGGAACTTCACACTAATTTTCAAAACACCCGGAATTTTTTCCAAGGGCTCAAGAGCAAATCAGAAAACAATTATGGGGAGGGTGCGGGTCTCATTGCTGCTTGTCAGATCGAGGCCAACGGTTATTTTCTGACTTCCATCGGTGATGACTATGATTGCGGTGATATTTTCAAAACACCCAAAGGCGGCTGGATCGCCGACAAATCTTATCTTCTGACGCTGGCTGCCTACACGCTCTTTTCGCTGACCGGTTATTATTTTTTGATTTACAATTTTGTCAGAGAAAAAGAAAATGGGCGGAAAAATTTTCTGGGACTGGTCCTTCTTTTTAATCTACTGACTTTCATCGTACTTGTAAGTGTTTCCAGCGTTATCCATGTAGGGTATTACATCGTTCTGTTTTTCATGCCGTTCGTGCTTCTGGGAATTCTTATGGAAGCAGTGCGGAATAAATACGGCCGAAAGGGAATGCTGGCGGCCGCGGTGGTCATTCTTCTTTTGATCGGGTCTTCTTTGGCAGTGGACGGCGCGATGGCTTCAAGTTATGCTCAAGGTTTACAAAACAATTCAAGCAACAGCACGCTTTTTCAAGCTGAAGCGATGGCGGATTATATCCTGACAACCAGCCCCCAAAATGTTTCCAAGGTTTATTTCGCCGGGCAAGGGAGTTTGGCCAAACGCTACTATGACGCGACCATCTATCTTGTCCGGCAAAGCGGCCTAAATATGTCTTTGATCAAAGATGTCGACAGCCGCAGGATTGCGCCCGGAGTGCCGATTTATTACATCGCCCAAAGCGGCGCTTATCCGGTACCGGGAATGATTGGTAACCGCCAGATAACAGCCAGTCGGCAATTTCTCAACCAGACGATTTATATTTTGAAAAACTAAGTAACTAACGCGGGGACGTGCCATGTTCCCAGTTGGAAAACAGCGTTTGGACATGGTACGTCCAAAGTCGAAGCAAGAAGATGCAAGAATATTTTAAAAAAATTATGCGGCAAAAAACTTTCTGGCTCCTGGTCGGGATAATCTTGGTCGGCGCATTTTTGCGGACTTATCAATACGCCAATTTCCTGCGTTTCAACCCCGATCAGGCGCGGGACGCCGGCATAATTCGCGACGCAATCGACGGAAAGGCCGCTTTGCCGCTCCTGGGACCGAAAGCCGGCGGCACCAGTTTCCAATTGGGGCCGGTTTTTTATGATTTCGCGTATTTCTCCGCCAAGATTTTCGGCGCGGCGCCGGACAGGATGGCTTATCCCGATCTTCTGACCTCGATTTTGTTCCTGCCGCTTCTTTATGAGTTCGCGCGTAAATTCTTTTCAAAAAATATTTCCTTGGTCGCGACGGGGTTGGCGGCTGTGTCGTTTTATGCTGTGAAATATTCCCGCTTTGCTTGGAATCCCAACTCGACGCCTTTTTGGATCCTGCTGACTTTCTACGCTTTTTTCGAATTGGTTCGGTCCGGTCAGAGAAAGCGTTGGCTTTGGGCGATTGTTTTGGGTCTCGCGGCCGGTGTTGCCATCCAGCTGCATTCTTTGGCCTTGTTCTCACTGCCGGTCGTTTTTGTGATTTATTTTGTTTATCTTTTTTTCAAAAAAAATCCGGCTTGGAAATGGGCGCCGGTTGTTCTGGCTGTCGTACTGTTGGCTAATTCGTTCCAGATTGCGAGTGAAGTCCAGACTGGAGGCAAAAACATCCAGTCCTTTTTTCGCGGCATGCACGCCAAAACTTCCCGCTCCGGAACGTTAGCGGATAAGTTTGTGCTCGACGCCGTCTGCCATATTCAAGGAGAGAGCTATATGATTCTCCCGATCGGCAACGACAGTCATTGCGATTTTATGGACGCGGCCGGCAGTTTACAAAAAAATAGCAATAATAATTTTCTTTTGTTGGGAGATATGCTTTTTGCCGTCATTTTTGTTCTGGGTGGATACTTTCTTCTTTTCCGAGCTTGGTGGAAAGAAACGGACGAGCGGAAAAAAATATTTTTGGAACTTATCCTGCTTTATGCGGTTGTTCTTTTCGTCCTGTTGATTCCTTTGGCCGACGAGATTTCTTTCCGCTTTTTCCTGGTGGCGGAATTTCTGCCGTTCATTTTCGCCGCTTTGTGGATCAAGTTTTTCGAAGAACGTCTTGAGAAAAAATACTTTATCATTGTTGTAGCTATAATCGTAGGTATGGCCGTAGGTACGAACCTGACGACTTTGACGGATTATGCCGCCAATTTGGCCGGTGTTCGGGCACAGGGCTCCAACGGTTTTGAAGAGATCACGCTGGGCGAAGTGAAATACATGGCTGATTTTATGGAAACCAATTCGGGCGGCGCTAAGATTGTTTATGTCCAGGGCAGTGCTGCCGATCTTTTCGAGGTCCTAAAGCCGATCGAATATTTCACAAGTCCCTCCGGCCTCAAAGTGATCCAGCTCAAAAAAGGAAAAATTTTGGCGCCGATGGACAAAATTTTTCTCATCAATGTCATGAAAGATCCAACCAAGAAAAATACTCTTTCCCAAAGCACTCTAGATAGCTATAGCGTCCTGGCTTCCGGCCGGTACGGTCGTGTCAAGATTTATGAATTGGAAATGAAATAGCCGCTGGCCCGGATAATTTTTTTCTTGAAACGCGAGTGCCTGTCATGGGCACGCGTTTTTTGTTTGGGGAAAATAGAATTCTTGTTGACATAAACCCGGCTGTGTGATACTTTATGAGGTCAGTTTTGTAATATCGGTAAATTCGCTTCCGTGCCGATTATGACCGAATTTTGGTTTCAAACAAGGCACTTGTCAGGGATTGGCGCGGAGCAGATAAAACATGTACGAAAATCAAAACAGAACAACCGAGCAAGCCCTGTCTTATCCGATGATCCGGTTCTATCCGGCCAAGTCCCGTTTTGATTGGCGCGGTTTGTTTTATAAGTCCGGCATTGTTGTCTCCGGCGCGCTTTTGCTTTTTCTGATTATCCTTCTTAAATCCAAAACCACCAGCGACTTTGACCTTGAGCCGTTTCTTTTTTCTTACGCGATCATCGTGACTACCTTTGAACTTTCCCGGGTGATTTCCGCCATGCTGTACGAAAAATCTTTCGAAAGTCTGACCCAGGAATTTCGGGACACTCCGGGCGGCGAGCCATATGAGCCGAAAATCGCTTTTGTCATTCCCTGCATGAACGAAGAGCGGGACATCGCCGACGCCATCATCCAATGCCACCAGCTGGATTATCCGCGGGAAAAGATGGAAGTGATCGTGGTGAATGATGGAAGCACCGACCGGACGCAGCTGGTTTTGGAAGAACTCAAAAAATTCTATCCCGGGATAAAAATAATCAGCTGGGAAAACCAAGGCAAACGCTGGGGGATGGCGGCCGGTTTCAAAGTCTCTGACGCGGAAATAATTATCCAGTTGGATTCGGATTCCCATGTCGACCCGAAAACTTTCCGGAATCTTTTGGATCCTTTCCGAAACCCCCAGGTTGGGGCGGTCTGCGCCCACGGCGAGCCGCGGAATGCCGACGAAAATTTCGTGACCCGGATGCAGACAGCCTACTATTTCATGTCTTTCCGGATTTTGAAAGCAGCTGAGTCGACCTATGACGCCGTCTTTTGTTGTAGCGGCTGTTGTTCTGCCTACCGCAAGTCGGCCGTGATGCCGGTCATCTACCACTGGCTCGCGGAAACATTCTTAGGAAAACCCGTTACTTGGGGAGACGACCGGGCGCTCACTAGCTGGCTAATCAGGACCGACTGGAAGACTGTCTATGCCAAGGACGCCCTGGCCTACACGGTCGTGCCGGACACTTTCAAAAAACTGATGAAGCAGCAGTTGCGTTGGAAAAAATCTTGGATCGTCAATTTCTTCCTGACCGGAAAATTCATCTGGAAGAAGCAGCCTTTTGTTTCCTCTTTCTACTATTTCCCCTTGATATTTATCTCATTGATGACGCCGGTCATGACGTTTGACGCGCTCTTCTGGCAGCCGTTCGTAAAAGGTGTTTTTCCGATCTATCACATCCTTGGAATCTTGATGCTGACGGGAATCATCGCGCTCTATTACCGCTATGTAGATCGGAAGAATAAATACTGGATATATCTTTTCCCTTGGGCGCTGGTCAATCTGTTTGTTCTTTCTTTCGTTCTGGTTTATGCGGCTTTCAAGATCCAAGACCGGGGCTGGGGGACGAGATAAAAAAGTCGAAAGTCCGTAAAGTTTATAAAGTCAAAAGTTATGGAGCAGCACAATTTCAATGTTAAAATGACAAAGATTTTGATGGTCGTCCTGGTGTTTGCGGTGGTGATGAGCATGATCGGCGGGATGAATATTCTCAAAAACAATTATTATTTCAATTGGCGCTTTTTGGATTGGAGCCGGAACTGTGTCCAGGCCGAAATTGCCTGGTACCGTTCTGGTGGAAATGTTCCGGTTGTTCCGGATACCAACAAAGCCGATCTGATTCCCATCTTGGTTTACCATGGTGTGATTTCGGATCCCAAATGGCGGCCAGACGGAGTCAATGTCAGCACCCAGGAATTCACGGAGCAGATGTTCGCTTTGAAGCGGGCTGGCTGGCGGACCATCACGATGGAGGATTATCTGGCCTATATCGCGGGACAAAAACAAGTGCCGGAAAAATCGTTTTTGTTGACTTTTGACGACGGCCGGAAAGACAGTTATTACAATGGCGATCCGGTTATTCGAACAGTCGGCTATAACGCGGTGATGTTCGTCATCACCGGGCGCTCTTTGGGACCGGGCAATGAAACGCAACCCTTCCATCTTTCCCAGATAGAACTGCAAAAAATGGCGGACAGCGGGCGCTGGGAGATGGGTTCGCACACCCAAAACGGCCACGGAACCATCCCGATCGACGCGGCCGGCGACCAAGGGCATTTTTTGAGCAACCTGATGTGGATTTCCGACCAGCATCGTTTGGAAACGGTGGATGAATATAAAGAAAGGGTGACAGCTGACCTCACTGGCGCTCGGAATGACATTGAAACGAAGTTGGGCGTGGCCTCGCCGTCTTTTGCCTACCCTTACGGCGATCTGGGCCAGGGCTCGAGCAATTTTCCTCAGGGGCAGGTGATTTTGACCGAGATCGTCAAATCCATCTATTCAGCCGCTTTTATCCAGGTTGGCAACAATGATTTCATCACTAATACAGCAGATGATTCTTTCTTATCCAAACGGATCGGAATCGATTCGTCGGTCTTGCCCGGCCAATTGGTCACCATGCTGGACAACGCCCGTTTCAAACCCTTGGATTACGCCGATAACTTCACTTCAGACAAAGGATGGCTGCGGGGCTGGGGCGGCCTTACGATTGATGGCGGACAGATGCTAATCAGCACTACACAAGAAGACGACAGTGCTTCGACTTTTTTGAGCGGATCGTCTTTGTGGAAAAATTATATTTTCTCGGCCCGGATTAATGTGCTGAAAGGAGATTCGTTCGAGCTGGTCGCCTATAAAGACGAGAACAATTATGCCACTTGTGATTTTTCGGGGGATTGGGCGGCTTTGACCCAGGCGGCGGGCGGCGGCAGCGGACATGATCAGGAAATCGCAACCACTACGCTCAAAAACGCGATCGCGCCCGGCGCTGTCTTGGACGCGGCTCTCAAAGTGGAGGGAAACACGGCTACCTGCTATCTCAACGGGAATCAGATTTTTTCCGGCAACATCAGTGGCACTCTTGATCGACGGGGAATCGGTTTCAAGACTTGGGACTCGCTTGGGACGGGCAGTGAATTTTCGGTGACAAATCTTAAAGTCAGCCAGGTTTTTTAAAAGGTGGTATAATCAAAGCAATCTTTCGGCAGTTTAAATTTATGTTTTCTAAAAAAAGCGTTTCCCATTTTTCCCCCGGATATAGATTGATTCTTTTCGGAATCGGATTTTTGGTTTTGTTGGCAATTTTGGTGGGGATGGCCGAATATTATCTTCAAAAAACCGAAGTTTCAGTTCCGCCGGCCGGCACTCCTCTTCAAGAAACGGGAAAAATGAGCGCGAGCAAGAATGATTTTTGGTGGCTCAATTCCGGCGGAGTCGTGTATATTGATGGAAACGTCATTTCGACCATCCAGGGAAACCTGGCTAAGGGTTCGAAGTGGCAAAAGACCTACGCCAAAAGCAATCCGCGCGACACCGAAAACGGTTACCAGCCGCAGAATATATTGCGCTTGGTTACTCGCCAAAAATTTCAGAACGAGACTCAGCGTTTATATTTCAAGATAAATAAACTTAATTTTAGCGCCAGTAAATTTCGCAACGAATCGAACGGCGTTTTGCTTTTTAACCGTTACCAGAATGGCAACAATCTCTATTATACCGGTTTGCGGGTAGACGGAGACGCGGTCATCAAAAAGAAGATCAATGGGACATATTATACGATGAAGGAAAAAAACCTCTGGACAAATGGCAGGCGATATGATAGAACAAATAATCCCGACGTTCTGCCGCTCGATGCCTGGATTGGCATCAAAAGTGAGGTGAGAAATGCGGCGGACGGTTCGGTGGATATAAAGTTCTATGTCGACAAGGACAATAATGGTCAGTGGCAGCTGGTTTTGGAGGCGACTGATAATGGGAACAAATATGGCGGCGCGGCGATTGCAAACACCGGCTACGGCGGGATCCGGTCGGATTTCATGGATGTTGAGTTTTGGGATTATGGGATTTCCGAATTGAAATAATTTTTTATGATTTTGTAATTTAGCGCGGTCTTTTATTTTTACTGTGCTAATGGCGAAATTATGTAGTTATTTTCAAAAAAAATCACAAGGAGGCATCATGAAGAGAATTTCCGTACGCATGTTACTGGTAATGGTTGCCTGTGGTCTTGCTTTTACGACCGTGGCATTTGCAGCTCGGTTGCCAAAAGGCATTGTTGTTTTTACAAATGACGATCTTCAGACGGGTTCGCTGCCGGTCGCCGGGGTGTTTGCAGGGTATCACTTTGCGGTTACCGGATTTCCGATTATAGATCAGATTGGAACATCCGGTTTTGTCACACTAAAGCAAATGAAAAATTTGCAGAAGCAGGGGTGGGATTTTCAGGTCCACGCCTATAGTGACCAGGTTCATGCTTCGGGGTATTCCCGAATAAGCGACTGGGATATTTCAAGCGATATCCATTCGGCAATCGTGACCCTTCAGCATTGGGGATTCGGCCGGGCAACCGCCCTAGCTCCTCCCTTGGGCGATTACGGTCTGGGAGAGGGAAATATCGATACTGACCGTCTCGCTTCGATCCTTCGGGAAGATGGCATCATGATATGTCGCCAGGCCTATCCTGACGGGCAGGACATTGAAGACAGCATCAACCGGATTAAAACTTTTGACCCGCTGAAGGTAAAGGTTTTCAGTGTAAAACAATCTACCGTCGGAGTTAATCCCGGCAGTGTTCCGGACCGATTTTACGACCTGATCTGGTCCGCAGAAAACGAAGGCACTCTGATTGTCATTGCAACTCACGGTTCGGCGAATCATCCGGATCTAAGCGACGATTATACCGTGTCAAATGCGGTGCTAAACAGCATCGCCAATTACGTATACAGGTCTGTAAAGGCTGGGAAAATAAGGGTGCTGCCTTTGACAAAAGCGGTATCGTTGTTTATGTCAGGCAAATAACCTAGTCAGGCGGAGCGGTGAGATATTTTTCTCTTGCCGCTCCAAAAAATATTCCGAGTCTTAAATGACTCTTTTTTTATTTCCAGCCGTCGCCCTTGACATTTTCTTGGTCCGTGCTAAACTATCCAGTCAATAATTTTTTTTAGAAATATATGAAAGATATATTCAAATCAAAAGCGTTCTGGCTGATGTTTTTGATCGCTGCCGCGGTTATATTTATCGCGCTTCTCAATCTTAACTGGACTTATAAATCGCAAACTGACGTCTTGATTATTCCGCGGAGCGCGACGGCCGTTCAAAATTCCGACCAGATTTTGGATAATCTGGCTACTTTGCCGTCATCGCTATCGTTTTATGACAAGATGACTGCTGATGATCCGGCGGTCATTGAGGCCGGAACCAAATCTTTGCCGGAGGCCAAGAAAAAAGCTTATTGGGATTCGAAGATAAATGTTGAGCGTCTGCCCGGAAGCGGCGTTTTAGAAGTTACGGCGACTGATGACAGTATGTCCCAGGCGGAAATTTTCAGCGGGCAAGCGGCCAAAGAGTTGATTGCAACCGCCGGATTCTATTATAATATCCAGACTGATATCGATGTCCGCATAATCGACGGGCCGATCACCCGCGAGGCAGGTGTCAACCCGGAGTATGTCATATTTTTCGAAAGCCTGGCAGGCAGTTTTCTGTTGGTGACTTTCGCCTTTTTCATATCCTTTTTCCTATTTGGAGAAAAAGAGAATTTTGCTTTCCCGCGGCCGGTGCGCTGGACGTTTACTGGCGAAAAAACTTTTTCTCCTTTACGAAAAGAAGAAGGCGGAGTAAAATTAGAGCCCGCTTTGAAAAATCAACCGAAAAGCGCTCAGGAAGAAAAAGCAGTACCGGTCGAGAAAGAAGCTTATTCTGTCGTCACCAAAAAAGCAGCCGCGCCGGCCAATCTGCCGATTGCCGAAGACGTTCCGGTTTTTTCCGTTCCTGCGAGCAAAGATAACAAGCCCGTTGTCGCTTCGGAGAAAAAAGGGGGAGGAGTTTTGCCGGAAGAAAAAAAAGAAACCGCTGAGCCGGAAAAGAAAGAGCCGATCATCAGGGAAGCCACGCCGGAAGAAGTGAAAGAGAGATTGAACAAGCTTTTGTCTGGGAAGTTATAGCTTTTAAGTTCCGCTCCGCTTTGTGGGGCGGAATAAAGAACAATGTCCAAACCGCGTTCGAAAAAATTCTGGATTATATTTTGGTCCGCATCAGCCGTATTTTTGGCTGTTTTTTATTTTTCCCTCCAATTCAAAAACAATCCGGCCGGAACGATCGGCGCGGCCATTGATTATGTTCCTTGGCTCTCTGACAAAGCGGAATATAAATCGATTGCTTATTTTGGAAATTATCTTCTCAAGTCTGACAATCGGGAGAAAACTTTCCTGATTCTTTTTCAAAACAATATGGAATTGCGTCCGGGTGGCGGCTACATCGGTACGTTTGGAATCTTGAAAATTAAAAATGGAAAAATAATCCAACTGCAAACCAACGACCTTTCCAACTTTGACGGAAGGGAGCCCAATACTGTCACGCCGCCATATCCGATGGAAGAGGCTTTGGGAATTAAGTCCTGGAAAATGCGCGATTCGAACTGGTCGCCGGATTTTGCGACCAATGCCAAAAAAGCCGAATATTTTTATTATCTCGGCCAGGGGCAGGAAAAATTCGATGGTGTCGTAGCGATCAATACAAATGTCCTAGCTTCGTTTTTGAAAGTGACCGGGCCGGTCCAGCTGGATGGCTATCCGGGGACCTATGACAGCGAAAACGCCATTCTGACTTTGGAATATCAGGTGGAAAAAGGTTATGCCCAGCAAGGCATTGCCAAGGGAGAGCGCAAGACGGTTATGAATGCTCTGGCGGACGCTATCATGAAAAAAGTTTTCACGCTTAACGCTTCTCAAAAAATCGATCTGGCCAAAATAATTCTCGGCGATCTCAATCAAAAAGACATCCAGCTATATTTTGCGGATTCGCAATTGGAAAAATCGGCCAGAGCGGCCAATTGGGCGGGAGCGGTTGATCAAAGTTGGAGCAAGGACTATCTCATGATGGTTGACGCTAATCTGAATTCCTTCAAAAGTGACTATTACATTCGCCGCAGTTTTGACTACACCGTCGATCTTTCGGGCGACACTCCCAAGGCCGATCTCAAAATCACTTACGTTCACACGGCAAAACTCGCTGATTGGATGACCAGGGACTATCGGTCTTATTTGCGGATTTACGTGCCGCAAGGCTCTTGGCTGTCCGGTTCCCAGGGTCTTTCCGATATTCAATATGGAGACGAGCTGGGCAAGAAATATTTCGGCTCGATCGTTCAAATTCCCATCGGAGCGACCCGGACTTTCGAGTTGAGCTATAATCTGCCGAAAAACATCAGCACCAGCGATTACAATCTTCTCATCCAGAAGGAATCTGGCGTGGAAAATGTGCCGGGGAAAATAACCGTAATCGGCAAGAACGGCGCCAAGAATGTTTATAATCTTACGCTGACGGGGGATTGGACGCTCAACAAGTCGAATTAAAAAATCTTTTGCGTAGCATTGAATTATAAATTCTCCCGCATGTTGTAATACGGGAGAATTTTTTCGCGGCCTAATTCACTCCAATATAATGAAATAATGAAATATCATAGCATGCAAGAGAGGCGAATTGTCTGCTTTTGCTTTATCTTTAAAATCGTATTATCATTAAAAAAGAAAATATGGAGTTTATTGAAACAAAATTCAAGGATGCTTGGCTGATTGAGCCGAAAGTTTTTCAAGACGAGCGGGGATTTTTTCTGGAACCGTATTCGAAGCGAAAATTTTTGGAGGCTGAAATTGAAGCGGATTTTGTCCAGGATAACCATTCGCTTTCGACCAAGACCGGCGTTTTGCGCGGGCTGCATTTCCAAAATCCGCCACATACCCAGGCTAAATTGGTAAGAGTAACAAAAGGCAAGGTTTACGATGTCATTGTTGATTTGCGGAAAAATTCGGAGACTTATGGGAAGTGGCAGGGTTTTAAACTGTCGAATGAGAATTTTCAGATGCTCTTCGTACCGCGCGGCTTTGCCCACGGTTTTCTGACGCTGGAAGACAACACCGAGTTCGAATACAAGTGCGACAATTTCTATGAACCGAGCGCGGAGTCGGGAATAATCTGGAACGATCCTGATTTGAATATCAACTGGCCGATCGAAAATCCGGTTCTTTCCGAAAAAGACGCTCAGTTGGGATTTTTAAAGAATTTAAAATCACCTTTTTAGTTATGAAAATTTTAGTCACCGGCGGAGCCGGGTTTATCGGTTCCAATTTTATTCATTACATGTTCGAAAAATACTCGAATTACCAAATCGTGAATTTGGACAAATTAACCTACGCCGGCAATTTGGAAAATTTGAAGGACGTCGAAGAAAATCCGAATTATAAATTTGTGCGTGGCGATATCGCCGATCCGGAATTGGTGAATAATTTAATCGAAGAAGAAAAACCGGACGCGATCGTCAATTTCGCGGCCGAGTCGCATGTGGATCGATCGATCCTGGAACCGGACGCTTTCATCAATACGAACGTTGTTGGTACGCACAATCTCTTGAAGGCGGCGTTCGGAAATGGCAAGATCCGTTTCCATCATGTTTCCACTGATGAAGTTTTTGGCTCACTCGGTCCGAATGACCCGGCTTTTAATGAAAGTACTCCATATGATCCCCACAGTCCCTACAGCGCTTCCAAAGCCGCTTCTGACCATTTGGTGCGGGCCTATTTCCACACTTTCAATTTGCCGGTCACTATTTCCAACTGTTCCAACAATTATGGTCCGTACATGTTTCCGGAGAAATTATTCCCACTGTTTATCACTAATTTAATCGAAGGCAAGAAAGTACCGCTTTACGGCGACGGCCGGAATGTCCGCGATTGGCTGCACGTTCGTGACCATTGCCGAGCCATTGCTTTGATCATTCACAAAGGAAAAATCGGCGAAACGTACTGCGTCGGCGGCGCTTGCGAAAAAACCAACAAAGAAATAACTTATAAAATTTTGGAGTTGATGGGGAAAGGCGAAGAGATGATTGAGAAAGTGGCCGACCGACTCGGACATGATCGGCGCTACGCCATTGATTTTAGAAAGATCAAAATTGAATTGGGCTGGGAACCGGAAACAATTTTCGAGGATGGTCTCAAGAATATGATCGAATGGTACAAAAACAACGAAATTTGGTGGCGGAAAATAAAATCGGGAGAATATCAGGAATATTACGAAAAAAATTACGCCCGGCGATAAAATGTTAAATTAATTATATGACGACCAAATCAAAAATGAAGGGAATAATTTTGTCCGGCGGGACGGCGACGCGCCTTTTTCCGTTGACAGCAACCACTTCCAAACAACTTCTTCCGGTTTATGACCGGCAGATGATTTTTTATCCATTGAACACTTTGATCAAGGCCGGGATAAAAGACATTCTGATCATCGTGGCGCCGGAGCACAGCGGGCAATATTTGAACCTTCTGGGATCTATTTTCAAAAATTGCGGCATCCATCTCTATTTTGAAGTGCAAAAATTGCCGCGCGGACTGGCGGAAGCTTTCATTCTTGGCGAAAGCTTCATTGGCCACGACAATGTCGCGATGATTCTAGGAGACAATATTTTCGAAGACAATTTGGAAGATGAGATTAAAAATTTTTCCGGCGGTGGAACGGTTTTTGCCAAAGCCGTCCCGGATCCGGAAAGATTTGGGGTAGTGGAAATCAACAATGATGGCAAAGCGGTTTCCATTGAGGAAAAGCCGCAAAATCCTAAAAGTAATTTTGCCGTGACGGGTGCCTACATCTACGATCATCGGGTGGTGGAAATTGCCAAAAGCCTTGAACCTTCGGAAAGAGGCGAAGTGGAAATTACTGATGTCAATAACCGTTATTTGTCTATGGGCGAGCTGTCGGTCAAAAAAATTGACGGAGCGTGGCTCGACGCCGGGACTTTTGATTCGCTACTGGAAGCCAACCAAGTCGTCAAAGAAAAAGGCATCAGCCGGAATTTCGATCCGGCAGTGGAGAAGGCGATTGTTGACTTCAACGAAGAACTCAAAATGTTGGCCAAAAAAAGATTGCTTTAAATTTATTTTCAAATGGACGGAAAAAAAGCCAAAGTTACGATAATAATTCTCCACTACAAAAAGACGGATCGGACGATTGAAAACGTCAATTATTTGTTGCGGCAAAAAACTGATTTCGGCTTGAAAATTGTTCTGGTGGATAATTCCGGAAACGAAAAAAACCGCCAGCGTCTAGTTGAAAACTTCGGTCAATGCGAAAATATAGAAATCCTTGTTAATTCCCAAAATCTTGGATACACCCGGGGGAGTAATGCTGCCAAGGGCCATGAAGAAGGGGATTATATATTTTCGGTAAGCGACGATGTCCTGTTCAAGGAAGAAGACTCAATGCAAAAGATCGCGGACTATATGGATTCTCATCCGGATATCGCGATTCTCGGGCCGGAACAGATCAATGATGATGGAACTGTCACTATGTCAGTACGAGCTTTTCCCAAGCTATATTTGCAGGTATCCAGAAGAACGATTTTTCGGAATCTGCCTGTCCTGCGGGACAAAATCGCGCATGACGAAATGCGCCATTTGGATTATTCCAAAATTCAGGATGTTGATTGGCTTCAATCTTCTTGCTATATAGTCCGGCGGGATTTTTGGGAGCGGATCGGCGGATATAACGAATATTATTTTTTGTTCATGGCGGACACTGAGATGTGCTTTCGCGCTTGGGAAATGGGTTATCGAGTAGTATATTTTCCCGAAACTAAGGTGTATCAGGACGGCCTTCGCGTCAGCCGCGGCGGATTTTTTGATTTTTTTCGGAGCTGGGCCATGCGTCAGCACGTTCTGGATTCTTTGAAATACCGGCTGAAACATTTCGGGAAAGGCAATCCGCGGGAGAAATATTATAAGTCAAAAACATATTAGCATGTTAACATATTAGCATTTTAGCAATTCTTGTCGTGTTTTGCTAAAATGTTAAAATGCTAAAATGTTAATATGACGAATGTGAACGGACTGCGGCAAAAAATTGAAAAAGCGTCATCGATGCTGAGGCAAAATGGTATTATTGGCGGCGGGAAAATAGTTTCCGGTTATTTGAAAACATATTCGAAGGCTTTTTTCGTTGGTTCCGGCGATATTTTGTTTGTGACCGGCGGAGTGGGAGATAAGGCTCATTATCGGGCGTTCGGTCCGGCCGAAGAACTCACGCGTCATGGTTTCAAATGCGCCGTGACGGTGGCGGATAATCCGAATCTCCCCAAATGTGCCGATAAGTTCAAAATATTTATTTTTCATAAAGTAAATTTAAGCAAAAAAGCAGAACAACTTGTTTGCGAAATCAAAAAACAAAACAAAGAAATTATTTTCGACACCGACGATCTGGATTTTGATCCGCGCTATTTGAAAGACATGGATTATTTTTCCCGGATCGGTCCGGCTGAGCGGGAAGAGTTTGAAAAAGGCATCGGTTCTTGGCTACTTTATGATTCGTATGTTAAAACTTGCACGACCACAGTTTCCTATTTGGCGAATAAACTGAAAGAAAAAGACAAAAGAGTAATTATCGTGCCGAATAAATTGTCCGACAAAGAACTTGAGCTGGCCGATAAAATCATCGAAAAAAATAAATCAGAAGACGAATTTATACGATTGGGATATTATTCCGGCACGCTTTCCCATAATAAGGATTTTGCCACGATCACGGACGCGCTTATTTCCATACTGGAAAAATATGAAAAAGTGAAATTGATTTTGGCCGGTCCATTGGACACGGAAGACGAGCTGAATAAATTCAGTGACCGGATCGAAATTTTGCCGCGTGTGCCACGGGATAAATATTATGAAAATTTATACAAGTGCGACATTAACTTAGTACCCTTGGAATTTGGTAATCCGTTCTGTGAATCCCGCTCGGAAATAAAGTTTATTGAAGCTGGAATATTAAAAATTCCGACGGTAGCAGTCAAAAACCGAACCTATTCCGAAGCGATTGCGGATGGCGCCGACGGATTTTTGGCTGCAAGTACGGAAGAATGGATTGAAAAACTGTCAAAATTAATCGAAGAAGATAATTTTCGGAAATCAATGGGTGAAAAAGCCAGAGAAAAAGTTTTGAAAGATTACACGAATAAAAATAGCCATGATCAAGAGTATTACGATTATATAAAAAGCAAAATTCGGTAAGGAGAAAAAAATATATAAAACAAATATCTGTTTATGCCGGAAACAAAACTGTCCATCATCATTGTCGCCTATAACAGCCATAACCACTTGGAGCGCTGTGTCACGTCTTTATATGAAAAAATAAAGCTGGCAGATCTCTGGGAAATAATTTTGGTCAACAACGACCCCGAGCGCGACGTCCACGAGCTCGCGGTGGATTTTTCCCGTGTGAAAATTGTCGACCATCGGAAAAACGTCGGTTTTGGGTCGGGTGTCAACTTAGGTGCCCAAGCGGCGAGTGGAGAGATCCTGTTTTTTCTGAATCCGGACACGGAAGTATTGACCGAAAATGTCGCCGAGGTAGTGGAGGAATTAGAGGGCAATCAGGATATTGGCATAATCGGCGGACGGATAATTGACTCTGCCGGCCAAAGCCAGCCGTGGAGCGCCGGCCGCGGGATATCTTTTTATGATCTGGTGCGGAACAATCTGGGCGTGAGTCGGAGTAAATTCATTTGGAGCAGTTCCCGGAAATCCGAATGTGATTGGGTAGCTGGCACGGCCTTGTTTATGGCGAAAGAATTGTTCCACGAGCTGGGGGGATTTGATGAGCGATTCTTCATGTATTTTGAGGATATGGATCTTTGCCGGCGAACAAAACTCAACGGCCGAAAAATTCTGTTTTTTCCTGATTTCAAAGTTTCCCACGATTCCGGCGCCAGCTACGTCGACAAAAAATTGCAAAAAAGACACTACTACGACTCGATGGAAAAATATTTCCAGAAGCATTGCAGCCGGGGGAGTTTTCTGGCCGTCAAGACCTCGCGAAAACTTTTGAAAGGCAGAGTCTAAAAATATAGTTTAAAATTAAAAGCACAAAAAAACCGGAATTTAGCTCCGGTTTTTTTGTGCTTGTTTTTTAACTTCCGCCCAAGCCCACGATGCCTAAAAGATAAGTTGGTTCGGGGAAGGTGATGGAGTAGAGGCTAGTGGATTGGCCGCTTGTGTCGGTAAAATATATTCGGCTCAAGGAATTGTCGCATATGGCGAAAGGACTGGTAAGCGTGGTGCTGAAAAGATCCAGGCAATTCCGATGATCCCGCGAATCCAGTTCGATGATTTTGGCATATTGACCATCGCTGAAAATAACGTGCTCGTAGTCACTGTACCACTGAACGTTGCTGATCGGCTCGGAATAGCGAGTGATATCTTGCCGTTCGTCCTCGCTTCTGGTTGGCTGCACGGTCCAGTCGCGGGTGAAATAGACCGAAATTTCATAATTGCTCCAGAAGAGCAATTTTTTTCCGTCGTTGGAAAATTGAGCGTCGACGATTCCGGAATCCAGCTGTTTGAAATAAGTGGCGTGATCGCCCTGGTTGTAAACATAAAGATCGCCGTCTGGCGTGAGAAAGGCGATTCGGGAATTGTCATAAACTGTCAGCCTGGCTATGTCTTGATTTCCAAAACCGGGAAACGTGCTGGTGATTTGGTTCGGATTGCCCGAACCGTCCAGATTTTTTTCAAAGACCAGGTTATTAGGCGTCTGGACATAATAGACGCCGGATGAGGAAAGATCATAAGCGGAGACGCCGTCAGCGATTTTAGTGATGTCTCCCTGAGTTTGAATGTTGGCCCGGTAAAGGGTTTTGCCGATCAGGAAAAATAAGCAGCCTTTTTCTTTCGGGTCCCAGCGGACAGCGCGGATATCATTGCTATCCGAATTCAAAGTGTCCGCGTTCAAGAATTGTTTGAGATCGAAATAGGTGCCGTCTTTGGGGTTGGCGATGGAGTAATCGTAAGTTGTCGTATTTTTTGGGGTTTTGAGAGTCGAAACGGTTGACGGACCGGAAATATTTTGGTTGTCGGTGCTGTCCGTAGAAACTGTTTTTTTTACCGGGACGGAAATATACGCTTCGTCCGGACCCCACTCGATGTTCTCGTGCCGGTCGTCACCGGCAAACTGCCAGCCAGGAAGGCTTAAATTGGTCGTTGTCTTTTTGGCGCTGATATTGAAAATCCCGACGCCCAGATTCTGGCTGTTTTCGGTCGTGTAGGCAAGGAAGTCGTTTTTGGGGGCGATGAAAAACTTTTGAGTTCCGTCGGCGCCCAGCCGGGTTTTAGGATAATTGTTCCGGGCCAGGACCACGTTCCAAAACTCCGTGGCCAAACCCGAAGATACATCGGCCTCTTTGGTCCAGGTTTGAAAACCCGGAGCGGAGATGGCGATGTTATAGTTTTTCGGAATCAGTCCGCTCAGGTTGACTGAGTTATTAATCTTGTTTATCTGCTGTGAATCAGTCGGTTTGCCGTCCAGTGTAACGCTGATGTTTTGGGGGTTTGATTTGAATGTGATCGTGCCGGAATATACAAAAGCGCCCCGGCTGGTGTCGAAACGGTAGCCGGCGGCATTTAGTACTACGAGAGGAATTGTCACCAGGCACAGCAGGGTCAATATCCAAAAAAAGACGGTTCTTCTCCATTTTTTCATGGTTACAGTGTAGCTCGGAAATGCTTTTTTGTCCACCCGTCTGAAATAAATAGCAAACCTTGCCATATCGCTTCCGGGATATTATACTGGAGTTAAGATTGAAATTACTAAAATAACTCTATCCGTCTTGGGCTCGCAGAGCTTAAGATTGGGCAAAATTGGCACATGTCTGAAACATTGGAAAATCTGTTCGGCTCTAAAGAGAGGACAAGACTGCTGCGCTTCTTTCTTCAGAATCCGGAGCAGACGTTTGATCTGGCGGAAATTATCAAGAAAAATATGTTGAACTCCAGTCGGACGCGGAGCGAATTGGCCGGCTTGGTGAAGATAAAATTTGTTCTGAAGAGGGACCGGAGGGGAAAAGTTTTTTACGAGCTTAATCCGGAATTTATTTTTTATCCGGAGCTGAGAAATCTTTTTGTGAAAGCCAATGTCTCGCCGCATTGCAAGGGTTTGGCGCGAGTAAGCAAGATTGGAAACATCAAGCTGGCGGTCGTCTCCGGCGCTTTTATTAATTATGGAAAAAGCAAGGCGGATATGATTCTGGTCGGCGATAATGTTTCCAAGGCCAAGCTGAAAAACCTGATGAGCGCTTTGGAAGCCGAAATAGGCAAGGAGATAACGTTTGTCCTGATGACGATGGAAGAATTTAAGTATCGGCTCAATATGCTCGACAAATTTATCCTGGAATTTCTGGAAGGCCCGCACGAAGAGTTGATTGACAAAATTCCGGGACTGAAAAGATTCATCGCGCAGAGAAAATTATAGCTTGTAAATGTAGCATGCTTTATATACTTATCATTATCACCATAGTTGCCATAGGATTTTTAGCAATCCTTGTTTTAGACATGAAGAAGAAGATGGGCGGCGGACAGGAGGATGAGAGGACGGCGGCTATCCTTGAGCGGTTGGCGATTATTTCTGAACAGAATCGAACCTTGTCTGAACAGAACCGGGAATTGAGAAATGCGGTTGACATCAAATTGGCCGAGACGCACCGGGCTACGCAAGACCAGATCAGCCACACTATGCGGACGATGCAAGGCATCACCGGACAATCGGCCAAGCAGATTGCCGACGTGGTGGCGGGGCTGACTAAGTTGGAAGAGACTAATAAGCAGGTCGTCAATTTTTCAGCCCAACTGCAAAACTTGCAGGATATTTTGAAAAATCCGAAGCAAAGAGGAGTGCTGGGGGAATATTTTCTGGAAGAAACTTTAAAAAATGTTTTGCCGCCCAACGCTTATCAGATGCAATACGGCTTCAAGGATGGAGTGATTGTGGATGCGGTGGTGTTTGTTCAGCAGAAGATCATTCCGATCGATTCCAAATTCAGTCTGGAGAATTACGAAAGGATTCTGGCGTCAAAAGACAGCGAGGATCGCGAGCGGTGGGAAAGAATATTCAAACAGGATCTCAAAAACCGGATCGACGAGACTTCCAAATATATCAAGCCCTCCGAGGGGACGATGGATTTCGCTTTCATGTTCATTCCGTCCGAAGCGATTTATTACGATTTATTGGTCAATAAGGTTGGCGCGGCACAGGTTTCCACGCGCGATCTAATCGAATATGCCTTTAAGGACAAGAAAGTGATCATCGTTTCCCCAACGTCTTTTTTGGCCTATCTTCAGACGGTGATGCAGGGCCTGAGAGCTCTCCAGATCGAAGAAAGTGCCAAGCAGATCCGGACCAACGTGGAAAAATTGGGCCGCCACATAACGACCTTCGATGATTTCATGAAAAAAATCTACAACAGCCTGGGCACCACAGTTAATCATTTTAACGCCGCTTACAAAGAATTTGGCAAGATCGATAAAGATGTGGCTAAAATTACCGAGGGTGAGAAAACGATCGAACCGATGGTGCTGGAAAAACCGAAAGAGGATTAATGTGCATAACGCATGGAGCAGATGACTCAAAAAAGTAATTCGTCGAAAAGCTTGTGGGGAAAAACCAAGCTTTTTTTCAAAACACGCTTTGCTGGCAATGATTTTTTCCTAAATCATATCGTGTTGTGGCTTCTTTTGTTCGGAATTATCACTAATGCTGCCGACTGGACGATTCTTCTTGTGTTCATGAATCGCCTTGACGCGGATGTTATTTTGCATTATAATGTTTACTTCGGAGTGGATATGCTGGGAAACTGGAAACTGGCCTTCATGATGCCGGCCGTCGGGCTGGTTTTGTTTCTGGTTAATGCTTTTTTGGCCGATTATTTCTATCGCAACAAGGAACGAATCGCCAGCTATATTCTGCTATTGGCGGCTCTCATGGTGCAGTTAAGTTTGATTGTGGCGTCGGCGGCGGTGATTATGATAAATTATTAAATTCTGTATGTTTTATTTTCCCGATCCCCAAACTAAAGATCCCAAGAAGCGCAAGTGGCAGCGGCGGCTGGAAGTCATTCCGGGGATTTTGACGTGGTTCACGTTGATTGGGATGTTTCTTTTTTCCTATTTGTTTCCGATTTATATGGCAATTTTTATCATTGCTTTTGACATCTATTGGATCTATCGGACGATTTTCATCACATATTATTCTACGATCGGATTTCGGAAGTTAAAGGAAGGCGAGAAAGTGGATTGGTGGGAGCGCTGCCAGAATATTATGCATCCGGAAAAATACGCGGCTATGCTTTCCAAAAGAATAACTGAAATGAAACAGAGCTTGGCGGAAGGTGGTATTAAATTCCGGGAAAAGCGGATGCTTAAAAAAGAGATTGTTCGTCAGGAAACTTGCCTTGGTGAAGTCCGGGTGCTTGAGAAAATCAAAGACCAGATCTGGGATTGGCGGGAGATTGTTCATGTGGTGAGTTTGGTGACTGCCAATGAACCGTCGGAAGTGATTGAGCCGGCTATTCGAGCGGTGGCCGATTCCAATTTTCCCAACAGCCAAATCATCATCCTTTTGGGCACAGAAGAAAGGGAGCCGGAAGAGAGGCGATTGGCCAAAGTGGACTATCTTAAAAATAAATTCAAGGGCGTTTTTCGAGATTTTATCGTGACTACCCACGAAGTGTCCGGCAATGAAATGAAAGCCAAAGCTTCCAACGCTACCTACGCCGCCCGCCGGCTGAAAAAATATTTATCCGAGCGGGAAATTGACTTTAAGAAGGTTATTTTTTCCAACTTCGATTGCGATTCAGTGGCTCATCCGCAATATTTCGCCGCCCTCACTTATCAATACATCATCGACCCAAAGCGCCTCCAGCGCAGTTATCAGCCGATTCCGATGTATCACAACAATCTTTGGGACACTAATGCTTTTGTCCGGGTGATTGTTACCAGTTCGAGTTTTTGGCATATTTTCCAAAGCACCCGGCCGGAAGGCATGGTGACATTTTCTTCTCATTCCGAACCGTTCGACACGCTTGTCAAAGTCGATTTCTGGCCAGTCAACATGATCAGTGAAGACTCGATTATCTATTGGAAATGCTACACCTATTACAATGGCGACTATAAAGTGAAGCCGATCTATCTGCCGATTTCGCTCGACGCGGTCCAGGCGAATACCTATTGGAAAACCATCGTGAACCAGTATAAGCAAAAACGGCGCTGGGCTTACGGCATTGAGAATTTCCCAGTCATCATGCGAGCCATCGTGCCCAACAAAAAAATCAGTTTTCGGAAAAAATTCAAAGTCGGATTTGAAATGTTGGAAGGTCATCACAGCTGGGCGACCGCTTCCATGATCCTGGCTGTTCTCGGGTGGCTACCGCTTATTTTCGGCGGCGACCAGTTCAATCAGTCGGTTCTCGCCCATAATTTGCCGTTTCTGACGCGTTATCTCATGGATTTGGCTATGACGGGTCTCATCGTATCAATGTCATTGTCTTTTCTTCTTATGCCGCCGAAACCCGCGAAATATTCCAAATGGCGCTATACTTACATGCTTTTGCAATGGGTTTTGGTGCCGATTACGGCGCCTCTCTTGGGATCGCTTCCGTCCATTGATTCGCAGACCAGGATCATGTTCGGCAAATATTTCGGCGAATTCTGGGTGACGGACAAAATGCGGAAGTAAATATCATGTTGCAATATTTATATCCATTTCTAACTTCCTTCCTCCTGGCAATCTTTTTGTTATTTCTTTTTATTTTTCTTTTTGGCAAAGTGCGCTGGCAAGGAAGAGATTCGGAGCGGCACATCCACCGGTCGGGTGTGTCGCGAGTCGGCGGATTGGCTATGGTGTTGGCTTTTAATGCTGCGATTCTCTTGGACAAGGAGTTGGTTATTTCGCCGGAACTTTGGGGTTTTATGTTTGGAACAATCGCGCTTTTGGTGGTCGGCATCTGGGACGATCTCAAAGAGCTGTATTGGAAGATTCAACTTTTCTGTCAGATCGCCGCGGCCGTTTTTGTCTTTATTGCCGGTGTCAGAATATTCTATATCACTAATCCTCTGACTGGCGGAATAATCAATCTCGATTCCGGCTTTCGGGTGGTCGTCTCGGCCATGTTGGTTATTTTGTGGATACTGGTGGTAATTAACGCGCTCAATTGGTCGGATGGCATTGACGGTATGGCCGGCAGTGTCACCCTTATTACGGCGGCTACCATCTTTTTCTTGAGTCTCGCTCCGGAGGTGAATCAGCCGCCGGTCGCCATTATTTCCGCGATTCTGGGCGGCGTGGCACTTGCTTTTCTGGTGTTTAATTTCTATCCATCGAAAGTCCTGGCCGGAACTTCCGGTTCGATGTTTATGGGTTTTTCATTGGCGGTGCTGGCGATTTTTGCCGGAACGAAAATTGCCACAGCTATTCTGGTACTGATTATTCCGATCATTGATTTTCTCTGGGTTATCGCCCAAAGACTGCGTCACGGTCAGTCGATTTTTCGGCCGGACAAAAATCATCTCCATCACAAGTTGATGCAGTTGGGCTGGTCGCAAAGGAAGATTACCTTGGTTTATACGGCTATCACAGCCTTAATGGCGGCGCTCGCTCTTAACACCCGCGCGGTTGGAAAGGGCGTCACTCTTTTATTGGTTGCCATTGCGTCTGTTGCGGTTTTTGTGTTTATAAATAAAAAAACGACTCTGGAAAAATCTGAAAAGCCGACGAATTTATGAGAAATAAAATGATAACTTTTTTTGTTGTTCTTTTGGCGCTGTCTTTGGGATTATTTTTTATAGCTGGAAACAATGCCGCAACTGTCGTCATTAACGGTCAAAAATTTTCGGCTTCACTGGCGACTACTCCGGCAGAGCGACAGAAGGGTCTTGGCGATCGAGACAGTCTTTGCCGAAATTGCGCCATGCTGTTTAAATTTGAAAAAAAAGGCGATTACATGTTTTGGATGAAGGATATGCGTTTTGATTTGGATATCATCTGGATTGCCGACGGGAAAATCGTTTATATCGCCAAGGATATCTCACATGAAGCTTTGAATACGATCGATCCAAAAACTCCGGCTGACAATGTTCTGGAAATCAACGCGGGTCTCGCGGAGCGCTATGGGTTTAAAATAGGGGACGCGATTAGCATAAAATGAACTGCCCAAGACTGCCCAAACAAAAATCCCCGTCATGGGGATTTTTGCTATTAGAAAGGCAGTAGAGGGCAAAGATTTTTGCTTCTACGATCTCATTTCATCTTGAAAGAACAGCAGAATTTTTTATTTTAGACCTTGCGATAAGATCATCAAGACAGGGATGGCACCGAGACGGCATAGTGGTGGAGATTCTGAAGTTGACGACTGTTCAAATTCTTGGACGCGGCGATTGCTTGCGCGATCATGCCTTTTGAAAATTCTACCGATGTTCCGACGCTAATCTTTCGTTGGGGCACGTTTTTTCTCAGATAATCCTCGATATAGATCTTGTGCTCGGCCGTAAGGGTTGAGTCGGAATTTTTTTCGAGATAATCAGCTAAAGCGCGTCTGGCCAGTTTCGTTTCGCTGTCTCCCCGCACTGCTGTTTCTACAAAAGCAGTTGATGTTTCCTGGCTGGTAGAAACCGATGAGGTCGCTTTGGGCGCGTTCTGATTGGGAGCGGTGTTCTGATTTTGCGGTTGCGCTTGTCCTTGCGGCTGTGCTTGCGCTTGTCCCTGCGGCTGTGCTTGAGTCTGGGGTTGCTGCTGAGTGTCGGCTTGGTTTTTTCCTTGATCGGAAGTTTTTGCGGTGTTGTTGTCCGTCTGGGCTACATTCTGGGATTGTTCAGTGGTTCCCATGCTGCCGTTTAGATCGGGATTTTCACCCCTCTTGGAATAAGAGTAAATTCCGCCGGCGATCAAAATGACGATTACAACACTGACAATAATTCTCAAATTATCCTCGAGCCATTGCTTTGACCGACTTTGGTCGGTATCGTCGGATGATGCCGACTGTTTGCTCGATTCTTCCTTGGCCGGCTCTTGTTCGCTCAAATTTTTATCTTTCTGATTCTGATCATTGGTCTCTTGGTTGCTTTCCATTTATTTTCACCTTCCTTTCTATTTTATCCGTCTGGGCGTTTTTCATAAACCAGGCGGAATTATTAAGTTATTAATGTGCTTGCGTTGAAGCATTCGAGCCAAAAAGGCGTCTTAATTGAATTTTAAGGAATGTTTGAGCAAGCGTCAACTAGACAAAGATATCGATTTAAGGCATAATAATCGATATTTTTTTATGTCCATTGATTCAAGTGTGAATCTCAAAAATTAAAACAACAAATCAAAATAAAAAATAGTCTCTTAATTTTTTTAGAAGGTACTGATTTTTTAAATTTCTGAAATAAATTTAAATAATTTGGTGTAATAAACTTTGAATTTTTAATTCTTATTTTGAATTTTGAAATTCTTTGCCTGTGGATAACTTTTTTCTATTGCAAATAAAAATATATATTGTATAATTTAATCAGGCGAAAGTATTTTTATCATAAAATATTTTCCGGTAAAAATAAAAAGGTCGAAAACAAAAAATTAAAAAATATTCCAATCGAAATTAATTTAAATATTTTCGATTTGAAATTATAAATAGAAAGGAAGGTGATTACAATGCCTGCCAAGAAAAAAGCCAAGAAGAAAGCGGTGAAAAAGACTGTGAAGAAGGCCGTGAAAAAGACCACCAAGAAGAAAGTTGCCAAGAAAAAGAAGAAATAGTCTTTTTTGAAACTTTCCCGATTAAATTCGGATTTCCTTCGGCTGGATAAAATAAATTATTTTGTCGAAGTCGTTCTTTAACGCTTAAGTGTTATTGAAAAAACAAAAACCCTCCCGCTAAGCGTGAGGGTTTTTGCTTTGTTTGTAACTATAATTTGATTTCAGCAATCCGCCATTTTCCGCCCAGATCCTTCCTGAATTTTATATTTGCCTTGGGAAAGTATTTCTTAATAAGTTTGGCGAGGGAAGGTTTTTGTTCGGGACTAAACTCCGCGTAACACATAATGTGCGGCACGTTACAATTATTTTGCAATTTTTTTATTTGCTGAAAAAGTTTTTCGTAATGGGCTAGGCCATCCTTATTAGAGAACAAAGCGGACTTCGGTTCGAAATTTTTGACATTAGGAGCGGTGGTGGCGTAAATCTTTTGAGAGAGATAAGGAAGGTTACTGGCAATTATCAATTTACAATTTACAATTTTCAATGACTTTTTATTTTTGAAAAAATAATTCAGAAGATCGGATTTTATAAATTTTATTTTTTTATCGACGCCGTGATTCTTGGCGTTGCGTCTGGCGATGCGAAGAGCTTTCTCTGAAATATCAGCGGCGAAGAAGTTATTTTTATTTTTTATGTTTTTTGCGAGACTAATAATGATATTGCCGCTGCCGGTTCCGATGTCGATGACGGTTTTATTTTTTGGCTCCAGTTTGATTATTTCTTCCACGAGCAGTTCTGTTTCGGGACGGGGAATGAGTGTGTCTTGGGTAACCTTAAAATCCAGGCCGTAAAATTCTTTCTGGCCTAAAATGTAGGCCATGGGCTCGTGATTTTCTCGCCGTTTGACCAGTTGATTAAACTTGGAATTCTGGGTTTTATTTAAAGTTCTTTCCGGGTGCGCCAAAACATATTCCCTTGATTTTTTGAGAATATGGGCTAGAATCAGTTCTATTTCAAAGGGCGGTATTTTATTGCAAGTCATCATTTCCCCAATTTCCTCTTAGTGTCTTCCTCTTCCAGCGCGGAAACGATTTCGTCCAGTCCGCCATCAAGAATTCCTGAGATGTTGCTCCAGCTTTCTTTTATCCGGTGGTCGGTGATGCGATCCTGGGGGAAGTTGTAAGTGCGGATTTTTTCGCTCCGGTCGCCGGTGCCGATCTGTGATTTCCTCGCGTCTCCAAGTTCTTTGGCGCGTTTATCTTCTTCGATCTGGAGAAGTCGTGAGCGCAAAACTTTCATGGCCTTGTCTTTGTTTTTCAATTGAGACTTTTCATCCTGACAGGAAACGATGAGCCCGGTCGGGATGTGAGTGATGCGGACAGCGCTTTTGGTGGTGTTCACGGACTGGCCGCCCGGACCTGATGAGCAAAAGGTGTCGATGCGCAGATCTTTTTCTTCGATTTTCATTTCCACTTCTTCGGCTTCCGGGAGAACGGCGACGGTGGCGGTGGAAGTATGCACGCGCCCGACTTTTTCCGTTTCCGGCACTCTTTGCACGCGATGCACTCCGGATTCATATTTCATTTTTCCATAAGCGCCGTGCCCGTTGATTTCGAAAACCACTTCTTTGAAGCCGCCTATCCCGGTCTGGTTTGAATTGAGAAGGGTGGTGTGCCAGCGGTTCCGTTCGGCGTAGCGGGAATACATCCGGAAAAGCTCGGCCGCGAAAAGCGCCGATTCGTCTCCGCCAGCTCCGGCCCGGACTTCGATGATGATGTTTTTTTCGTCGTGAGGATCTTTTGGTACCAGCATTTTTTCCAATTCATGCTCCAGAATTTCTTTTTTAGCCGCCAGCTCGGCGTTTTCTTCCATCGCCATTTGCTTGAGTTCGCCCTCCTCGTCCGGGGAATTTATGATTTTGGCGTTTCCCGCCATGGTGTTTTCCAGTTTTTCCAGTTCGTTGATGCCCGCCATAACTTCCGCCAGTTCCGCCTGTCTTTTGCCAAGTCGCGCCATTTTTTGGGTATCTGAAACTATCCCCGGATCATTGAGCTGGGTGGCGATGTCTCCATATTCGGTTTTGATCTGTTCGATTTGTTCTTTCATTGTGCTATATTACTACTTAATGTATTGTATAATTAATTCAGGGAATAATCAATATGAAGACTTTTAGGGATAAAATTACAGCAGTTGTCCGAAAAATCCCGTGCGGGAAGACTTTGACATATAAAGATGTGGCTCGGCAGGCTGGCAACGAGAAGGCAGCGCGGGCGGTGGGGAATATTTTGAATGTGCATTATAAATATTGCTTGGCCAATAATTTGCCGACCATTCCGTGCCACCGGGTCATTCGGACTGACGGCCAGGTCGGCGGATATGTTTTGGGCGAGAAAAAGAAAAGGATGCTTTTAAAAAAAGAAAAAGCGATTTAAAAATTACAGATTCAAGAGGAGATGAAAATGCGGTCAAATGCGATGAGGGAAGTAATGAAACGACGCCAGAGAGCTTTGGCAGGAATTGGAACAGTGGAAATTCTTGGAATAAAATTCCAGGAAGATCCGGCCGGCCAGCGGTTAAGGCGGGAAATGAGGGAAGAGGATAGTACTTTGAAATCCCTTCCTCGACGTAGTTTCTTCTAGGGGAGACCGAAGCACGCGAGCTCTAATGAGTCCTTTGCGTGCTTCTTTTTATTATATTGAGTAATTTCTATATTTAGGGTATGCTAAAGAAGTAAAAATTATTAACTTCTCAATGAAAAAGATACTTATCATCGGCGCCAAAGGCATGCTCGGCCAGGAATTGGTGAAAGTTTTTAAGAGTGACAAGGATTACAAAGTGATCGGCTGGGATAAATCCGACATCGACATCACGCGCGAGAAGGAAGTGGATAAAAAGATTGGAATTATCAAGCCCGAGGTCATTATTAATGCTGCCGCTTACAATGCCGTCGACAAATGTGAAGAAAGCAAGAAAGAATTTGAGCTGGCCAAGAAAGTAAATGGCTTGGCGCCCGGGTATCTGGCCAAGGCCACTAAGAAACAGAAAGCGATCCTGGTGCATTATTCGAGCGACTATGTTTTTGACGGAGATTTTGAAAAAATATTGGCCCGCGAGCCGCAGGGTTGCACGCATTCCTGCGCGACGTGCGGTTTGCACAACAATCAGGAGCTGGGTTTTTGCGAAGACGACCAGTCAAATCCAATCAATAAATACGGGGAGACGAAACTCCGGGGAGAAAAAGAAGTGGCGAAGAACATAAAAAATTATTATCTTATCCGCACGTCCAAAATTTTTGGCAAACCATCTAAGACGGAAGGAGCCAAAAAAAGTTTTTTCGAGGTGATGCTGGCGGCCGGAAAAAAGAACAAGGAAGTAAAGGCGGTGGACGAAGAAACCAGCTGTTTCACTTACGCGCCGGACTTGGCCAAGAAAACCAAGGAAATTATCGACGCCCAGAAGCCGTATGGAATATACCACGTGACTAACAGCGGATCGCCGACTTGGTTTGAAGCTTGCCAGGAGCTGTATAAATTAGCTAAAATAAAGACAAAGGTGACGCCGGTTTCTGGGGACGAGTTTCCACGCCCGGCTGCGCGGCCGTTCTATTCGGTTCTGGTGAATACAAAACTCAATCCGCTCCGGGATTGGAAAGAAGCGCTCAAGGAATATTTGAAAAACAAAAAATGAAATTATGCTGATTGAAATTGTCGGATATAGCGCTGGAATCACCACCGCTCTTGCTCTTTTGCCTCAGGTGATAAAATCCTGGCGCACAAAATCAACTAAAGACATTTCCCTAGGCTGGACATTGATTTACACTTTCAGCATGTTTTTGTGGGTTGCTTACGGAATATTGCTGAAAGAAATTCCGATGATTACGACTCTCTCTATCGAATTGTTCTTGTATGTCATTCTTTTAACTTTAAAAATTAAACACGGATAATATGAAGAATCTCAAAAAACAGGACAGTCAAGTGTATAAGGCGGCGATGGGGGAACTTAAACGTCAGCAAGAAGGAATGGAGTTGATCGCAAGCGAGAACTATGTTTCTGAAGCGGTGCTGGAAGCGCTTGGATCGGTATTTACCAACAAATATAGTGAAGGTTACCCGGGCCACCGCTATTACGGCGGGCAGAAATATACCGACACCGTTGAGCAATTGGCGATCGACCGGGCTAAGAAGCTTTTCGGAGCGGAGCACGTCAATGTCCAGCCGCATTCCGGCGCGCCGGCCAACATCATTGTTTATTATGCGCTTCTGAAACCCGGCGACACGGTGGTTGGAATGGATCTGTCGCATGGCGGCCATCTGACGCATGGCCATCCAGTGACACTTCCGGCCAATATATATAATTTCGTCCGCTACAAGACCAAAGCGGACGGTCTCATTGATTACAAAGAGCTTGAGAAAATGGTCAAAACATACCGGCCCAAATTGATCCTGGCCGGCTTTTCGGCTTATACCCGCCAGTTGGATTATGAAAAATTCCAGGCGATCGGCAAGAAATATAAAGCCGTGACAATGTTTGACATCGCCCATATCGCGGGACTCATTGCTGGAAAAGCGTTGCCCAATCCCGTCCCATATTTTGACATCGTAACCACCACCACTCACAAGACGCTTCGCGGGCCGCGCGGCGGGATGATCATGTGCAAAGAAAAATATGCCAAATTGATTGACAAGGCCACCTTCCCGGGCTTTCAGGGCGGACCGCACGAAAACAACGTGGCCGCCAAAGCGGTGGCTTTCGGTGAAGCGCTCCAGCCGTCATTCAAAACTTACGCCAAGCAGATCATCAAGAACGCCAAAGTTTTGGAAATTGAACTGAAAAAACATGGCTTTAAACTGATGTTCGGCGGAACGGATAATCACATGGTGTTGGTGGATGTTTTCGGTTCCAAAGGCGTCACTGGAAAAGAAGCGGAAGTGGCGCTCGACAAAGTCGGTATCACGCTTAATAAGAATATGATTCCGGATGATCCGCGGGGTCCCATGGATCCGAGTGGAATCCGTGTCGGGGTGCCGGCGGTCACCACTCGCGGCATGAAGGAAAAAGAAATCAGGATGATCGCCAAATGGATCAATGACACTATCGAAAATCATAAGAACGAAAAAAAACTAAAAGAGATCCACAAGGAAGTCATCGCGCTTTGCAAGCAGTTTCCGATTTACGAGAATTTAAAATAATATTATTTAAGACAGAGGCCACATTTTATGCGTGAAGACATCCAAAAAACCAAACTCGAAAAACTGGAGAAAATTAAAGCCGTCGGAATGGAGGCGTATCCGGAAAAAACCGAACGCTCGATGACCAACGCCGAAGCGCTGGAAAAATTTTCCGATTTGGCCGAGAGTCAAAAAGAAATTACTCTGGTCGGGCGGGTGAGATCGTTTCGGCTCATGGGTAACATCGCCTTTTCTCATGTCGAAGACGGAAGCGCCAAGATTCAAATATTTCTCAACAAAAAAGTCTTAGGCGCGGATTTGTTCAAACTCTACGCTAATTCCGTGGAAACGGGAGATTTTGTCGAAGCCAGGGGAGCTCTTTTTGAAACCAAGGCTGGCGAAAAATCTTTGGAAGTGCGTGAGTGGAAAATGCTGGCTAAAAACATCCGGCCAATTCCGACGGAACATTTCGGGTTGAAAGACGAAGAGATACTGCTCCGGAAGCGTCATCTTGATCTCATGATGAATCCAGAAACGCGCGAACTTTTCCGCAAAAAAAATATTTTTTGGCAAACAACGCGGAATTTTTTGGCGGCGGACGGTTTTCTGGAAGTTCAGATGCCGGTTCTGGAACACATTCCCGGCGGGGCGGAAGCCGAACCGTTTGTGACGCATTACAATGCTCTCGATCAGGATTTTTATCTGCGCATTTCTTTGGAGTTGCCTTTGAAGCGTCTTTTGGTCGGCGGCTATGAAAAGGTTTTTGAAATCGGCCGAGTTTTCCGCAATGAAGGCATGGACCGTGACCATCTTCAGGAATTTGACCATATGGAATTTTACGCCAGCTATTGGGACTTGGCGCGTGGAATGGAATTTACCGAGCGGATGTATAAAGAAATAGTTTCGAAAGTTTTGGGCGGCTGGGAACATGAATATGAAGGACAGAAAATAAACTGGGAAACGAAGCTTCCGGTGGTGGACTATTTCACGGAATTCAAGAAAGAAACGGGGATAGATCTCTCGGCGGACGTGTCCGCCGAAGCGCTTCGCGCGAAGGCGGATGAACTCGGCATCAAGTATGAAAAAGAATATGGCAAAGGCCGGATGATTGATACGCTCTACAAAAAAACGGTCCGTCAGAAACTCATCCAGCCGTGCTTTTTGGTCGGCCATCCGCTGGAAGTCTCGCCTTTGGCGAAGCTTGATCCGACAAGTCCCAAAAAAGTTCTGCGCTGCCAAATCGTGGCTGGAAGATCAGAACTCTGTAATGCATTTGCCGAGCTGAACGATCCGATTGATCAGAAAAACAGATTCTTGGAACAGATGAAAGCCAAAGAAGGCGGCGACGCGGAAGCCATGATGATGGATGAGGATTTCGTGGAAGCGTTGGAATATGGAATGCCGCCGGCATATGGCTTTGGCATGAGTGAAAGATTTTTCACTTTTCTCATGAATAAATCCATCCGCGAGACGGTCATCTTTCCGTCGGTGCGGGAGAAATAATTAATAATCTTACATTTATGAACGAAAGTAAGCACGAAGGAGTCAGTATTTTATTTGTTAGCGATAATGAGGAGGTGTTGCTTTTTTTGAGGGATAATATTCCAAGTATACCGTTTCCGGGTTGTTGGGATGTTCCAGGTGGACATGTTGAAGAAGGTGAAACTCCGGAGGATTGCATCGTTCGCGAAATGGAAGAAGAAATAGAGATTAATATTGGAAAACCTGCCTTGTTCAAAAAAACAGATTTGAATGACAGAACCGAATACACTTTTTGGAAGAAAGCTGATTTTAATATCGACGATATAAATTTGCATGAAGGCCAGGGCATGAAATGGTTTTCAGAAGAAGACGCAAAAAATCTTCCAGAAGACAAGATATACCTTGGATTTAAACCGATAATTCTGGAATTTTTCAAGGAAAAACCTTTCAATAAATAAACTATATATGGAAAATTTAGGCCTAAATAAACAACAAGCCGACGCGCTGGTGGAAAAATATATTACCAATCCGATCACGAAACTGCACTCAATCGAATCGGAGGAAATCATGAAAGCGTTGGCCAGGAAATTCGGGGAGGACGAAGAGGCGTGGGGCATCATCGGTCTCCTTCATGACATTGATTGGGACTTGGTGAAAGATGATACGATGCAACATTGCGTGAAGGCCGTGTCTATTTTGAAAGAGGCTGGCGCCAAGGATTTTTTGATTGAAATGATCCAGTCCCATGGCTATGGCATGGAGTTGATTCCGGCGCTAAAAGACAAAGTGAGAATCACCAGGCTCGAGCATTCTTTGGTGGCGGCTGAAACTCTCACTGGTCTCATTTTCGCCTCGGCTCTTATGCAACCGGACAAAAAACTTTCAAGCGTCAATCCAGCGTCTCTTAAGAAAAAATTCAAAAATAAAAAATTTGCAGAGCGTTGTAATCGTGGACTTATTTTGGAATGTGAAAAAGCCGGCGTGCCGCTCGACGAATTTTTGCAGCTTGGATTGGAAGCGCTGCAAAGAATAAGCGATAAGTTGGGATTATAATAAAAATGAACAAAAAGCCAAACAATTTCGCGTTTATTGATAGTCAGAATCTTAACTTGGCGATTTTAGACCAGGGCTGGAAGTTGGATTTTAAAAGATTCAGAAAATACTTGCATGATAAGTATGGCGTTGTTAAAGCGTTTCTGTTTGTCGGATTTATTCCAAAAAATCAGGAGTTGTACACTATGCTTCAGAAATTTGGGTACATACTTATTTTTAAGCCGACACTAGAGCTTAAGGACGGAAAGGTGAAAGGGAATTGTGATGCGGAATTGGTTTTGTACGCGATGATAGAATACGATAACTATGATAAAGCTATTATAGTTACAGGAGATGGGGATTTTTACTGTCTGGTTGACTATCTGTTCAAGAAGGGAAAATTAGAGCGCCTGCTTGTTCCAAATGTCAAAAAATACTCATCGCTATTGAAACCATTTGCGCCGAATAAAATTGATTTCATGAATAATTTAAGACACAAATTGGAGTATAAAAAGCCCCAAAGCGGGGCAAAATAAAAAGGGGCAATTGCATAAGGACAAAACCTCATGAACCTCCCCTCATCGTGATTCTGCTTTGAGTATAGCAGAATGACACAGCAATGTCAAACACCGTACTCATTTCTAATACTTTTAACAAGAGGAGATATTTCAATGAAAAAACCCACTTGCCAAACCGGCCTCAAGAAAAACGTGATTTCCAAAACCGTCTTTGAGCGGGAAATAAAATTGTGCCAGAAGCTGAATAGCGAATTAAAAAAATATTATGTCAACTCCTCTCATCATTGTCCAAAACTTGTGCAAGACTTATGACTCCGAAGGCGTGAAGACGACCGTGCTTTGCGGCGCGGATTTTACTGTGGCGAAAGGCGAGTTCATTTCGATCATGGGCCCAAGCGGGAGCGGGAAATCGACGCTTATGCAGATTTTGGGACTGCTTGATCGGCCGAGCGATGGAAAATATCTTTTTGAAGGCGAGGATACGACCAACTTCGGAGACGACAAGCTGGCCAATTTCCGGAACAGAAAAATCGGTTTCGTTTTTCAGTCATTCAATCTCTTGCCGCGAACGACAGTTTATGAAAATGTCGAATTGCCTTTGCTCTATGACAGCAAGTCTGGCCGGGATAATAAAAATAAAGTTTTGGCGGCGCTTTCTTCGGTCGAGATGAGTCATCGCGAAAAATATTTTTCCAACCAATTGTCCGGCGGCGAGAAACAAAGAGTGGCCATTGCCCGTGCACTTGTCAATAATCCGGACGTCATTTTCGCCGACGAGCCGACCGGCAACCTTGATTCAAAATCAGGTTTGCAAGTCATGAAAATTCTCCAACATTTGAACAATGAAGGCCACACCGTCATTCTCGTCACGCATGAAACCTACACCGCCGAACACGCCAAGCGAATCCTTCAAATGAAAGACGGTCACATCGTTGGCGATGAACCGGTCAAAAATCGAAGAATCGCAGGGGATGGGGAGAAGTTCCTGAAGTAAATTTTAAAGGCTAAATTTTCAGCATGAAACTCACCGCCCCTCTCAAAATTTCCTATCGAAATCTCATGGCGGCCAAGTTCCGCTCTTTTTTGACAGTGCTTGGAATAATCATTGGGGTGGCGGCGGTGATCATTATTATGGCCATCGGACAGTCGGCCCAGGCGCTTATTCTTGATCAAGTTTCGGGCGTCGGCTCGAATCTGATAGGCGTGCTTCCGGGCGCGTCGTCCAGCAACGGGCCCCCGGCCGCCGCCATGGGTATCGTCATTACGACCCTGACTTACGATGATTTTTTGGCGCTGACCGACGGCCGGAATGTGTCGGAAGTGTCGGTTGGGGCGGGCTATGTCATGGGCACCCAGACGGCCAGCTGGAACGGAACGGACCTCACCTCTTCTTTTGTCGGAACGACCGCTAACTACCCGGAAGTGGAAGATACTTCGGTCGCTTCCGGTCGCTTTTTCACGCATGATGAAGAAACGAATATGGGCCGGGTGGCGGTGGTCGGATCTAATCTGGTTCAGGATCTTTTCGGCGGCGCGAGTCCGCTCGGGAAAACCATAAAAATCAAGGACCAGAATTTTACCGTCATCGGCGTGCTGGCTAAGCGCGGTTCGTCCGGCTTTGGCGTTTCCAGTCAGGACGACTCGATTTATATTCCGGTGATAACCGCCCAAAAATTGATCTTGGGCACTAACTATCTCGGCTTTATCCGTTTGAAAGCCAAAGACCCGAGCGTTATTCCCGAGGCAATGGCCGATATCACGACCACTCTGCGCGAGCGCCATCACATCAATGATCCGTCCAACGACGATTTTTCCGTTCGCGACCAAGCTTCGGCGATGACTACCATAAAGCAGGTGACCGATGTGCTGCGTTATTTTCTTTTAGCCATCGGCACCATCTCGCTGATTGTCGGCGGAGTGGGCATTATGAACATTATGCTGATCGCCGTGACGCAACGGATCCGCGAAGTGGGACTCCGAAAAGCGGTTGGCGCCAAAAACTCCGACGTCCAAACGCAGTTTTTGATCGAGTCGGTTTTCATTTCGCTTCTTGGTGGCATAATCGGTATCGTGATCGGAGTTGTGGTTTCATTTCTGGTGTCCGTGGTCGCTCAAGCGCTTAGTTACTCCTGGCCGTTTCTCGTTTCTTGGCAGTCAATCGTTGTGGCAACATTAGTGTCGATGGCCATTGGAATTGTTTTCGGACTATATCCTGCCCGCAAAGCTTCGCGCATTTCTCCAATGGAAGCGCTAAGATACGAATAATCATTTTAACGTGCTAATATGCTAAAATGCTCCACGAACTAATCATCCCAATTAAATTAGCAGCCAGAAGCATCCGTTCCAACCTCGGTCGGACGGCGGTTTCCCTTCTTGGCATTGTCATCGGCGTGGCGTCGGTGATTTTAGTGCTGGCTTTTGGCAGCGGGGTGAAAGGATATATTGTCAGTCAGGTGTCTTCTTTCGGGACGGATATCATGGAAATCGAAGTTAAAGTTCCCAAAGTTAACAAAATGTCGGCGGCTAACGCGGCCGGACAAGTTGGCGGCACCCAAATCACTACTTTCAAGTTGAAAGACGCCGAAGCGGTCGGAAAACTTCCGAATGTTAGCGCTTGGTATGCCATGATTATCAGCCAGCAGATCGTGAGCTACCAGAACAAGAATAAACAGACGATGCTTCTGGGGGTGACGCCCGGAGTGACGGACGTCGACCAGCAAACGATCGTGGCTGACGGAACTATGTTTTCCGAGTCCGACGATTCCGGTCTTCAGCAGGTGGCTGTTCTCGGGTCGGAAGTCAAGACTGATTTCTTTGGTGATCAGGAGGCGGTCGGACAGAATATAAAAGTTAAAGGTCAGACCTATCGCGTGATCGGAGTTTTGGCGCCACGCGGCGGAGCTGGCATGTTTAATTTCGACAATACCGTCTATTTGCCGCTCCAGACGATGCAGAAAAAATTGTCCGGTATGGACTATATCCAATCAGCTATCTTTAAGTTGAAGGATATGGAGCTGCTTGACCTCACGCTTCTGCAGGCGACCGACATCATGCGCGGCCAGCACCATATCAACAATCCGGACGACGACGATTTCGCCGTCAATTCCATACAAGAAGTTCTGGATATTCTCAATAATGTTTTTCTCTACGTCAATATTCTTTTGGTGGCGCTCACGTCCATTTCGCTCATCGTCGGCGGAGTGGGGATTATGAACGTGATGTATGTTACCGTCACCGAGCGGACGTTCGAGATCGGTCTCAAAAAAGCCATCGGTGCTAAAAACGGCAATATACTGGCCCAGTTTCTTTTTGAAGCCGTTTTCATTACGCTCCTTGGCGGGATCATCGGTCTTGTGATCGGTTTTGTCATCGCCCAGGTCGGACAAATTGCCGTCGCCCGTTTCGGTTTCGCGCTGACTTTTCCGGTTACTTGGTCGGCCGCCGCTATCGGCATCGGATTTTCGGCCGCCGCGGGAATTGTTTTTGGATATTTTCCCGCCCGCCAGGCTTCACGCCTGACACCGATTGAGGCCTTGCGGAAGGAATGATGTACGTAATCTATTACGTAATTAATTACGTACCCAATAAATAACTTGCTTTTTGGTTTGGCTTTGGTTAGAGTAGGGAAAAGCAAATGGTCGGACGGCCTTTGTTAGAGGAGGGCTGTTCTTTTGAATTGAATATTTCAGCAAACAGGAGGACGTGACATGACAACTTACCAATCAGCAGGAGTAGATATCGACGCCGGAGATCAGTTTGCAAGGATGATCAAGGAAAGGGTTAAAGCTGCTTGGCCGGAATGCGGAGAGGAGATAGGCGGTTTTGCTGGCGGAGGACCCATTCCCCAGGGAGCCAAGGAGGTCAAAGCTTCGATGGACGGCACTGGTACCGTGGCCTTGATCGCGGCCTTGTCAGAAACCTATCATAGCATCGGGTTCAATCTTGTGGGGATGTGCGCCGTAGATACTTACGTGGATGGTGGACGACCTTTGTATTTTATGGATACTTTGGGAGTCGCCCAGCTCATTCCCGATTTGCACATTCAGATAATCGATAGCATCATCGAAGCCTGCAAGAAAGCCGGATGCAAGCTGATTGGCGGAGAAACAGCGGAGTTGCCGGATATGTACAAGGCCGACTGGGTTTTTAATCTCGATGGAGCCGTCATTGGCTTTCCTGATCCGGATCTATGTTACGCGCCTGTCCGGCCTGGCCAGAAAGTATATGGGTGGCTGTCATATGGACCAGGGTCAAATGGATTCTCATTGCTGAGAAAGGTTCATAATCTTAAAGCCGAGGAAGGCTTCTGGTATCATATTCGGAAAGCTTTCGGCTTGACTGACATGAGCTTGGATAAAGTCATTGAGAATTTAAGTATCCCTCGGTGGGAACTTAATGGCAGAGCGTTGTCTGAGGATCTCCTTGTGCCAACTCCCATCTGGATACCGGAAATCGAAGCCCAGCGTAAACGCGGTGTCGTGTTCGCCGGACATGCTCACATTACCGGCGGAGGAATGCCTGGAAATATTCCTCGTATTCTGCCGAATGATTGCAAAGTGGTTATCGACCGAGGCACCTGGACGCGCCCGGCCATTTTCCGATACACACAGGATATCGGCGATATCAATTTTTACGAAATGGACAAAACATTCAACCAGGGAATCATGGTTGTATCCATTGTTGATCCCAGCGGCCCCCTTCCGGACGATTCAAATATCGTTGAAATCGGGACGGTGGAAAAAAGATTGGTAATCCCGCCGGGACTGCGGGAAATCAATCAGGTTCAGTTCATCGGCAAGCACCGGGAAGAATAAAAGGAGAGGTGAAATGCAAGTAGATGATAAGAAAGACGTTATTCTGCCTGGGACTGTCGTGCTTCAGTATGTGAATGATGATGAGACTTGGGCAGCTATTGTCGTCGGAGATCACATGAAGTGCCGGCTGGATAATGCGCAACAAGAAAAATTTGAAAACCGTCCAGATGAGTACCATATCTGCCTTATTTTGGGGATTTTCCTGGGGTATAATAAAACTTGGTCAATCTTTAGCAGAGAGGATGATCTGGATTATCTCTTCCCGAATTATCGGCTTGAAAGAAGAGGAAAGGCCACCCCGATTGATCTGGCTGAAGAAATACAGCTATTTAAAATCCATCAGGCTAAAAGTTGCTTCCGGGGATTACAGGCCTTTGTCAATCTTCGTAACGCAGTGTTCGGTTTTTCCGCAAAACGAGCGGAAGTGCTTAATTTGGTGGGGCTTTGCCAACATTTTTCTGCTGGCGGCACGTATGAAAATAGGCCAGGATGGATCAATCTTTATGAGGAAGATGCGAGAAAATTCCTGACCGAATTACAGAAGGCAATTCCGAAAGAGTGATTATTTTTCTGGTTTTCTTTTGGGAAAGGGTTCGATTGCAAGCAGTCGAATCCTTTTTTATTACGCCACATCTCGAAAATCCCGCAAGATTGCGTGATTTTCGAGATGTGCTACTCTTTTATAAACGACAATTGTCAGCAAACTTTTTAAAATTAATCAATCTAACTTCTATGAATGACGAAATGAAGGCGGAAGAAATTTCGGATGAAACTTCCATCAAGGAGGCGGAGATCATAAAAGAAATCAACATGGAAAACGATTTGGCGGACGACGCGGGCGGCGAGGCGCCGAAAAAGCGCCGGCACCGGTTTGATTTTTATATCGAACTGGCTTTGTTTTTGATTCTCGGCGCTTTGGTCGGCATTTCCGTGAAAACTGAGGCGGCCAAGCGGATCACCATCGGTTTTGACGACTATAAAATGAAAATCGAACGACAGGATTATGACATCAACCAGCTCCAGACCAATTTGGATGCCCAGCAGGCCGCGGCTCAAGCTGCTCAAGAAAACGCCGGCGCTCAGCAAGGCGACGGGCAAGTCAATCAAGGTCAGGGTCAGAACGCGCAGCCTACTCCGTCCACGGGCAACAGTCAGCCGGATGGACAGGGAAATTAGGGATAATTTTTATAAGCGATAAATAATTTTAACTTTATACGTATGGAAGAGAACATGAATAAAGATTCCGTCCAAGAAGCAGAAGTGGGAAAAGTCCAAGCGGAGAATGTTTCGGCATCAAGCGAGAATTCCACGAGTGATGTGTCGGAGATGAATAAGAATGAAGACATTAATGAAGCGAAAGAAACGGAAAAAGAAGAATGTGCCGGATGCCGTGATTATAAAAAGGACAAAAAGATCAAAAACCTGATTTCCTTGGCTATCCTCCTGGCCGGACTTTTCGCGGGCAGTTTGTTCGTGGATGTGGCTCAGATGGTGAAGGGAAGCGGCTATTCTCAGAAAAATCTCAACAAGTCTGAAATCTTTGAAGCGGACGGCAAGACTTGGGTGGCTTACTCCGACCCGGCCGTGCCAGTCTCGGTCATTAGCGATGATAAATGCACCGCTTGCGACCCGAGTCAGGCCATTGTGTGGCTCAGGCGTGTTCTGCCAACGGTCAGTACTGCTAAAATTAATTATGACTCATCTGAAGGCAAGCAACTTATTTCCGAATTCGGCATCAAAACTTTACCAGCCTTCGTTTTTGGCGGCGATCTGACCAAGACTGATTTCTACTCCCAGGCTAAAGTGCTCTTTAGTGAAAAAAACGGCCAATATGTCATGGACACTAACCAATTAGGTCTCCCGCCAGGAAAATATCTGGCCACCCCAACCGTTGACCAAAGTGACGCCACTTTCGGTAACCCGAACGCTAAGGTAAAAATGATTGTTTTCTCGGATTTCCAATGTCCTTATTGCAAAATATTCTATTCGACTTTGCGTGACACGATGAAGACTTATCAAAATCAGGTTTTCTTCGACTTTAAAGAATTCCCGCTTTCCATCCATCCGCAGGCCAACGACGCGGCGCTGGCTAGTCAGTGCGCTCTTGCCCAGGGTAAGTTTTGGGAATATGCCGATAAGCTTTATACTTCACAATCCGATTGGGGCAATTCCAGCGATATTACTAATCTCAAGACTTATGCCCAAGGGTTGGGCCTCAACACGACCCAGTTCAATCAGTGCTTGGACAGTAAAAAATATCAAAGCAAAATTGACGCTGACACGAAAGAAGCCACCGATCTCGGTCTTTCCGGCACGCCCTCGATATTCATAAACGATACTTTCGAATCAGGCGTAGTCAGTGCGGATCAACTGAAAACTGACATTGAGACACAGCTAAAAAATAGCAAATAAAGGGGAAAGATAAAGATTTTAACGAAGGAGACCGGCGAAAGTTGGTCTCTTTTTTGTTTTTGTGCTACACTTTTATAAGATGAAAGTCTGACAAATTTATGAAATATCACAAAGACATTTTCGAAATTATTTTTTTCGCTCGCGGTGGACAGGGCGCCAAAACGGCGGCCGAAATCATCGCCCAAGCGGCGACCGGCGAAGGAAAATTCGTTCAGGCTTTCCCTAATTTCGGACCGGAGCGCTCCGGCGCGCCAACGAAAACTTATTTGCGTCTGAGTGATTCACCGATCCGCACACATGAGCCAGTTATTGATCCGGATGTGGTAGTGGTTTTGGATGACACGCTTATCGACAGTCAGGACGTCACGTTCAATCTCGACAAAAAAGAAGCGCTCGTCATAAACACGACCATGTCTGAACATGAAATCCGGGAAAAGATTGTGAATATCTCCAAGGCGGCATACGAAGGTCAGATTTACGCGGTGGACGCGAGCGGAATTTCGCTGGAGGTTGTCGGCCAGCCCCGGCCGAACACGGTGATTCTCGGTAAATTTATTCAAGTAACGGAAGCAGTGAAGTTGGAAAGCGTTATTTTAGAATTTCGCAAAATTTTTGAAGCGAAGATTGGGAAAGAGAATTGTGAGAAAAATGTTTTGGCCATAGAAAAAGCGTACGATACGATATAAATTATAATTTTGAATTATGGAACACGGCGCGGTTATAAAACACGATCTAAAGAAAGGTCCCAAGACGGGAGCTTGGCGGTATATGCATCCGGAAGTCGATAAGTCCAAGTGTATCGGCTGTTCGACGTGTGTGCCGTTTTGCCCGGAAGCGTCTATTGAGATGAAAGACAAAAAAGCGGAAATTGATTATGACTATTGCAAGGGTTGCGGCGTCTGCGCGGAAGTTTGTCCAGTGAAAGCGATTTTGATGAAGAAAAAATAATTGACATGAGATAATATGATAAATAAGACTTATAAAAAATTAGCGTTAACCGGTGGGGCGGCAGCAGCGGAGGCTCTTCGGCAGATTGAGCCGGAGGTGATGCCGATTTATCCAATCACCCCCCAGACGCCGATCATTGAGACTTACGCCAAGTTCCAGGCGGACGGAATGGTCGACACGGAAATAATAAAAGTCGAATCGGAACATAGCGCGATGTCGGCGGCAGTGGGAGCCAGCGTGGCCGGAGCGAGAACAGTGACGGCGACGAGTTCGCAGGGGCTGGCGCTCATGAATGAAGTTCTTTATATCGCCAGCGGTTTGCGTCTCCCGATTCTTATGGTCGTTTCTGCCCGGGCTTTGTCCGCGCCGATCAACATTCATGGTGATCATCTGGACGTCATGGGCGCGCGGGATGCCGGTTGGCTGCAACTTTTTTCGGAGAACGCCCAAGAAGTTTATGATAAAACCATTATTGGCATGAAGTTGGCCGAAAAAGTGAATCTGCCAATCATGGTCATCATGGACGGTTTCAATACTTCCCATTCGGTGGAAAACTTGGAAACACTGGAAACGGAAGTGGTCAAAAAATTTGTCGGCGAACGCGAGGCAATAAATCCCTTACTGGATACATCCAATCCTGTTAGTTACGGTCCTGTGGCGCTTCAGAATTCCTATTTTGAATTTAGGATCGACCAGGAAAAAGCTACTTTGGACGCTAAAGAAGAATATGAAAAAATTGCCAAAGATTATGAAAAAATCAGCGGCCGACATTACGCTCTCTTTGAAGAATATCGCACTGAGGATGCCGAAAAAATCCTGGTGCTGACCGGCAGCGCGGCCGGGACAGCCAAAGTAGTAGTGGATCATCTGTGCGATAAAGGCGAAAAAGTCGGCATATTAAAAATTAATTTATTCCGGCCATTTCCGCACGAAGAAATCGCGGCGGTGTTAAAAAACGCCCAAGAAATTATCGTTATGGATCGGGCTCAATCCATCGGCACTAAGCCGCCTTTCTATACGGAAATAATAAGCAGTCTATATCAAGCCGGGGAAGCGAAAGACGTTAAATCTTATGTTTACGGTTTGGGTGGCCGGGATATTTTCCAAAAACAAATCGAGGATGTTTTTATGGGGAAAGTCGATGGCCAATATTTAAACAAATAAACCTTTTATGAACGAGCAATTAGCAAAAAATTTCGCGCCCGGGCACTCCGCTTGCGCGGGCTGCGCCTTTCCGGCCATCGTGCGGGCGGTCTTGGGTGAGGTGGCGGACGGGACGGAAATTGTTGTCGCCAACGCGACCGGGTGTCTCGAAGTGACTTCCACCCTTTATCCCTACACTGCCTGGAAGATTCCCTGGATCCACAACGCTTTTGAAAACGCGGCGGCGACGCTCTCTGGCGTGGAAAAGGCTTATGAAATTTTGAAACGCAAGAAAAAATTGCCTGGTGGGGACAAAAAAATAAAATTTGTGGCTTTTGGCGGTGATGGTGGCACGTATGACATTGGACTGCAATCTCTTTCCGGAGCGCTTGAACGTGGTCACAATTTTCTCTATGTCCTTTATGACAACGAAGGCTACATGAACACCGGTAACCAACGCTCGTCCGCTACGCCCTTTGGCGCCGCCACTGAAACGACGCCGACCGGCAAAGTCTCGTTTGGAAAAACCGAAGTCCGGAAGAATCTGATGGACATCGTGGCCGCCCATCACATTCCGTACGTGGCTCAAGCGAACGTGGCGTTTATGGCTGATCTCAAAAGAAAAGCCAAAAAAGCCTTGTCCATTGATGGTCCGACTTTCCTTTCCGTCTTTTCTCCTTGCACTAACAACTGGAAATTTCCGACTTCCCAATATGTTAACATCGCGAAACTCGCGACCGAAACCAATTTCTGGCCGCTCTATGAGATTGAAAACGGGAAATACAAAATCAACTGGGCGACGGAAAAACCCAAAAGTCTGACTGATTTTTTGAAAACTCAAGGACGCTTCAAGCACTTGTTTTCTGAAAAAAACAAGGATGTGATCGAAGAGATGCAAAAGATTACGGATGACGAGTGGAAACGCCTGGTGGGCTTGGTGGAGTGACCCCTCTGTCCCGATGATTACATCGTGACATCTCCCCTGATTACAGGGGAGAACGACAAGGAAAAGACTGTTTGCGGGAGCCGAAGACCGGACTTGAACCGGTAACCTACGGTTTACCCGCCCGAAATGCTTGAGCCCTCTGCCAGAATTGAACTGGCAACCTACGGTTTACGATACCGTTGCTCTACCAATTGAGCTAAGAGGGCATTTCAAGCGGGCGCGGCGATACCGTTGCTCCTAGCCCGCATCGCTACGCGAAGCGTTGCGAGCGGGTACCAATTGAGCTACTTCGGCGACTTATTTAATATTACATAAGTATTTAAAAAAAATCAATTATGAAGGTTTACATTTGCGAAATTTGCGGGGACGCCTACATCGGCACGGAGAAACCGCACGATTGTCCCTTTTGCGGCGCCAAAGACAATTTCATAAAACTCGGGAGCGAAGCCAAGCCGATCGTTAATGAAAAAATAGAAATCTCGGAATTGTCAAAAAAGAATTTGCTGGAAACTCTGAAACTGGAAACGGAAGCCAACGCGATTTATCTTTGCATGGCCGGGCATGCCGCGACCTACGAGATCAAAGCGATGTATAAACGGATTGCCAAAGTGGAATTGGAGCATGCTGCGATTGTGACCAAATTGCTTGGCATGCAAATGCCGGAGATAAATCCGGAAACTTGCGCGGATGTTGATGCGGACAATTTCAAGAGAACGATTGAATTGGAAGACCATGCTGTGGAGCTTTACAAAAAATTCGCAAGGGAAGCAGAGGAAGATAATATTCGCAAATTTTTCGGTGCCATCATGCAGGCGGAAGCGGGACACGCGGAGTTGATCAAGAGTTATCTATAAACTGACAAAAAAATGACCAAAGAACTGGAAGAAAGATTGCAAAAAATCAAAAATAAAATCGCTCTTTTGAGCGACTATCTTTGACTTACCGGGCAAACTTAAAAGAATAGAAAGTCTGGAAAAAGAGTCGTCGACGACCGGCTTTTGGGATGACGCGCAAAACGCCGGAGGAATAATGCGGGAATTGGAAGAATTGCGTTCCGAGGTCAGGATGCTTGGCGATTTGGAAAGCGAAGCGGATGAGTTGGTGGAATTTATGGAAGTTTTTTCCGAGACGGACGCGACCAGTGAAGATGAAGATAAGGAGGTGGGAGGTAGGCTGTCTGTTATGGAAAAGACAGTCGACCAGCTTGAGTTTAAGACTCTGTTTTCTGGCCAATATGATCGGAATGACGCTATTGTGACAATCATGAGCGGAGCCGGCGGGTTGGATGCCCAAGATTGGAGCGAAATGCTGCTCCGGATGTATCTGCGCTGGGCGGAAAAAAATAATTTCCGGGCCAAGATCGTTGATGAGGCGCGCGGGCAAGAAGCGGGAATAAAAAGCGTAACTTTGGAAGTGAGTGGCTCGTATAGTTACGGGTGGCTCAAAAGCGAAGCGGGCGTTCATCGATTAGTGAGACTCTCGCCGTTTAACGCCGATAATCTCCGTCAGACTTCCTTTGCTTTGGTGGAAGTCATGCCGGTAATTGAAGAGATAAAAGAGGTCAAAATAAATCCAGCCGATCTGCGAATCGATGTTTATCGTTCCAGCGGCGCGGGCGGCCAAGGAGTGAATACGACCGATAGCGCCGTGCGCATAACGCATATCCCGACCGGAATCATGGTTACTTGTCAGAATGAAAGATCCCAGCTGCAAAACAAAGAATCGGCCATGAAAATTCTCCGCGCCAAATTGCACCAAAAATATCTTTCCGAGCAGGAAGCGGAAAAAAGAAAATTGCGGGGCGAATCGGTAGCGGCCGAATGGGGGAGTCAGATCCGATCCTATGTCCTTCATCCTTACAAAATGGTGAAAGATCACCGCACCAAACACGAAACCGCCCAAGCGGAGGAAGTCCTTCTTGGAAATCTTGACGAATTTATGGAAAGTTACTTGAGGTCTCTCAAGAAATAGTGTATAATATTTTTATTATCGAAGAAATTGTTTTATGTTTAAACTGAAAAGTAAAAAACGTTCCGCTGAAACCGGAGAAATCGCAGAGAGCGAATTTAGCCGTGGAGAAATTGAGTCGGAGGAACCGGTTGAGCAGGAGTATCAAGATGAATATCCTGATCAATATCAAGAACCGAAACCGAATAAGAAAATCAAAAAAGAATCCGCCGCTCCTCAGACACCGCTTCGGCCAGTTTCGGCCTTGGTTAAATTTGATCATGTGAGTAAGGTTTACGGGGATAACTTCTCGGCGCTCACCGATGTTGATTTTGAGGTGCAGGAAGGGGAGTTTATTTCGATTGTCGGATCAAGCGGAGCGGGAAAGTCCACGCTTCTAAAGCTCATTTACGCCGAGGAAAAACCGACTGAAGGATATGTCTATTTTGACAGTCTGCCGCTGGCCCATATCAGCCGGCGGAGATTGCCGTATCATCGCCGACGAATCGGCACGGTCTTCCAGGATTTCAAATTGTTGCCGAAAAAAACGGCATATGAGAACGTAGCTTATGCTCTCGAAGTTTGTGGCGCGGCGGCGGAAGAGATTTTGGAAGACGTGCCGCAAATTTTGGATATCGTGGGGCTGGGCAACAAGATGGAAAAATTTCCCCATCAGCTTTCCGGCGGCGAACAACAGAAGGTTGTCTTGGCGCGGGCGCTGATCCACAAGCCGCTCATCATCGTGGCGGACGAACCGACGGGGAATCTCGACCCGACCAACTCCATGGAAATCATCGACCTGCTTCTCAAGATCAACCAGCTGGGAACGACTGTCATTCTGGCCAGCCATGACCGGGAGATTGTCAATAAGGCTTCCAAGCGCGTGTTGGTGGTGGATGGTGGACGAATCGTTTGCGACGACGCCCAAGGTAAATATAAAATTTGTTAACAATATGTTTTTAGTCATTTATCGCACATTCAAGGAGAGTCTCACTAATTTTTGGCGGAACGGCTGGTTGTCGATCGCGGCGGTGAGCGTTCTTTTGCTGTCACTCTATGTCGTTGGGACGCTCTATGTCACGGTGGTCACCGCCGACAATGTTTTGGGGAGCGTCGAAAGTCGGATCAACATCAGCGTCTATTTCAAATCGGACGCGACCGAAGATCAAATCATGCAGGCTAAAAGCCAATTGGAAAGCAACAATGAAGTTAAGTCGGTCGAATATATCTCCAAAGACCAAGCGCTTTCCGATTTCAAAGCCAGCAATGCCAATGAGCCGGTCATCATGCAGTCGCTTCAGGAAATCGGCGGCAATCCGCTTCTGGCGTCTTTAGTCATCAAAGCCAACGACCCGAATAACTATCAGGACATCGCCAATTATGTTTCCAGTGCTTCTTTCAAGGATCAGATCAGTCGGGTGAATTATGCCAAAAACAAGGATGTTATCGATAATTTAAACAGCGTTGTGGGTCGCATCAAAAAAGTCGGCTCGATCCTGGCTATCATTTTTGGTGTCGTGTCTATTTTGATTATCTTCAATACTATCCGCATCACGATCTACACTCATCGCCAGGAAATCGAAGTGATGCGTCTGGTGGGCGCGGGCAATACCTATATCCGCCTGCCGTTTCTTTTTGAGGGGGTGATTTATGGACTAGTGGCCACGATCTTGGCTACGATCCTTTTGTACATCACGGTCCAATTCGTTTCTCCGTACGCCGCTTCGGTCCTTTCGACGGAAAGTTTGACGGCGATTTATCTGGGCAGTTTCTGGCCGCTGGTCGGTCTCCAACTGCTCTTTGGCACCCTTTTGGGCGTTGTTAGCAGCTTGGTCGCCATGCGGAAGTACTTGAAAATATAATCGCTAAAGCAGAGCGAAGGATAGCGAATGAGAGCGAATATGAAAACCATGCAATTATTTGCATGGTTTTTTGTATTACGCCTGGCAACTAATAAAGTAAAGAATAAAAACATGGAAAACGAAAAAAAGATGAAAATCGTCGGGCTGGTGGGGAGTTTGCGGAAAGACTCATTCAACAGGATATTGATGGCCGAGGCGGTGAAACTTTGTCCGGCGGAGGCCGAAATCGAAATTCTCGGCATAGAACTGCCGCCTTTCAATCAAGACCGGGAAACTGACCTGCCGAAAGAAGTAAAAAAATTCAAAGAAAAGATCCGGTCGGCTGACGCGATTCTAATTGCGACGGCGGAATATAATTATTCGATTCCCGGAGTTTTGAAAAACGCCATCGACTGGGCTTCGCGCCCTTATGGCGACAATAGTCTGGAAGGAAAGCCAGTCGCCGTTATGAGCGCTTCGATTGGCATGCTGGGCGGCGCCCGGGCGCAATATCATCTCCGTCAGGTTTTCGTCTTTTTGGATATGCATCCCGTCAACCGGCCGGAAGTGATGGTGAGTTTTGCCGCCGAAAAAATCCAAGGAGGAGTTTTGCAGGATGAAACGACCAAAGAAAAGGTCAATGAGCTCCTCCAGGCGCTCATTGCCTGGGCGAAAAGGTTGGGAAACAACAAGGGTTGATTTAATTTTCAATTTGCGCTAAATTAAAACAGGACTTTCGGGTCTTGTTTTGTATTCAAAATACTGGGTCGTAGCCAAGCGGTAAGGCAACGGGTTCTGGTCCCGTCATGCGCAGGTTCGAATCCTGCCGACCCAACAAAAATAACCAAATGTCTCAAAATTATTCGAAATTATTGATCAGAGAATATAAATACTGGTCTGTCTATATTCATGAAAACCAAAGCTATCTTGGAAGATGTGTGATATGGTGTAAGCGCGAGAATGCCGTTGATTTGACAGACGCGACAGAAGAAGAGCAAAGGGAACTGTTTTTTGTTTCGTCTGAATTCAAAAATGGCATTATTGAAGTTTTTCAGCCGGACTGGTTCAACTATTCATTTTTGGGAAATGAAGTTCGGCATTTGCACGGGCATTTTATTCCCCGCTATGAGAAACCAAGGGAGTTCAGAGGATATGTTTTTGAAGATAAGCTGTACGGCCATAATTACAAAACCGACCATACTTTTAAAATACCAAGCAAGATTTTATTGGAAATTAAGTTAAAAATAAAGGAGGCGCTAAGTTGATTGAGTTTGGTTAAATATTTTTTTCTTCGTTCTGCATTAGCAACAAAAAAAGTAGCGTGATCCCTCACGTTACCGAAATAAAAATCACCCCGCCGCCTCTTTCGAGATGCGGGGCGTTTTATTTTGCAGGATTTCAGACCATGCTGCCGCTTTATTTAAGCGGAGTTTTTTGCTATATTGGAGAAGTAATGATATTACGAATTTCCGGATGAAAAATTGCCAACTATGCAAGTTTCCAAATCTCAATTCGAAAAGTGGGTGGCCGAAGCTATTGGCGCCGTGCCGGAGAAATTCCGGGAGAAGATCAATAATCTGGCGTTTTTTGTGGAGGATCAGCCGACATCTCTCCAACTGGAAAAAGCCAGACTTTCCGGCCGACATGGGGCAGTGCTCCTGGGGCTTTATGAAGGTTATCACCAAGCTATGAGAACTGATGTCGGGCCGGTGCTTCCGGACCGGATCACTATTTTTAAATATCCGATCGAGAGTTTGGCATCGACGGAAGAAGACTTGAAAAAACAAATTTTTCGGACCGTTCGCCACGAGATCGCCCATCATTTTGGATCGGACGAAGCCGGCGCGCGGAAAGCCGAGTGACGATTTTTTTATTTGTAGCTTCCCGGCTGATGCGTCTCAGTCCAGGATTTCAGAAAGTTTGATTGGTGCTTGTCAAAAGCCCCATTTTTTTTATATAAATCGGCTTCTTCCACGGCGGCGGACATCGACCAGCCTTGGACGGAATAGCGATAGATGGCGACCAGCACGCCGGTTCGACCGATGCCTTCCGAGCAGTGAACCAGTGCCGGCTGGTTTTTGGGATCAGTCACGAAGCGCAAAAACTGGTCGGCTTGGGCCGCGGTCGGAGCGGTCATGTCGGGAATGGGAATTTCCAAATAGTGGAGGCCGAGCGCGTCAAAGCCCGGAATTTTGGAATCCAGGGCGATGTCCTTTTTTTCGCCGTCGATCCGCACGTCAATGTCGCTCTTCCAGCCATTCGCTTTCAGCCACTGGAAATCAGCGAGGCTTGGTTGGCCGGAGCGGGAAAGGACGCCCGGCACTGGAATTGTAAAATTCTTAAAGCCGCCGTCCTTGGGCGCGCTGCGCGGAGTGTTGCCGCGAGGCTCGACCAGAGAAACATTGGTTTGGCCGAGGTTGCCCGGATTATTTTTCGAGTGTTGGTAAAAAACGACGCCGGCGATCGCAATGATTATCACCGCTGCCAGCGACCAATAAACAAGCTGTTTTTTATTTTGCATAAATTTTAATCCTTCAGTGAGTTAGTCTGTTTTATTATACGCTCCACGCCGGAAAATGTTAACCGAAGCGTTATTTTTTCGTAACAAAGCAGTTGGCGGGACGTATTGCATCAAACAGGCCGGCGGTTTGTGCTTCCTTGTGATTCGATGTAAAATTAATCTGGAATGACTAGCAGATTCAAGAATTATTATCGCGCTTTGGACAAATTTTGGAAACGGCTGATTGGCGGCTGTTTTTTTCTGGTTTTTGCCGCTTTGCTTTTTGCTCTTTTCTTTTTGCGCGTATATTACATCAACGGAAAAACTTCTTATGAAATTGGTGACCCGAAAGATTCTCTTGTCGCTCTGGAAGTCAATAATTTCGCCAGGCGATATATCCCGTTTTTTAAAGAAAATAATTTTGCCAGACCTGACAAAAAAGTGGGCTGGATCACTGATATCCATGCTGATCGTTTCAAACATCGCGATGTCGACTCCGGGATGATTTATCCGCGCCAATACTCGTATTATTTGCCGAAAGTTTTTAATGCGCTTGAAGCTCAAGGGATCGATACAGTGATTGCCACCGGCGATAATACTAATTCAGGCGATGATAATTACGCCATGGCTATAGAAAAAATTGCCCAAGAGAAACATATGCGCGTTATCTGGGTCAAGGGTAATCATGACAATCCCCGGGTGATGGCGACTTTGGGCGTGGCCGGCAGTCAATATTATTATGTTGATTACGGAAACACCAGAATTATAGTTTTGGATGATGTCGAAAGCCAGGGCGACTATCAAGGCTATGTCGATTCGACTCAGATAAACTGGCTCAAGGGAGCGCTCAAAACTCAAAACCAGGTAATTGTCGCTATGCACATTCCGATTTTCAACGGTAACGCTTCCTGGAGCAACATTCACAACCTTAGCGGGGGATTTTATGCTAATGTAGGCGATCTTTTGTCGCGTTACATTGAGTTGGAAAATGTTCTAAAAACGAGTGGCAATGTGAAGATGGTCCTCTCCGGCCATTGGCATGTGCCATGGACCAAGACTTACGACGGTATAAATTATTACGGCCAGGCGGCTCTTTCGCGCATCGGTTATTCCGGCGCTTATGGTGTCATTGATTTGAAAAATGATTCAGTCAACTATGAATTCGCGCCATGATTTTTTGATCGTATTTTCTTGCGCTTTTTTTTAACATCCGGCCGCGGTCGGGTTTTTTGTTGGACGCAATATTTTCGGCTCATGGATTGTTTTAATTACGACAAATAAAAAATAATACAAAAGTTCTATGTTGGATAATTTCGTGTTGTTCGCGCGGCCCTGGTGGGTCAATCTTCTGATTATCATTCCGTTCGCGGCGTATTATTTCTGGTGGAATAAGCTGGATGTTTCCAAAAAAACGCTGCTCGTGGCCGGAATATTCGGCCTGGCTTTCGGTTTTGTCGAAACGGCCGTGGTCGTTTATCTGCGAAGCCTGGGTTATCTGCCAGGGAGCGTGGCCGCTGTCGCCTACATCCATCGGTCCGGAACTTTGTATCTTTCTAAAAATTTTCTCGCTATCGAAGCCGTTCGAAACGCCGCTACGATCGTCATGCTTATTTGCGTGGCACTTTTGGCCGAAAAAAACAGGCGGGAGCGTTGGGCGGTTTTTCTCTGGACTTTTGCTTTCTGGGATCTTTTTTATTACTTCGGATTGTATCTGCTCATAGGCTGGCCGAAATCTCTCACTACGCCAGATGTCCTGTTTCTTATCCCTTCACCCTGGTATTCCCAGGTCTGGTTTCCGCTCTTGGTGAGTGGATTAACCGTTCTGGCAGTTCTTGCGGGAAGAAGAAAGAGGGAATAAGGATTTATTTTACCAAATACAAATAACCGCCTCGATTCTTCGGGTGGTTATTTGGGCAAGCGCGCTACATATCTTCCATCTCGTCCATCTCCTTATCGCTCCATTCTCCCGCGTTATCCATCCCGTCTTTGACTTCCTCCTGCGTCATTTGTGCCTTCTCTTCGGCTTCATCTTTCATCCCTATATTTTTTTTGTCATCCATTTTGTCCATGCTCATATGGTTTGGGGTTAATTATTATGCCGATAGTACAGCTAGGAAAGATTATTTTTTCATTCTTGACAGGCTAAAAATAATGGTTATAATTAAATTAGCACTCTAGCTTGACGAGTGCTAATGAGGGTGTATAATAAAAACATGGAAGAGCGTCACAAAAAAATTCTCTCCGCCGTGATCGAAGAATACACCAACACGGCTGTGCCGGTTGGATCGAAAGTGATTGCGGAAAAATATTTTCCCGATTTGAGTTCGGCAACCATTCGAAATGACATGGCCGAGCTGGAAGAGGGGAAATATCTTTATCAGCCCCACACTTCGGCCGGACGCATCCCGACGGACAAAGGCTACCGCTTTTTTGTGTCGGAAATAATGCCGGATCAGAAATTGACTCTCGCCGAACAGCGAAAGATGCAGACAGAGCTTTTAAAACTGAAAGCCCAAAATAACCGGCTGTCGCGCACGACCGCCAAACTCCTGTCGTCTTTTGCGGGGAGTTTCGCCATCTCGGGACTCAAAAAGGATCTCTATGATTTTGGGATCAGCGAATTGCTTGAGAACCCGGAATTCAAACAAATTGATGAATTCTGCCGGGTGGCCGAAGCCCTGGACTATATCGACGAAAATATCGATTCGATTTTGAAAGAAGTGAAAGTCGGCGAGACAAAGATTTTTATTGGCAAGGAAAATCCGATCAAAGCCATTTCCAATTGCTCAATGGTTGTGTCGCCCTACAAGAACAAGGAAGGCGAGACGGGCTTGCTTGCCATCATCGGGCCCAAAAGGATGAAATACGCCCGCAACAAGTCAATCCTGGATTACGTCAAGAAATTGATGGGCACTTCGGTGGTAATAATCTTGGCAGCGGAAAGCGCGAGGTTTATTTTTACAAGGTAATTTCATAATTTTTTTGAAAATGGTCAAGACTATGAAAACAAATAAAGACAGCGAAAAAGAGGAAATAAAGTCCAGAATAATGACGTTGACGATAAAGGCGGTTGTTCTTAATCGCGATAACGAGGTTTTGATTTTGAAAAGATCGAGAAATAATTTGTACGGTGTCGGAAAATATGACCTTCCCGGTGGGCATATCCAGGAGAATGAGAGCTATAAAGATGCGATCAGTCGAGAGGTTAAAGAAGAAACCGGACTGGACGTGATTTTTGAAGCGGTAATCGACGTGGTGGAATTTCCGGAAGGTACTCAGCAATTCCGGGACGAAAAAAGAGGCATCCGCTGTATTTGTCTCAGTCATTTCAATGAGGTCAAACTTAGTCCGGAACATGAACAATTCAAATGGTTGCCGATTGAAAAAGCTTTGGACGTATTTTCTCAGGCTGACGGATTTGAAAATGAAAAAAGGAACACTCTCTTGGAAGCAAAAAGCTATCTGGAAATGAAAAAATCGCTCGACGGCTGGAAGAGGTGTTTGGCTGATTTTGAAAACTACAAAAAGCGCCAGATGGAAGAGAAGAAAGATATGGTGGCGTATTCCAATCTGAATCTGATCCTGGAACTTTTGCCGGTGGTGGATAACTTCCATGCTTCGACCGAACATATTCCGGCCGAGCAAAAAGATAACCCATGGGTTACGGGAATCATGCATATTCAAAAGCAGTTGGAAAAGATTTTGGAAGACAACGGCATCTCGGAGATTGTAGTAAAAAAAGGAGACGAATTTGATCCGGCGACGATGGAAGCGATCAGTCACGAAGCACAAAACACGAAGCGCGAAGCAGGAGAAAGTAAAGTCAAGAAGGTTTTGGTCAAAGGTTACAGAATTGATGAAAGGGTAGTGAGAGCGGCGAGAGTTGTTGTGGAGTAGGATTTTAAATGCGAAAAGAGTTTGTTGAAATTAAAAATTAACCAACTCAATAAATAACTACGCATTATCATTCAGCACGAAGCTGGATTATGAATGCGAAAATATTATGCCAAAGATACTCGGTATCGACCTGGGGACGACTAACTCCGCGATGGCGGTGGTGGAAGGTGGAACGCCCTCAATCGTGGAAAACAAGGAAGGCGCCCGGACCACGCCTTCGATGGTAGCGATCTCCAAATCCGGCGAACGGCTGGTGGGGCTTCTTGCCAAACGCCAGGCGGTGACTAATCCGGAGAACACCATTTTTTCGGTCAAGCGTCTGATTGGTCGGGCCTTCGAAGATGAAGAAGTCCAGCGGGACCTGAAACTCCTGCCCTACAAAATCGTCGCATCCAACGGCGGCGTGAAAGTGAAAATGGGGGACAAGGATTATACCCCGCAGGAAATTTCGGCCATGATTTTGGGGAAACTCAAAAGCGACGCCGAAGCCAAACTGGGTGAGAAAATTGAGGAAGTCGTCATCACTGTTCCGGCCTATTTTGACGACGCGCAACGAAAAGCCACTGTCGAAGCCGGCGAGATTGCGGGGTTGAAAGTCCGGCGGATCATCAACGAACCGACGGCCGCGGCCTTGGCGTATGGGTTCAATAAGAAAAAAGATGAGAAAATTGCTGTCTATGACTTGGGTGGCGGGACGTTTGACATTTCCATTTTGGAAGTGGGCGACGACACGGTCGAAGTGAAATCGACCAACGGCGACACCCATCTTGGAGGAGACGATTTCGACCAGGTGCTTATCCACTGGATCATTGCCGAATTCAAAAAGAACGAAGGCATTGATCTGGGGAATGACCCGCTGGCGCTCCAACGCATCAAAGAGGCGGCGGAAAAAGCCAAGATCGAACTTTCAACCGCGGCTGAAACGGAAATCAACCAGCCGTTCATCACGACTGACTCTTCCGGCCCGAAGCACTTGGTCATGAAATTGACCCGTGCGAAACTCGAAGAACTGGTCGGTGCTCTGGTCGAAAAAACTTTGGGACCGGTGAAGAAAGCTTTGGGAGATGCCAAACTTTCCGCTTCGGATATCAATGAAGTGGTGATGGTCGGCGGAATGACCCGGATGCCGCTGGTCATTGCTACGGTCGAGAAATTTTTCGGAAAAAAACCGAACGCGTCCGTTAATCCGGACGAAGTGGTGGCCTTGGGCGCCGCCATCCAAGGCGGAGTTTTGCAAGGCGACGTGAAAGACGTTCTTCTCTTGGATGTGACGCCGTTGACTCTCGGCATCGAAACGATGGGCGGGGTGCGCACGCCACTGATTGACCGTAACACAACCGTGCCGACGGCCAAATCTCAGACATTCTCCACCGCCGCTGACAGTCAGCCGTCGGTTGAAATTCACGTTCTCCAGGGCGAGCGCGAAATGGCGAGTGACAATAAAACCTTGGGTAGATTTATTTTGGACGGCATCCCGCCGGCCCCGCGTGGCATCCCGCAGGTCGAAGTGACTTTCGACATCGACGCCAACGGGATCCTTTCCGTCAAAGCCAAGGATAAGGCGACCGGTAAAGAACAATCCATCCGCATTGAAGCATCGACGGGTCTCTCGAAAGAGGAAGTTGAGAAAATGAAAAAAGACGCCGAAGCCCATGCCGAGGAAGACAAGAAGAAAAAAGAATTGATCGAAACCCGCAACCTCGCCGACACGCTCATTTATTCCACGGAAAAATCTATGCGCGAAGCCGGCGACAAGATCACGGCCGACGAGAAAAAGCCGGTGGAAGTCGCGATTGAGAATTTGAAAAAAGTGAAAGATGGCGACGATCTTGAAGCCATCAAGAAAGCTACCGAAGAGATGTCAACTGCCGCGCAAAAAATCGGCGAGAAACTCTACAAAGCGGCTTCCGAAGCCCAACAAACCCAGACTCCTCCGACCGGCGAAGCACCGAAAGAAGGTGAAGCCAAAGAAGGAGACGTGAAGGACGCAGAAACGAAGGAGGGAGATAAAAAAGAATAGCAAATTTTTCTTAACCAAAAACGGCTTCAATAAAGCCGTTTTTGGTTTGACAAAAAATGAAAATGGTGCTATAACATGGTTAGGCAGTACCTTAATGCATTGCAAACAATAAACCCAAGAGGGGAGGGGGGATGATCAAGTTCATAGTTATGTTGTTTGTCGGGCTAGTTTTATTTTATGTGTACATAGGGAGTCACATGATAACTGCTGTTGAGAAGTCGACAGTAGCGAGAGACAATATTAATGTGTCTCAGTACACAAAATAAAGGAGGATTAAATTGTTTCCGCGTGGACAAAAGGCGTCGAGGTGCTATGTGTACTTCACGCTTTTTTATTGACGCGGAGGGTTTTAAACGGTAGGCTTAGTGTGGTATTTTAAAGAAAATAAGTTGTATGAAAAATGATGCTTGAATTTTTCAAAAAATATCCCGAAATTTTGGCGGTGATGTCGGAAAAGAAAGATGGTTCGATGAAGCTGTTTGACAACAGCGATTTGAACGCGGAAAACCGAAAACAATTTTTTGAGAGTGTCGGAATTAAAAATGAAAACGTCGTTGCGGCGGAGGTCGTGCATGGGAATGGAATTGCGATAATTAACAATACCGCGGAAAAAATAATTTCCGGAGCGGATGGGCTAGTCTCTCAAAATAGAAATATTTTTCTTTCTATTACCGTGGCCGATTGTGTGCCGGTCTATATCTGCGAAGAAAAAAATGAGATTATCGCGATCGCGCATTGCGGCTGGCGGAGTATCGTCAAAAACATAATTCCGAAACTTCTCGAGAAAATCCGCGCGCTCGGAGGACAAGCGGAAAATCTGAAAATCACTCTTGGTCCGGCACTTGGTCCGTGCCATTTCGAAATCCAAAAAGATATTTTGGCTGAATTTAAAAATTATCCGGAGAGCGTGGTTAGAAAGGATGGTAAGATATTTGTCGACATGAAAAAAATCATCTGGCGGCAACTCGAGGAAGCCGGCGCCAAACCGGAAAATATCAAAGACGAATCAGTGTGTGTTTTTGAAAGTGAAAGATATTTTTCCTTCCGCCGAGACAAACCCGAAAAAGTTGAAGCGATGGTGGCGATTATTGGAATGAAAAAATAGGCAGGTATCGGCTATTTTGGAAATAAAAAAACGCCCGGCTGAACGATGAGACGAACGAAAAAGGGGGAGCGCAGGCAAATCCCAAGAAGGGAATGGGCGAGGGGTCATCGCCTAGCCTGCGCTCATGGATAAATAAAGAAAGAAGGTTCTGATAAAGAATTTAGCAGACATTCTGGCTTAAGTCAAGGGGTTGGTTAGCACTCTAGCTCGGAGATTGCTAATTTTTAAAAACGGGTATATAATATTTGAGTTGACATGAATTATGACGCAAAAGCGTTGTATTAAATAAAAAAGTTATTTTTTTTATGGCAAACAACTATTATGACACGCTTGGCGTCGGAAAAAGCGCCTCGGACGATGAGATCAAAAAGGCATATAGGAAACTCGCCCACAAATATCACCCCGACAAGTCTGGCGGGGACGAGCAGAAATTCAAAGAAATAAACGAGGCCTACCAGGTGTTGTCCGATAAGACCAAGCGCTCTCAGTATGACCAGTTCGGACAGACGTTTTCCGGGGCCGGCCCGGGCGGAGCAGGGGCAGGCGGTTTCGGCGGCGATTTTGATTTTTCCGATTTCATGCGCCAAGGCGAAGGTGGCGGTTTTGAATTTAATTTTGGCGGAGTGGATTTGGGAGACATTTTTTCTGGCGCTTTCGGCGGCGGAAGGCGGGGTGCCGCCCAAAAGGACCGCGGCCGGGATATTCAGATAGACACGGAAATAACTTTTTCTGAAATGGTGACCGGCGCGACCCGGAAAGTTGAACTGCGAAAAAATGTCCAGTGCGATCGCTGTTCCGGCACTGGAGGTGAACCGGGCGCGGAAGTCAAGACTTGCCCGACTTGTCATGGGTCCGGCCGGGTGCAAAAAATGACGCGTACCATCCTTGGTTCTTTTTCGCAAGTGACTGTTTGTCCCGAGTGTCAGGGCGAAGGAAAAATATTTGAAAAAAAATGCTCCAAATGCGGCGGCGAAGGACGAGTGAAAGAAAAACAGGAAGTAGAGATTAATATTCCGGCGGGAATCGCCGACGGACAGACCATCTCGCTTCAGGGTCGGGGCGAAGCCGGTGTCAAAGGGGCGCCCGCCGGCGATCTTTATGTCTTGGTCCACGTCAAAGTCCATCCGAAATTCCAACGGAGCGGCAACGATGTCTTGAGCACGGAAGAAATCAGTTTTTCCCAGGCGGCTTTGGGAGCGGAAATTGAAATCGAAACGGTTGACGGGCGGCTGATCCTGAAAGTTCCGTCCGGCACCCAATCGGGCGAAACTTTTCGGATCAAGAATAAAGGCGTGCCAGATCTTCATGGCCGCGGGCGGGGAAATCAGATGGCGAAGATCATCGTTCGAATCCCCAAGAAGCTGTCGCGGGAACAGAAAAGGTTGATTGAAGAATTAGGTAAGACCGAAGAATGATGGTATAATACTTCCGTGAAATAATAAATAAAAAAATGAACTTCGCGCTTATTCTTTCCCAGCTCGGTATTCCCGCCGATCTGACCCAGGATTTTAGTTTGCTGATTGTTGTTGCCTTGGTGAGTCTGGCTCTTGGACTCGCAGTCGGGCGCACCCGGCTGGTTGCCATTCTCGTCAACACCTACATTTCTTTCGCGCTCCTAGTGAGCGTGCCGAAAGAATATCTGGCCGACTATACTCAACGTCTGATCTTTTTTTTCGTCTTGCTCATCATTTTAATCCTGACAACTAAGAACATTTTTGAAATCATCGTTGTTCGCTCGGGGTATCTCTGGCGAGTGATACTCTTGGGTTTTTGGGAAGTAATGCTGGTTTTGACCATTGTGCTCGCAATCGTACCGAAAAAAATGGCTCTGGATTATGTCTCGCTCAACACTTACCCCTATCTGACGCTCCCAATCTTCCATCTCGCCTGGCTGGCGCTTCCCATAGTCTTTGTCATTTTGATCCAGAAGAATTTGAGCCGGTAGAAAGTTGTAATAAAAACAAACATTACAATTGTAACTTAAAAACAGACCGAAAGGAGGAATTTGGCATGAGTAATTCAAAGCTGGATGAATTTCGGAAAGAGTTGGCGGGATTTTGTCAAACGATGCGGATGAAAATCGAAGCCGTTCAAAAGGAGGATGATCGCGAAAGGCAAAAGACGATGATCAAAAAAATAATCAAAGAGATTTCAGATGTGGGTGTCGATCTGACCCGTCGTTCGTTCGAAACTGGCGTACCGCATACGTCCAAGGAAATAGACGACTTCCTGCAATACTCCGAAGAGCAGAAGAAATTTCAACAAGAACTCAAAATTGTCATGGACGGTCTTTATAAAATGGTCTCTGCCATCACGTTAAATAATTTGGCACAAGCTGCCGATGATTTGCAGAAACTCATGGAGGGGTACAAGGGATTTGAGAAATATATCAAAAGTCTGTTTAAAATTCCATAGAAGATTGCCACATCTTTCGGGTGACTCTAGGGGCCAATCCCGCCGTTTAACTTGCTGCGGGATTTTTATTTTAAAACAAAAAAACAGCCTTTTAGGCTGTTTTTTTGACTGGCGCGGGCTAGTTGGATACGCTTGTGAACAATTTGATGGAGAATTGGGAGAGTTAAAGACAGTTGCCTTGATTATCAGCATTATTACACCATCTATAATTTTTGGAAAATTATGATCTTGAATCGGGATTATTGCTATACATGATTCATTTATTGTCATTGTACATTCATTTGACAATGCCCTTTATTTCAGCTATCTTTTAGTCTAAACTTAGAAGGTACTTTACCAATTGAATAGCAAGAAATGAGGTATTTCAATAATTTTAGGCAGGCATATTTACAGGTGAAATCTAACTTAAGGAGAGAGTGCCATGGAGCAAATGATTAAAGGATTAGCTGCGTTGACGAAAGTCCTGGGCTACAAGTTCAGGAAATCACTGTTTCTTTATGAAGCATTAACTCACCCTTCATGTTTAGCTAATAAACGATACCTGTTTAATAGCTATCAGCGCCTGGAATTTCTGGGAGATGGAGTCATTGATCTGGTTACTGCGGAGAAACTTTTTCATATGTTTCCCAAGGATAACGAAGGAACCCTGACCCGTTATAAATCCATTATTGTTTCCGGCAATAATTTAGCCAAAATTGCTAAACAATACCACCTGGGAGACTATCTCACATTGAGTAATGGTGCCAGAAATGCTGGTCTGGAATCAGATGAATATATTCTGGCCTGTGTTTTCGAAGCTGTTATTGGAGCAATTTTTTTGGACAGTGGATGTAATTATTTCGCTATCAGAAGAATACTGGAAAAAGACTTGTTGTCCGATGTGAACATAAACATTCTGACATCAGAAAAAGAGATTCGACAGTTCGATCCCAAAACCCACCTCCAGCAACTGGCCCAAGAGAAATTTCAGGCGACACCGGTTTATCGAATTACAAGCCAGGATGATCCTAGAGAGAAATATCGGCATACGGTGGAGTTGGTGATTTCTGGAGTAAGGCTTGGAGAAGCAGCTGGACCGAGCGTTCAAAAAGCGGAAAAGCAGGTCGCGATCAATGTTTTGGAGAAAACTGACGGCATGACGAAAAACATTCCGCCCAGGCTTGAAAAGCTTAGCAAAATCATGCCTCAGATCCAGTATGGATCCATTGAGAAGGTTTCAGTAAAGAGGAGGAGAAGAGATGAGAAATCAGCATGACTTGGGCGCCGATATTCTTTCTGCAGAGGAACTGCACGAAGAAAGCTCGTCTCTCAGTCTGGTCGAAACTGGCGAAAATGACGACAATAATCCTTATGCTTCCTTGCACGAGGGAGATTCTCGCCTAGAGACGATATTTAATAAGCTACACACAAACCCGATGCCAACGAAAGATTTGTTGGCTATATTTTTGGAAGAAATTGGCAAATTCCGAGTACTGAAAGCTTCCGAACAAAAAGCTCTAGCAAGGCGTTTTCAGGCAACGGGAGATATGGAATCCAGAAACAAGCTAGTTATTCACAATATGCGTCTGGTAGTTAGGATAGCTCGAAGATACCGAGGAAGAGGTCTGGAATTTCTCGATCTTATCCAAGAAGGCGTCTTCGGTTTAATCAGGGCAATTGAACTGTATGACCCTGAGATAGCGAACCTTTCCACCTACGCTACTTGGTGGATAAGGCAAGCTGTTACTAGAGCTATCTATGAATACGCCAACACTATCAGATTGCCTGTACACGTTACGGAATTTTGGAATAAGATTATTCGTGCTTCCGCTGAGCTCGTCAATCATCTTGGCAGAGAGCCAAAGGCTGAAGATATTGCTTTGCATTTAGGAGAAGACCGCAAGGAGGTAGAAAAGGCTTTAAAACGGATGAAGATGAACACTGTTTACCTGGACGACCTTGTTAATAGCGAGAATCTAGATGGCAATATGACTCTTGGCAGTTGTCTCAAAGACAACGAAAGTTCATATCCGCTTTACCGAACTATCGCTCAGCAAGAACTAGAGGAGTGCTGCCTCGACATACGGTCATTGTTCACCACTCTTAATAGCTACTCGGAGAGAAGTAAAAGAATTTTTAAGGTGGACTGTCTGTCAAGACAGTATTTTAGCTTCAATTAGATGGATTTGATTTTTAAAAATTAATTGGTTATCGGGTAAATATATTTCAGCTGGAGTGAGGTAGTCGAGTGACTGGTGAATCCGGCGGTGATTGTA
>JARLIA010000014.1 GCA_031291955.1 Minisyncoccota bacterium
ATTTTCAATTTTCAATTTTCAATTTTTCTGGCTGCGCCAGATCTCGCATAGCGAGACAAACAATTCAATAATTTTTCAAGTTATTAAACGTTTGGAAATTTAGTCATTGAAGCATTGGAAATTGTTTAGAAATTATAAATTTTATTTTATCATCCCCAATATCCCCTCCGCTATCTTTTCCGCCGCGTCCGGATGATAGAAGGCCTTGATGTTCTGCGACAATTTCTCCCGAAGCTTATCATCATTCATTATTTCTTCAATTTTTTCAATAAGCATGTTATGACCCATGTTGTTTTCTTCCAAAACGACACAACCGCCGGTCTTGGCGATAGCATAGGCGTTCATACGTTGGTGATTGTTGGCGGCTGTTTCCAGAGGAATCAGAATGGATGGCTTCCTATTGGCTGCGATTTCAGAAATAGTGCTCGCGCCAGCCCGCGATATCACCAGATCAGCCATAGCTAAAATATCTTTAATCTCGTCACCGTAAAAAGCAAGCGGAAAATAACCTCCGTGTTCCGCCTTGATGCCTTGCTCGCCGGCCCGCTGCTTCACTTCCTCAATATTGTTTTGTCCGGTTTGATGGATCACCTGGTATTTACGCAGGAGCTCAGGCAGAATTTCAATTATTTTGTTATTGATGCTCCGGGCGCCAAGCGACCCGCCAACCACAAAGATCACTTTTTTCGAATCGGTAAAATGAAACATCTCTCGAGCGCGGACTGCGTCACCCGCGGCAATATCGCTCCGAAGCGGACTGCCCGTCAAGACAACCTGGGAGGCCGGAAAGTATATCTCAGCTTGCGAATATGACACCGCCACCCTTTCTGAGAATTTGGCCAAGACCGAATTGGCTAAACCCGGATTGGCGTCCGACTCATGGATCATGATCGGGATACGGTAGAGCCAGCCGACAAAAACGACCGGAAACGAAGCGTAGCCGCCTTTGGAAAAGATAGCATCTGGCATCAACCAAAGCAAGTGCCAAAGCGCCTGAATAATCCCAATGGGAATCTTAAAAATATCCACGAAATGCCAAAAGGAAAAATAGCGGCGCATCTTCCCTGCCATAACGCCCTTGGTCGGAATCCCTTGAGCATCCATCAGCTTTTTTTCCAAATCGCCTTTCGGCCCAACAAAAATAAACTCGCAATCCGGCGCTTTTTCTTTGATTTTTTCCGCCACGGCGACCAGTGGAACAATATGCCCGCCAGTACCGCCACCTGTCAATACAATACGCATAGACAATTTACAATTATCAATTTTCAATTTTCAATCAATTTTTAAATTTTCAATTTTTAAATTTTCAAACCAGCATTGGAAATTGAAAATTAAATCATTGAAAATTCATTGTAAATTGAAAATTGTAAATTGAAAATTTTTTATCTTATCAGATTAATAAAACACTCTTATAAATAAACCTACTTTACTTCAGCGTATTTGGATATATTCAACAATATTCCCACTCCCGCCATCAAAAATATGATCGACGTTCCGCCGTAGCTGATGAAGGGCAAGGGAATGCCGGTGAGCGGGATAAGTCCGGAAATGGCGGCAATGTTGACAAAGGCCTGGAAAACAATCCAACCAGTTATTCCGACTGCCGCCAATCGCGAAAATCGGTCCGGCGCATTTTTGGCAACATGGAAGCCCCGCACCGCCACCAAAACAAAAAGGCCAATCAGAAATATTCCGCCAACAAGACCCAGCTCTTCTCCTATTATAGCAAAAATAGAATCGCCGATCGGTTCCGGCAGATAATTGAACTTCTGAAGACTATGTCCAAGACCCACCCCCAGGATGCCGCCTGAGCCGATTGCCAGAAGAGCCTGGTTGATTTGATAGCCGATGCCGCGCGGATCAAGTTCAGGATGAAGAAAGACCAAAAAACGACTCATCCGATAGGACTCGAATTTGACCAAGGCCACCAAGGCTGCCGCGCCGGCCGCGCCCAAAAGAGCCAAGTGAGAAAGACGGGCGCCGGAAACAAAAAATATCGACAAGGCGATCAAAATTACCACACCCAATGTCCCGATATCCGGCTGCTTGATCAGCAAAAAACTGACCATAGCTACAATGGCCAGAAACGGCGCCAGCCCCTCGAAAAAGTCTTTTACTCGCTCGGTCCTGTTTTCCAGCCAAGCTGCCAGATAGAGAATCATAGCTAATTTTAACATTTCGGACGGCTGAAAGGAGAACGGCCCCAGGCGCAGCCAGCGGCTGGCGCCGTAAATTTTTGTCTCAAACCCAGGCACAAAAACCAGAATCAAAAACAGGATACTGGCCACGAAAAAAGGAAAAGAAATCTTTTTCCAGAAATTATAATCGACCGTCTGAACGGCGAGCATCGCGACCAATCCCGGCAAAACACCGAAAAAAAGCTGGTGTTTGAAATAATAATACGAGTCGCCGAAACGCGACTCAGAATAAGCGACTCCGGCCGAAGCGACCATCATGAGACCGAAGATGATCAGTAATAGAATGGCGTACAGCAATGGTTTGTCGGATTGATTAGCTTTAAGCATAATTGTCTGAACCACTGATTAACACTGAACGCACGTGATTTCACGTGAAATAAAATTTCAGTGTAATCAAAAAATCATGTGTTAATCAGTGGTTCTGATTTTGTTTTTTCCTTTCGCCATTTATTTATCTCCTTATGGTTTCCCGAGAGCAACACTTCCGGCACTTTCCAACCCTGAAAATCTTCCGGTTTAGTATATTGGGGATATTCCAATTGACCTTCCTGATTGTGCGACTCCTCCTCGATGCTTTCGGCGTTTCCCAGAGCTCCCGGCAATAACCTGGATATCGAATCAACAACAACCATAGCCGGGATCTCACCGCCGGTGAGAACATAATCGCCGATGGAAATTTCCTCGTCAGCAATATGCTCCGCCACCCGCTCATCCACACCTTCATACCGCCCACAGATCAAAATAAGATTGTCATATTCCGCCAACCGCTTGGCATCATCTTGAGTATATCGCTTTCCCTTAGCAGAGAATAAAATAGTCCGTGAGCGTAGCGAACTCCTCGACTTTGAACTTAAAGATTGAACACATCGCCAGATGGGTTCAATCTTTAACACCATTCCCGCTCCGCCGCCGTACGGCGTATCGTCGACCGTTTTATGTTTGTCAGTCGTCCAATCGCGCAGGTTATGGATTTTTATCTCAATCAATTTTTCCTTTTGCGCGCGCTTCAAAATCGACTCATTGAAATATGAATCGAAAATTTCGGGAAAAATTGTAACAATTTTAAATTTCATGATCTTTGCCTGCTTTCATCATACCACACCCCCCTCCAACTAAAAAGACCCTCGAAAGGGTCTCTTCAGGTATATAAGATACAAATTGACTAGACACTGAGATCACCGACTACTTCATCGATACTCTTTCTTTCTTCCCGGGGTTTTCTTTCACTGCCTTCCGGTTCGTTAATCTTGAGATTGACGCGGGCGTTGTTCCGGGCACCGATTACGCGAAGAAGGGTGCGGAGAGCTTTCGCTGTCGCGCCTTCGCGTCCAATGATGATTCCCATATCTTCTGGATTAACATCCAAAGTGATGAGAACGCCCATCTCGTCGATTTTCCGATCCACTCTCACATCATCCGGACGATTTACGATTTGTTTAACGACATATTCCACGAATTCTTTGTCGCTTGCTTGTTCTGCCATACGTTTGTTCAGAGTTAAGGATTATTACCCCGCCGAGACGGGATGATTTTTTGCTGAAAAGACGAGAATGCCGGAAGATCGACCGCTTCTTTGTCTCGCTTTTCTGTCTAACCATATTATGGGTTATAACCCGCCGTTTGTCAAACCAGAAAAAGACCCTTGCCAAAACGCGAAAGAGCGGATAAAATGGGACGGAACCGAGTTTTTGAAATTTCCTATTTTCTTTCCGATTTATACGTGGAATCGGCGTCCCGGACGGCGTTTTTTTATTTTCCAACAAAAGGAAATAAAAAAAATCCTGCGTTGTTTTATTTATGATAAATAAACCGCAAAGCGCAAACAAAAATATGAACGGTTCAACCTACATCAAGCTTCTACCGACGCCTATGGAAAAACCAACAACCAAGCGCTCAAAATTCCCAGCCATCCTAAAACCCGTCCTGAAAAATTTTTTTCTCATTATTTTGGACGTGGCAGTAATGATCGGCACTTTAAGCTTGATTGCCGGCTACTACGTTTACGCCAACACGCCACTTCCGGCGGGAATGCCCACCGCGAAAATGGACCAAACCACCCTCATTTACGACCGAACTGGCCAGTACATCCTTTACAAGATATACGGCGACCAAAACCGCCAAAGTTTGAAGCACAATCAAATTCCTGATGATATCCGCATCGCCACCATCGCTTCCGAGGACAGCAATTTCTATTCTCATGGCGGCATTGACGTAAAGTCCATCGCCCGGGCGGCGCTCACCGATTGGCAATCAGGCAGTTTCCAGGAGGGAGGCTCCACCATCACTCAACAATTGGTCAGAAGCCTCTACCTTTCCCCGGAAAAAACCTTCCGCCGGAAAGCTATCGAAGCCATCCTGGCCATAAAGTTTGAGAAACAATACAGCAAGGACCAGATTTTGGATATGTATCTCAATGATGTTCCATATGGACACAATGCCTACGGCATCGAAACGGCGGCTGAAACTTATTTCGGCATCCACGCCGATAAATTAACGCTGGACGAAGCCGCTTTTTTGGCAGCGCTTCCGAACGCGCCGACTTATTATTCCCCTTATGGCGGCAATACGCAGGCGCTTGTTGCCCGTCAGCAGAATATCTTGAATCGGATTGCCGAGTTGAAATTGGCCGACCCACAGATGATCACCGCCGCCAAAAAAGTGGACACGCTGGCTAAAATAATTCCACTCAAGGATTCGATCCAAGATCCGCATTTCGTCTTTTACGTTAAACAGCAATTGGAACAGATGTACGGAAAAGATAAAGTCAAGAATGGCGGACTAAAAGTCTACACCTCTTTGGATTATAACTTGCAAAACATCGCGCAAAAGGACGTTACGCAAGGTGCCGCCTATAACAGTAAAGCCTATAATGCCAATAACGCGGCGCTCGTAGCTATTGATCCTAAAACTGGACAAATCCTGGCCATGGTTGGTGGTCCAAATTTCTGGAACACGGCATCCGACGGACAGGTCAACGCCGCCCTCGCCCTCCGCTCGCCCGGCTCTTCCTTTAAGCCTTTTGTCTATTCGGAAGCTTTTTTGAAAGGCTATCAGCCGGATACGCTCCTTCTGGACGCCTCGACTAATTTCGGCCCGGACGGTTCCGGCCGAAACTATATTCCCCGAAATTATGATGGTCGGTCGCATGGCGTAGTCACGATGCGCCAGGCCCTGGGCATGTCACTCAACATTCCAGCCGTCAAAACTCTGTATCTAGCCGGCATTAACGACACGATAAATCTCGCCGAAAAAATGGGCATCACTACCCTTGATCCGCAAAAGATTCATTACGGCTTAGCATTGGCTATTGGCGGTGGCGATGTGACGCTTCTCGACGAAACTTCCGGCTATTCGGTTTTTGCCAATGACGGCCAGCGAAATCCCGCCACGCCCTTCGTGAAAATTGAAGACAGCAGTGGAAAAATCATCTATCAACCGCAGCCGGAAAACGAACAGGTGTTGGATCCGCAAGTGGCGCGAAAAATCAGTTCCATTTTGTCCGACAACGCCGCCCGAACGCCGATGTTCGGACCAAACAGCAAATTGGTCGTGCCGGGATATGCTGTAGCTGCCAAAACGGGAACGTCTCAAGACTTTCGGGACGGCTGGACGGTCGGCTACACGCCGGATCTCGCCGTCGGTGTCTGGACCGGGAACAACAACAACTCGCCATTCCGAAGCGGTGCGGACGGGGTTTTTGTGGCCGCGCCGATCTGGAATAATTTCATGACCGCTGCTCTCAAAGATTATCCCAAAGAAACTTTCCTGGCTTACAACAATGAAAATTCCACCTCGGCCAACACTCAGAGCGGCAATTTCAAGATTGTTTATTTCGATAAAAAAACCGGCAAAGTTTTATCTGGCAAGAAATTGAAAAAGGCCGATCCGGCCAATATTGGAACACGTGTTGAATACGCCGGCAGTTCCGGCAATCTTTCTTCCAGCAACGCTACTGCGAGCGCGGGATTAGTCGAAACTCAAAATACCACTGACCCGATGATCCAGGGTTGGCAAGCCAGCCTCAATCAAGCAATTGTCAATTCAGGAAATAGCAGTAATAATTCCGGCAACGGCGGCAACTCCAAACATCATCACCATTGATTCTGGATTTACGATCCTGGATGCAATCGACATTTTTAAAAAGTTTATTTTGACGTTTGTGTATAATTCTTTCTCAGTTTCAATGTAGCCCAAACCACTCCCCCGATCAACACTAAAATAATAATCCCCGCAATCCATTTCCACCAGCCGGAAGAGTAACCAACTGGATTAGTGTTGATTTTGGGATTGTTTTGCGAATTAATTTTGGATTGTTTCAGTACAGAAGCGAACTGTCCGTTTCCCCCGCTTTCCGGATTAGCGCCAACACCGGTCGTCTCATTGGAAACCACTGTTTCCCCGACTTTCGGCAAAGTCAGAGAATATATTTTGGTGTGTTCACTCTGGCTGTTGTTGTCATGGGAGTAAATACGAAAATAGTATTCAGTTCCGGGCGTGAGATTGCCAAGACGCATGGTGTGGTTGTTGCTTTTGATATGGTCGGTTTTTCTGTCAGCCAGGTTTTGGTCGGTGCCGTAGCGGATTTCTGCGTCGGAGCTGTTGTTGGTCTGCCAAGTGATGTCGATTTCCGTGGGTGAAACGGCCTGGTATTTGACGGCGGAGATGTTGAGAGAAATAGTGTCGTTGTCGGAATCGATGGACGAAGAACTGCTGCTCGAACTCTGCGTGGCGGAAGAACCGTTCAATGATTCAACGCTGTAATTTTGGGATCCGGCCGAAGACGACGAAATGGCGCCGGTGCCTATAGTCCCGGCCTCGATGCTCCAGTTCTGACTGCTCATCGTGTCCGCCCGGCTTATAAGCGGGAAAAGAAGCAAAGCGCTCGCAAGGAAGAAATAGAGCTTTTTTTTGGCTTTGACATGGCTCATTTATTTATTGCTGTTGTTAGGAGTGGTAGTTTCCGCAGCCAAGTTACTGCCGACAATGATTAAAACATCGGCGTTGGCCGGCTGGACTTCACCAGCCGGGAGATTTTGAACTTGTCCACCGACCGCTTGAGCAATTCGGCTCACAAGAGCGGAATCTTTCTGGGTCAGATCAACGACGAGAGTGTTAGTGTAATTGCCTTTGGCGTCGCCCGTGCCAATGACGGCTACGCCGGTGAGACTGTTGAGGTTAGCCCGGGTATTACTCGTTCCCGCCACATTAGAGCCTTTTTCAATTATCACCTTTAAAGGGTTTATTGTGGCATTGCTGCTATCGGCAGCAGGAGTGGAATCGGTTTGTATTTGCATTGGGGATGATGGTGCCGGGTTTGCGGCTGAATTGGCTTGAATCGCCAGATTGCTTCCTGGTGAGTTTTGAGCAGCAGACTGATCAGCTGAGACAGTTTGACCGCTACTACTATTTTGATCGGCAAAAAGCGGGGCCACGTTCACGATCTTGTTGATGCTTGAACGATAGAGGATGGCGACTTTGGCGTTGGCGTAAATCAGGATCTTGTCGCCATTCTCCGCGTTTTTGAAAAAAACCTGATTGCCGAGTTTGCTCTTGTCAGAGACAGTAGCAAGGGTAGGATTTTCTCCTTGCGGGAGAATCATGAGCTTCCCTACTTGAATCACCACCGACTGGGATTTTGCCTGGGTTAAGGCAACAGAACTGGGAATTTTTTTAAGAACTTTGTATTGCCGGTAATAATACGCGGCGGTGGCAATGAGACCGAGAAAAACCAGCCAGAATAATATTTTCGAAATTCTCCACCGCGAAAATATTCTTGAAATTTTTCTTTTTTCTTTTCTGGTGAAAGCAGGCGCGTAATGCAACGCCTCTGAAGCCTGTCTTGCTTCTCTCGCCATGAAACGCTCAATTTTTTCCGGATTTCTTTGCATATGGTTTTGTGGATTATTTATTTGTTCCCTGCTTTGGAAGCAGTTGGAGTTGCGGGCGAGTTTTGAGAAGATGATGGATTATTCTGGTCCATGATAAACGGAGCTTCTTTGATTATTTTGTTGATATTGGGCCGATAAAGAATCGCCACTTGAGCTTTGACGTAAATCAAAATTTTATCGCCATTGGCAGCATTTTGAAAAAAATCTTGGCCCTTCAGCTTGGTGATGTCGTTCACGGTGGCAATAGTTGGAGTTTCCCCTTGTGGAAGCTCAATCAGTTTTCCCGCTTGAGCAACAGGATCGGCTTTCGCTTTTTGGTATTGGTGATAGAAATATATAGCAACGCCGAGGATGATTACTATCACGAGTCCCCGCAAAATTCTGGGAATTCTCTTTCCTCGAGTAATTTTGGTAAATTTTTGTCTTTCTGGTTGCTTCGACGGACGCGCCACAGAAACTTCTTCTGTAATCACCTCGGCCATATTTCTGTTTTTCTTGACCATGGACATTTCGATGTTGTCTGGCATAACGATGTCTATAAAAAGTTATTTTTCTCGCTAAACTTATTAATTCTCCAATCCGGAAGCCGAAAAAGTTAAGGCGGCCAGACTACAAAATCCCTAATTTTACGGAATTTGCTGAAACATCCCTGTCAAATTGTGAAAAACAAATCCAGCCAATGAGCCGCCTGCGTAACCATTTGGAATCTCTACCCAACCCAATAAATAATCGTTATAAGGTATCTGTGGGAGTGTTGCCACAGCTTGCGTTGCTTCAATGCTCCCTTTGATAATTTGCGGTGAGTGAGTTGGGCTTAGCACTATAGCGACTTTCCGATAACATGTACCAGTGCCTGATCCCGTACACCACGCAAACGGCACACCGGCGGCTGTGCAACTAGCGCTACAATCGGTTGTTGTATTTACACCAGTCAGATCCCACCAGTTGTCATGTGCCGTCCAATTATAAAATGTGCCATTAAGAACCAGGGTGGCGTTGTTCGAGCTTTTCACGTAACCAGCATTTGTGGCGTTGGTAAGTCCTGCCCCATTGGCATTATCCAGTATGCCGTAGCCTTGGCTAGCGCCTTCTATCATATTATTCACCATCATACCTGTTTTCCAAGTGCTTGATGGGGGTGTTCCTGGAAAAAAGAGATCAGTTGTAAAACCTGAAACATTATTACCTGATATATTAGTTTGTCCTGTAGTGACATCTATCCCATAATCCGCAGTTATACCATTTATTGTTTGACCGATGACTGTATTGCCAGTTATATTCACGCCGTATGAAGCACACGTTCCGGTTCCGTTCCCTGTGCAACATGCAAACGGTACACCAGGAGCCGTACACTGTCCGTTACTTGTACTTGTTGCTATTCCGCGAGTTCCACTTACATAATTATTTGAAATTTGTGTCCTTGCGTTTGTATTGATTGCATAATTCGTTCCAAGGCACCAATCTAGTAGTGCTATTCCGTAACCAGAACCGTTTGTAGTCCAGTTTCCGGTAACTACATTATTAACGATTTGTGTCCCAATTCCTGAAAGTACAATTCCTTCTTGTATATTTTCTACGTGATTTCCGTCCACTATCATATTCACAGAGTTGCGGTGGGAGTTTATAGCTTGCCCGCCATTAAGCGGAGGTAAGGCACCGCTAAACGAACACCCCTTAATTGTAGGGTTCCAATCTAATTCATAACCTGCTGATGTAATGCCATTTCTAACGTTTATTCCTTTACTGTTTTCAATAGTTGCCCAATTATTTCCATTACTCAAGCTATAAGGATAGCCGGCTGGATAAGTTGTATCAGCACAGTTATACACTTCGTTATTTGTCATTAAGCCATGATCAGTCCAGTTAAAATCAAAACCGCCAACGTCACAATTAGTACTCTTGCTGTCCATAATAATTGGACTGTTAGCATATCGTATTCCAACAGCACTTTGTCTTTGTCCTGATCCTGCGCCTGTGATTTTTACATTATCTAGTACAGGATTCTCTATAGGAATAATCCTAGTGAGAGTCATTACATATCCACTTCCCGCACTAATTGTATAATCAGTTCGAAGTCCTGTTTTTAATGTTATCGTGTTATTTCCAACAGATGCAATTGAGGACAGTTCGCTTGTTACATAATTTCCAGTTCCACAACCACCCCATGGCTGAGTGGATATAATTTCCAGCATGTCACCAGGGGCAAATCCGGTTGAATTTGCAACATTAAGCGTTAGCGTTGTTGTAGGCACAAACGTATTAGTTACATCCAAAGGGCCGGTGACTGTGGTTGTCGTGGTTGTAACTGTGCCTGATATCATTAAAGCTGTATAAGGTGGGCCGCATGTACCAGCATGATAACCCGTGCAGCATCCATAAGGAGCGGCGGCGGCTGTACATGCGTTATTGCCTGTAGAAATCAAATTTACACAGTCAAGAGCCAGGTCTTTAATAGTTAAATTATTGATATTTGTATAAACTATATACTCATTATCTTTGTAAGTTTTTGATACATCGCCTAAAAGTGTGCCTCCAACATTTACTAATGAATTACCGGCTGCTTGAAGAGCTGCAAAATCATCAGTAGAATCATCTCCCTTCGCTCCAAACCACTCTGGATAGACCGTCCCGCCATTGCTGAACGTCACGGTTCCCGTCCCTGCAAATATCTGGTAACGTCCAGCGGTTGGTATGGACATGCTTAGCGTGTGTCCCGTAGTAGTGATCGTCGCTCCCTGCATTGGCCTTAAATCGCAGGTGAGAGCCAGATCACCCGTAAGCGTCACGGGCGCGGTCAGATAGACCGTTCCGGCAAAGTTCGCATCGGCTGTAAGTTGGGCCAGGGTGTTGGCGGTTATATACGTACCTCCTATTTTTACCGAGCCATCAAATTGCGCATTCCCGTTCACCTCCAATGCCGCTTGGGGATTGGTCGTACCGATTCCCAAGTTTCCTTGGATCGCCACATTGCCGTCGGCCATCAGCTGGCTAGCATAGAGCGAACCGAAAGTGGCGCCACCAACCACCGACAATTGAGAACCGGGAGACGTCGTTCCGATTCCTACTTGACCGGAACTGTTAACCGTCAGTCCTTCCATTCCTCCGCCCGCGCTGATATGGAGCGGATTGAGAAGCGATCCAGTGTTGGTGGTGATGTTCATGAGATATCCTGTTCCGGAATTTCCAGTGGTATCTGAGAGACTAAAAAGATCATTCGAGCCAGTACTCGCGCCGAAAGTCAAACCAGCCTTATTGCTTCCCATCGAAAGGGTGGTGTTTTGAGTGGGATTCCCCAGTTGGCTAAAAGGCAGCGTTCCGGAGAGACTGCCGGCGGTGGTAGCTGTCGTTGCATTGGTTGCATTGGTTGCGGAAGTCGCGCTGGTGGCTGTCGCGGCGTTGCCGGAAATACTGATGCCGTAAGTGCCGGAGATGAGAGCATTAGCAGTCAGCGTGCCGGAACCGGCCGAAAGAGTTTGTCCACTCCCAAGACTAAGAGCCTGATCCAATTTGGACGCGGTGATGGCGCCATTGTTGAGACTTATGGTAACACCGCCGCCGAGGATTGAGTTGCTACCGCCGGCAACAGTCAGGCCGGAAGAGCCGGTGATATCGCCCGTCGACTCATTGGCCCATTTATTGGAACTGTTCATAACCAAAACATCGCCCGCGGCCGGGTTGGAGATATCAGTGTCAGTAAGAGCCGAGAGAGTGGTCACGCCGCCGGAGCCGACTATTTCCGACCAGCCGGTGTTGGTAGCGGTGCCGGAAGTTTTAATGTAAAGCTTGTCATTGGTCGAATCGATAGCCATATCTCCCACCGACCCGGTCTGGACGCCATTGGGATCGCCAGTGCCCTGATAGACACTGGTGCCATTGACAGCATCGGCGTTAAAAGCGTAGGCGGCCGCACCGATCCGTTGTCTCGGAGACATCTCAACATCGGTGCCAACAGTGATGCCGGCGTAGTAAGTGTCCTGGGAAAAATCCACCGTCATCGTGTTGCCGGATCCCGAACCGAGGAGCACCGTAAAATTACCATCTTTGACAGCGACCGCATTGCTGTTAGCAGTAGTGTAATTGCCTGTCCAGACCGGCGTGCCGCCGGTGGCAGTGGTGTAAATTTTAAACACCATGTCATAATTGCCGTCAGTCGCGATAGCTCCACTGAAAGATTTTAGAACACCGAAGTAGGTCAGTTCCTTGTTAATACCGGAAGCGGCTTTCACGTTATGGAAAACAAAAAGACCTCCCAAGAGAATCAGGGAAATCAAAAGATATCTGAAAAGTTTCGAATTCCGCGGTTTAATTAAGAGAGAGGGTAGGCTTGGGAATTTCATTTTATTTTATTTTATTTTAATAATTTTTTTAGCTCGCGCCGGTCAATCTGATTGAGTTTGTGCTCCACGACGTTTTTCAATCTCTCGTCCATCTTCTCATCTATCTTATTGATTTTTCCATCCACAATATTCATCTTTTCGTCCATTCCGACAAAACCTTTTTATACCATCCTTGCTAGCTCATCAATCATCATTTCTTTGTTTTTCTCCATATTTTTTAAAATGATTTTACACTTTTAATTTTAACACCCCCAAAAACTGTGTCAACAAAAAAAACCACTGTGGATAATCCAATCCAAAACCAAAACTCCGCCTCTTCTAATTTCACAGGCGGAGTTTAGTTTTTGTCGCGGATTATCTCTCTCATAGATTGTACTTAAGCTTGGTACTGCGTAGTCGCCGCGGAAGAGCTCCATGCTGCCAGAGCCGCCACGATGATACCCAGGATTATGTCATTCCAAAGCGAAGAGACATTAACATAGCCCAAGAAAAACGGAGAGATGATCAACCAGAGACCCAGGATCACATTGATCCAACTTAGCCAACCGGAGGTGGTCGGCGTGAAGAGCCGGATAAGCGCCAAGATTCCAACGATGATTCCGATAGTGATGTCATTAGAAGCGGCGGAGGTATGAGAGTAATTCAAAACATACGGCGCGACAATTAGCCAGATCGCGGCCAAAACGTTGAGTCCGCTGGCGGTCATAGCTTGTTCCCTGTTTGCCATATTACTTCACCTCCTTTCTTAATTTTGGCTGTCCTCTCCGCAAATTTTCCATCATCTCCTTATCGTTATGGATTGCGAAAGACTTGATCCAAATGTGATTTTAATACATTTTTATTTTTTGGTTATTTCAATCCGGCCATGACCACCACCGTAGCTTTCCTTTCGAACTTCCCCCACTTGACCAGACGGCCTTTCAAGGCCGTGACAACCGCCTTGATAGCCACGTAATACATAAGCTGGCGATAATAGAAACGCTGGAGCGGCAACCAAAACAGCAGTCGCCAATCTTCTTTGTGTTCAAGGAAAAACGGGATGGCCGCCGTAACCAGATCGACCAGCAGGAAGAATATATAGAAAATAAGAAATTTCTTGAAAGCGTAAAGCGGAGAAATGTCGCCGGCCGGATGAAAATAGGTCTGCCAAGCTCCCCAGAAAAGCGTAATGACCATCATTAGATCCATGAGAGGCGAGACGAGAGGAAAGAAAATCTGGAAGATAAAGATATTTGGAATGCCAAGAAAGCCCAGCGCATTGTATTCCTTTTTCACAGCCAGGTCCTTGTGTTTCCAGGCAGTTTGGAACATCCCATACATCCAACGGAAACGCTGCTTGATAAAATTTTTAGTGGAATCAGGCGCTTCGGTATAAGCAATGGCTTCGTCGTCATAGGCAACCTGATGCCCCTGACGGATAATGCTAAACGTCAGATCTGCATCTTCCGCCAAAGTGTCCTCGGAAAATCCTCCAGCCTCCAAGATAGCGCTTCGCCGCCAAGCACCGACCGCTCCGGGCACCACCGTAATGCAATTAAGCGCTTCAAAAGCCCGCCGATCCAGGTTTTGACTGGTGATATATTCCAGCGCCTGCCAACGCGTGAGAATATTTATCCGGTTCCCCACCTTGGCGTTGCCAGCCACCGCCGCCACTCTCCGGTCCAGAAAGCAGCGCACCAGCTTTTCGATCGTATCCGATCGGAAAACCGTATCCGCGTCGAGAGTCACAATTATTTCCGCTTTGGTCATCGCGATGCCGAAATTGAGCGCTGATGATTTCCCGCCATTTTCTTTCCTGAAGATTTTGACCCAGCCGTTTTTCCCGAAATTATTTTCTAACACCGCCCAAGTGCCGTCCGTTGATCCATCGTCAACCACGATAATATTGAAATTCGGATAAGTCGATCGCAAAATGGAATCAACCGTCTTGACAACAACTTTTTCTTCATTGTAAGCGGGAATGATGACGCTAACCGAGGGTTTGTAGTGGACGGTTCGGGAAAGTTTCCGCCAAGCACCCCTCCGGGAATGAGTCCACTGGGCAATCGCCAGAAGTCCGATAAAAATGAACCGAGCCGTTCCCAGAATGATTCCAACCTTAAACATCAGCAGCATAAATTGATTGAATCCGGAAGCGACCTGGACCGTTATGTCGTTGGCATAAGCGATAGCTCTTTCCTCGAACGTAATTTTCGGCATCACACTGTCTCTCGAAATCCCGAGCAAATCGGAAACCGGGACAATCTGAAATCCCGCCGCCCGCAATCCCTCGATTATTTTCGGCAAAGCTTGGACTGTTTCTTCACGGTTGCCGCCGCCGTCATGGAGCAAAACGATGTTTCCCTGTCCGTTCTTGGCGGCCGTAAGAACCCGATTGACAATCTGAGAAACGCCGGGACGTGTCCAATCAGATGGATCAATATGCATCGAAACGGTGTAATATCCAAAATTACTGGAAGACAATGGCTTCACCTGATCGGGCGTGGTCGGTTCAATATCTTCGGCGTAAGGCGGGCGAAAAAGCAAGGTTTTGTGTCCGGTGATCGCTTCGATGACCCGCTGGGTGGCGCCTACTTCAAAAACAAACTGGGCGCCGGTTATCTTGGAAATATCTGGATGAGTGTAAGTATGATTGCCAATTTCATTGCCGTTGACATATTCCTCTCGGACTATATCCGGACTGAAATTGGCGTTGACGCCTATTACGAAAAAGGTGGCCGAAGCATTCTCTTTCTTTAGAACGTCCAAGATTTGAGGGGTATATTTATTGTCCGGGCCGTCATCAAAAGTCAAGGCGATTTTTTTACTGCCCGTCCCCCAGCGATTGATTACGTAGGGAGATGGGTAGCTCATGATCTGAGTTTTTTTTATGAGTCCCGAAGCGGAATCATAGTTTATTTGGCGCCAACCGCCCTGGGGCGTTTCAGTCACCCGCAAAATCTCACCCTGACCCTGATAACTGATGTCATAACCATATTGCATATTGGATAACGCTTGGGCGGCGGAAGCGTCCAGATTTTTGTCATTTATAAAATCATTCCAGACGGTCGGATCTTCCGCTCCGAGCCGCCAAAGAGCGAACCCCGCCGGAGCGCCCGACCGTTCGGCGGCTACCATCTGGTCGTAAACAGAAACACCATCTAAAAACCAGACATGATGAAGAATATTGTTGGCGTCGGTATAATCAAAAGTCGGATTAAGCGACTGACTGTCGAGATTCACCGCAGCGTTCGCTTTTTTAGCTTCCTGGATCGCCTGCTCGAAAGTGAGATCAATTCCCGAACCCGAGGGAGCGGGGTTGTCTCCAGACCAGTCATAGCCATAGTTCCCCAGAGAAATAATGAATTTTTTGGCTGAAACCTCGGAAAATCTGTTCGCAATTTCCGCCTCAAACCAAGGCTGGGAAGCGATCGGCCCGGGTCCGGTATCATAAACATCATGTTCGTCATATGCCATCAGGATCAAATAATCGGCGTTCTGACTAAGCGCCTTGTAATTGAATGACGAGTCATCCAGGGGCACATTCATGGTCACCTCCAGTCCCAGCGGATGGAATTTTTGATAAAGTTCCTGCATGAACAACACCAAATCGGGCTGATCCTGATTTGACACATTCTCAAAATCAATTGAAATTCCGGCAAATTTATTCTGCTGGACGTAAGTTAAAAGACTGTCCGCTGTTTTGGTTCGCAAGGCCGGGTTTTCCAACATCGCGGATAGGCGCCCGCCGTCAAAGGCCTGAGTCTGATTGTTGAAATTATCGATAAGAGGCGTAATGCGCAAGCTGGGACGATTGGCTTGGATATAACCCCAGACATCCGATTGGTAAGACTGGTTGTAAGGCGTCACCGTACCCTGGTTGTCGGAAAGATTGAGCCACTCGGGCACCAACTGATCAATACTGCCCAGATTCTGCTTAAGCGACACCAAGCTGTTGTCGTCCCAGTTGACAAAATAGGCCAATGTTTTGGGTTTTGTTGTGGTCGGATCAACCGGATCCATCGCCTGTCCGACCAGAAGAGCGTTCTGCATAAATGGGATTTGAAGACCAGGCGCGCCCAAACTGGCCGGGGCGCTCGCGGCCGCAATGCCAGAAGCTGACTGCGGCGCGCTCCGATAAACTCCGGCCGGATCCTGGATATCCAGTTTTGGAAGTTTGGGCGGAATAATGACACTAGCCAAAGTGACGCTAAAAACTGTCGCTAAAAAAAGGACGAGTGGAACAAGCGTCCTTTTGGAATAGCGCCAGCGTCGGTGTTTCTTATCATAAAAAATTGGAGGTTTTTTTTGCGCAGTCATTTTTGTTTTTCGGTATAATAGTTATAAAAAATCCTTTTCCAGAATATTACAACAATAATACAGCCAGTCTTGCAAAAAATATCCCCCCAATCAGATCAAAGAAAAGAAGCGCTCAAAAGAGCGCTTCTTACGATTACATTCATCCTATGATTTTTAATATTTAATTTAATTCCAATAAACCTGATCAGCAGTGATGATCTGTTTCCATGGACCGCTGGGCACTTGAGAGGCCGGGATGAATTGCCAGTCAGTCCTGTCCTCGTCCGACAGTCCAAGGTAATCGTGAACAGCTGGCGAAACGTCAAGTCCGGCGTGACTGTTAGTTTTGCTGCTTGGAGTAGCACTGCCAAAAACATAACTAGAGTCGTTTTCACCGAACGGCCCAACGTCTTCCCACTGGGCGTAAGCGATCTTGCCGCCTTTGGTGATTTTTATCCACTGGTTCTTGCAAACACTGTCTTGGGAGCCGTATTTTTCCCCGGCCGCCCAAGGCACCACGGACGCTAAGTTTTTCCTATGATTGCCATTGCCGTCGAAATCATTGTATGGCAGGGCGAAGTAGAAAGGATTTTCTTTGGGTGTAAATCCGGCCGGCAGATAGCCGTTTCTTTTGCCGGGATTATCCACGCCGCCGAAATGAGCTTGCCAATCATCATCCCAAGCACTGGAAGTATTGGAAATGTCCTTATTATCCGAATCACCCGGCTCTCCCACCCAGAAGTAGGTAGTTGAAATATTCGCGTGCAGCGGATATGAATTGGCAACGATGGCCGTTTCGGCTGAAGTTGTCTGATCGTTCTGAGACGCCGCACTGGCACCAGGAGCATTGTTCGTTTCTGCCGTCCCGTTGCTACTAGCCGGCTGGCTATCAGTTTGGCTCGTGTTCGATTTCTTCTTTTTATTTTTTGCTGCTTGCGGTTTTGTTTTTTGCGCCTCCGCTCTTTGGACATTCCATTTGCCACTGGCGGCCAAAGTGATCGAAGTCGCCCCGGCCAGCACGATCAGCAGGATCGATGCTTTGTAAATAAATTGTTTTTTGTTTTTTATTTTTATTTTGTCGATCATTTTTTTGATTGACATCTGTTTTTTTTATTAATGATTAACCCAATTATATTTTGGTGCCGAATATTTTACTATGGAACGATAAATCGGTCAACAATCTTCTGATAAAAAGTTATCCACAGGCGATAGACCCTCCAATAAGCCCTACTTTTTCTTTTTGGCATTTTTGGATATTTTTAGATGTAGTAAAATTAAAGAAACAGAAAACATTTTTCAAGATGAAATATCTTAACCACAAAAACTTTTTTTCAGTTGTGATTTTCGTAGCGGTCATGACTGCGTCCGGTGTTTTGGTTTTTTATTCACAAAAACGCGGCCGGTCTCCTCTCCCGCTTCCGGGGATTGTCGGAATCTACTATCCGGTCCACAAAAACATCACCGTCACCACTTTCTGGGTCGGCGAAAAGGCCGATCGGTCCAACAAGTATATTGCCAACGACCAAAGCGCCTGGGACAATCATTGGCAAGATCATTATGGCGGTGCGGACAACCCGAACGACCGGAACGGTTATTTTCCGGCCGGATTTACACCCAAGGAAAATCCCTTCTACTTCGCTCTGCCATACAATGATTTAAACGACAACGGAACAAGAAGGAGCGACGCGGCCAGTGTCGTCTATTGGTCAGGAAATCAAAACTGGAGCCCCAACCAATCCATGTGCAAGAATCAATGGATTAAAATCACTAAAGGCGGCAAGATAGTTTATGCCCAGTGGGAGGACGTCGGGCCTTTTTCTGAAAATGATGCGGCTTATGTTTTCGGCAACGCGATACCAGAGAGTAAGACTAATAACCATGCCGGGTTGGATGTTTCCCCGGCCGTCGAATCTTATTTAGGCCTCAAGGGAGAAGATAAGATCGATTGGCAGTTTGTAACAGATTCTCAGGTGCCCAGCGGTCCCTGGAAACAGATTGTCACCGCTTCGCAAATAAGTTTTTGATTTTATAAAATCGAACAAACACCTGAACCTAAAACACCAGCTTGGTCAAAAAAAGAGCCTTCCAAAGAGGCTCTTTTGACAACTTAATTTTCCTAATTACAAAAGTTTGATCGCATCAGCCACCGTCATGATACCGACCAACTCGCCCGAATTGTCCACCACCGGATAAGAGTTGAAGCTTTTTTCTTTGATTAATTTGATGAAATCGGTCAACTCCATGTCGGGAGAAATGTTCTCGCATTTGATGCTCATAATATCTTTCGCGGTCGCGTTAACAACCGCCTCCAGTGCCTCCTTATCATCGTCCTCATAATTCAACTTGCCTTTTTTCATAAAATCGATAAGAGAGGGCATATACACCATATTAGCACTGTCCTTGGTAAAAAAATCCGTTTCCGTGATAATGCCGACTACCTTCTTATTTTCATCCAAGACCGGTACGGCATGAATCTTGTTTTTGGAAATGATTTCAGCCACTTCAGCCACCGGCATATCTTCTCCTACCGACAGAACATCCGCAGTCATAATTTCTTTTATTTTCATAATCTAAATTTGTTTACTGTTTACACTCCTAGTTTAACACAGTCGGATTATTTTTCAAGAGCCTGTTTTTTCATACAAAAACAGTCCTGCTTAGACAGGACCGTTTTTGCTATTAATAATAACCCCGATCAGACTTTGGAAAAAAGGTATGATTTCCCCAGGCTATCTTTTCTTCCTTAGACATCTTCTCTTCCTTAGGATTGATCGAAATCGCGAAGCGTCTTGGCATTGATGGTGTCCGAATTGTGTTTCTGCGAACCCCGGACAGACACATAATCTCCTTTGCCGATGTCGCTGGCGCGCATACTGTCGCCATTCTTATTGGAAGCATCGACCGAAGAAGTATCCACTGTGTAAGTATGGCCATTGTCAGCTTTTATAGTTATCTGATTGTTATCCGTCGATTCGACTTTCCCATAAATGCTCACGTCAGAACCATTATTGTGGTCATTCCAGTTGTGATCCTTTTGATCATTGCGATTGGAATTATCCTTGCCGTTCCAGTTTTTGTCCTGGTTGCGCTTGTTCTGATTATCGTTGCTATTATTGTTTTGGTTATTCTGCCAATCAGCCGGTTCTTGGCCAGATTTATTGTTATTCTGGCTGTTCTGATTCTTATTATTCTGTCCGCCCTGATTCTGGCCGTTTTGCGAACCGGAATTTTGGTTATGATTCTGATTCTGGACAGATTGCGGGTTAAAAGGCGCTTGATTGCCATCTTGCGGACCACTGGCGCTGGCCAGCCCCGCGCCGGTAAGTGCCAGTGTAGCCGCTAAACTTCCGGCAAGAAAAGCTTTCGGAGCTATTTTTTTCAACTTGTTTTTCATCGGATTGTCTTAATTGGTTAGGCTGGACATTTACAATGGGATCCCGTTTGCAGCTATTCATACGTCGGTTAATTTTTTTTATTGCAAGTTAATAAAAATCCCTCGCGGGATATAATAATGTTTTTCTGTTAAAACACTATTCAAAAAAATTATTGCGCCTTATTTTCCAGTTTTTCATAAAAGCCATCCGGCAAATCACCGTCCAGCTTGAAAAAACTAACACCGCCCAAATGGAAATTTTTCGCGAGAGTGATTTTGTCGCCAATAGCCTCGGCATCTTCGAAAGTGACCAGATGCTCGCCATCCGCCGTTTGGAAAGTGAACCTCAATTCCCCGCCGTTCGTCCGGCTTGGAGTCGCTTTGGCCGCCTTAGCTTCGGCCAGAGCCTGTGAATAGTCCAAACTTTTTAGTTCGGCGTAGTGCCAGCCAGCGGACGTTTTTACAATTTTAAATTCCCAACCATAAGTCGGGATGCCAAGCGTTAGTTTTTGGGGAGAAATATACCGCAGGGAATATTCAACGACGCTTTTTACCCAAGATGCGTCAGCGTTCGGCGCCGCCGGCAAATCTTCGGCAATTTCAAAAGTCGCTGCCCGTTCGGTTTGGAGCGTCTGGTCGTAGGCCATGATCTGAACGACGTCGCAATATTTGTTCATAGCCGAAAAATCATTAGCCCAACTCATAGCCCGTATTCCGGCAAAACCCGGCGGCGGAGCATCCTGAGTCCGGGCTTCCACGGCGCATTCCAACGTTTTTCCCATCGGCGCGATTTTTTGATGAAGCACTTCCAGAAACACGCTGAAATTGTCCCGGTCGGCGATATTTTTTCCTTCATAATCGATATCCACGCCGGCAAAATTATTTTTTGTCAGCATACTCGCGATAGCGTCGATGTTTTTTTCCGCGAGATTGCTATTTACGAATGTCTGATGCATCGCCGCCGCGTCCGTCCAAAGAATAGTTGGAACGATTTTTATATTTTTCCGGCGGATTTGGGAAAAAAGTTCCGGCCAGGGCGCGACGTTTATTTGCGCTTTATCGATCAAGCTTCCATCCGAAGCTACGCCGTACGCGAAAGGATAAATCTCGCTGAAATGATTCAAATTGTTTTCAACGGAAGAAACGCCGACCGCCTTGGCCCAATACGTCACCCAGCCGGAAACGACAAAAGGATTGCTATTATTTTCAGAAGAAACGGCTTTGGTTGGCAACTTCTTGTTCCGACTGGCCGGCACCGGCTTATCTTTTGATAAAGTCAGAGTTGATATTTTTGAATTAAAAAAGAAAAAAGAAACAACCTCGACCATACCGGACGCCAAAATCATAACCAAAACGACAAGAACAAGATATTTATATTTTCTTTTCATACGTTTACCGACATTGTCTCATTCGCCAAGTTGTCAGTCAAGGCAAAAAATTCTCTTGGTCAAAGAAGATATAAATGTTATGATATGAGCAAGATTAAAAGACTATTTATCTCAAAGAATAACCCCGGATGGCTGCCACCAATTCAAGCAACAAATAGCCGGCGAAAAGATAAATCACCAAAGCCACCAACGTGCTAAACTCGACGACGTATCCGCGAGCCAGATGCGGCGCCGGAAAAATATTGGCAAAAGGATTGAGCAGCGGTCGGGTGGTTTCATAGAGCCAACCAACGAATGGCGCCGCCGGATTGGCATCCAAAAGCCGGAAAATGAAACGCAGACCCAAAAAGATTTCAATAACTCCCATAACCAGACTGATAAGCCCCTCCAAAATTCGAAACATATTTTTGATTAGTTTATTTATAATAGTATTACGAACTTAACCGATACATTATGACGAACCGCTCTGAAAAAACCATCATCCTATCGTTCATCCTGGCCGTCCTGGCCTGGAGCGTTTTGCTCTATTTCATAAAACCGGCCGAGATCGTCAACTTCATCGGCATCAGCAACAGCTATCTGGCTATTTTCCTGATTGCTCTTCTGGGCGGCGCCTCCACCTTCACCACCACAACCACCTACGCGGCCGTCATCACCTTGGCGCTCGGCGGCCTAAACATTTTTAGCTTGAGCCTGGTGGCCGGCGTCGGGGCGACCCTTGGCGATGGCATCTTTTTCTATTTCGGATTAGTTGGACGTCAATATGTTTATGGCCACCTGGAAGCAATCATAAAAAGAATTGCTCTTTGGCTCCGCCAGCGTTCCGAATGGTTCTTGCCCTTGGCCGTTTATATTTATTCCGGCTTTGCTCCGACACCCAACGGCATCATGATTTTGACATTAGCCCTTTCCGGTTACCGGTACAAAAAAATATTCCTGCCCAACCTTCTTGGCAACGTCACTTTCATGCTGCTTCTGAGTCTTTTTGCCAAAGGCGTTATCCGATTTTAATTATACCCCATTATTCAACTTTTTGGCTAGGACTAAAAAACATCCGAATCAGACCGGATGTTTTTATAAGTAATTATTTTTTCAATTTGATATGCACTTCGTCAAGTTGCTTGGTCTCGACGGGACTCGGACTGTTCATCATAAGATCTCTACCCTGGCCGTCTTTGGGAAACGCATAGATGTCACGGATAGAGTCGAGATCTTGAAGAACCATGAATATGCGGTCGATGCCCGGCGCGTTGCCGCCATGGGGCGGGGCACCGAATTGAAAGGCTTGAATCATGGCGCCGAAGCGCGCGTCCACCTGCTGCCTGGAATAGCCAGCGATCGCAAAAGCTTTATACATTATTTCCGGGTCGTGATTCCGAATAGCGCCACTGGACGCTTCGTAGCCGTTTATCACCAAGTCATATTGATAAGCCAGGATGTCGAGCGGATTTTTGTTTTCGAGCACTGCTAGCCCCCCTTGAGGCATAGAAAAAGGATTGTGACCGAAATCAATGCGATTGTGTTCTATTTCGGAATAATCATACATCGGAAAATCGACGATCCAGCACCAGGCCGCTTTGGTGTTGTCTTTGAGACCCAAACGCAAAGCGCAATCATTCCGCACCGCTCCGAGCGCGGCGCAGACTGTCCGCCATTTGTCCGCTCCGAAGAAAATGATATCGCCGGCTTTGGCGCCAACTTCTTCTATGATTTTATTGGATAATTCTTCGCCCAAAAATTTTACGATCGGTGATTGCAGCTCGTTGTTTTCTTTTACGACGATATAGGCCAAGCCCTTAGCATCTTTACTTTGAGCTAGTTTAGTCAATTCATCAATCTGGCTTCTTGTCAAAACCGCGCCGCCAGGAACGTTCATGGCGTGCACTGCGCCGTCACGCGCCACCGCTTGGGCAAAAACGGCAAAGCCGCAATCGCGAACCATTTCCGTGATCGGTTTGATTTCCAGCTCGAATCGCAAGTCGGGTTTGTCAGAACCATAGCGGGTCATAGCCTCACGCCACGGCAAGCGGATGAATCTTTTATTCTCATCCAATTTGATTATTTCCTTGGAAGAAAATTTCTCCGTCAGTTCGATCATGAGCGGTTCCATGATTCCAAAAATATCTTCCTGGGTCACAAAACTCATTTCCATATCCAACTGATAGAATTCGCCGTAATGGCGATCCGCCCTAGGATCTTCGTCACGAAAACACGGCGCGATCTGGAAATATTTATCCACTCCACCCACCATCAGCAACTGCTTGAACTGTTGCGGCGCCTGCGGCAGCGCGTAGAATTTTCCCGGGTAAAGCCGCGAAGGAACCAAAAAATCCCGCGCTCCTTCCGGCGACGAGTTGGCGAGAATCGGCGTCTGCACTTCCACAAATTCCCGCTCGTTAAAATAATTTCGGATATGTTGGATATATTTCGCTTTTTTGGAAAGCAACGATTGCAACTCCGGTCGGCGCAAATCAATGAAACGATATTTCAAACGCAAAGTTTCATTGGCTTCTTCGGCTTTTTCTTCGTCAATTTCAAAAGGCGGCGTCTTGGATTTGTTCAGCACTTCCAGCGCGTGGACGCCAATTTCAACTTCTCCGGTTTCCATTTTTTGGTTGACCATATCGTCTGGCCGAGCCAGCACAACGCCCGTAATTTTCAAGACCCACTCGCTTCGGAGCCGATCGGCTTCCTGCCAGGCTTTTTCGTCAATGGCCGGATCGAACTTTATCTGCGTCAAACCATAGCGGTCACGCAGATCAATAAAAATCACCCCGCCGTGATCCCGGCGGCGGTGCACCCAGCCAGCCAAAGCCACCGTCTGGCCGACGTTTTTCTTCTTGAGTTCCCCGCAAGTATGCGTCCGCATCATAAAACTTCATTCTTAGCTTTTAGTAAAATTCGTTCAGTTGCTTTCCTATAATAGCGAACAAAAGCCGGATTTGCAAGGCTGAGTCTTGTCACAATTTCTTATACCTCGCTCCCCTCGTCACTCCTATTCTCTCCACCAATTTCAAAGCAACCAGGCGGGACAAGGACTGTTTTATAGTAGCCATCGCAATTGTGCCTTGGAGAAGTTTGCTAATTTCCGAAACGCTCAACGTGTCAGCTTGGAATAGCTGATAAATCATTAGTTGCTTTTCTGAAAGCAATTTTTCTGGCTGGTCTTCCTCCATTATTTTTTTGGCTCTTTTGATTTGTTCCAAAAGGGCATCCAGGAAGAAGTTCAGCCAGGGAGTGATGTCTTCTTTTTTCGTCTTATGCTTGGACTGGGTTTTTCGGAGAGCCAGGTAATAATCGATTTTTCTTTCCTCGATAATTTCGTCTAGCGAAACGTAAGGAACATAAGTGTAACCAGTTCTTAGAAGCATCAGAACGGTCAAGGCTCTCGACAGCCTGCCGTTGCCATCCCGAAAAGGATGGACAGCCAGAAACTCGAAGATGAAATTGGCGATAAGGATAAGGCTGTGGATTTCTTTCTTTTCCGCTTGCTCGCCATACCAATACAAAACATCGTCCATTTCTTTTTTGACCAGATAGGAAGGAGATGGTTCAAAGATAACGACTTCCGTGCCGTCATCTTTTTTCATAACCACCTTGTTGTCAGAGGTTTTGTATTTGCCCCTGTGCTCTTTGTCTTTTTCGGAGAAGTTAAGCAGAATTTTATGGAAATGCAAAATCTGCCCCTCGGTAATCTTGAGAGTTTTCCAATTATCAAAGACTCTGCCCAGTAAATCGGCGTATCCCGCTACTTCTTGAGCGTCTCTGCCTTTGGGCGGCGTTGATTTAAGTCCTGCGATAAGTCTGGCCACCTCGTCATCGGACATCCTCGAACCCTCAATACGAGTGGAGGCTCCTGTGCTGGTGATAAGGACGCTTCTTTTCAGCCTGCCCAATGTTTGGGGGCTAAGCCTTAGACTGCCCTTCCAAAGACCCCTGAATTCGTCGATTTGAGCAATCTTCTGCAGTATTTCATCGGTCAGAATAACCCTTTTTTTAAACCTGTTTTCCATACGTTTATTAGATACAACTTAACTATGTCTAATTATATCTAATTGTATCCAATAGTCAAGGGCTTTGATATATACCTAACTATATATGATTATATCTGATTATATTCATTCGTGGGAGAAACTGGGAAACTACGAATTCGCTATACCTCTCTTCTTCATCTTAACATTCATACTACCCTCCAATTTCTCATTAAAATTCCTGTCGTGGCTAATGGATGTGGCGGAATAGGCAAAGTCCAGATATTTTTTTAGCTCTTCGGATTTAATCATATTTTTTACTTATGTCGAAGTTGCAGTCACTCCATTTGCCTGAATCTTTCCATCAAATCATCGAATAATTTCTCCAGAACAGCATCCCATTGAAAATACTCCCTTTTTTTTGCGATAATTTTATCAGTATTGAAATTATGATATTTAAATCTTTCCAGCGTAACTTTAGGCATCACCACTTCGTGCAGCAGAGGAGCGATTGAATCAACCGCCTTAGCAAATTTAGCATCTGGCGTTTTTGCCTCGTCATACTCCTTGAAACAGTCATATAAATAATCGGGTAAAATTTTTCTGGCCGACTCGTCTTCCAATTTCTCGTGTGATTCTGGTTTTGAGTATGTCAGAATGTCCCCCACCTTTGTTTCGCCGATATCGTGAACCGACAAAATGGTCAAAGCTCTGCCAAGATTAACTTCGTTTCTATTTTCAATGAATTGATGAAGATAAGACGCAATTATCGGCAAATGCCCGATGTGTTCAATCAGCGGCTCCCTTATTTCTTCGGAGTCATAATTATAGTCTTTCAATAACCCTGATTCGACAATGTTTTCCCATCTCTCTTTCGTCACCATGGACCGTCGCGTGCGAGCATAGTCTTCTTGGAGCGTTATGAGACCATCAAGTATTGTGGGGATGTCTTTTTTTTGTGATTTTTCAGATTCCCTATTTTATTCGTTATTTTTTTACCTCAAATTGTATCACTCAAAACCCACACTCACGTGAATACCCTGTGAGTCCTACCGGACATCACAGGGCGTCCTGGTTAATTTACAATTCGAATAGCCTCAGCTGTTTTAAACTATAAACCAACCCGCCGAAAAAATCCATTTGCGGCTGACATCATTTCAAAATCCAATTGAACAAATACCCGGTAAACAAAATCCCGATCCCTACCACTGCGGCGAAAATCAGAATCAGTCTCGTCTTCATCACTTTTTTCAAAATCATAAACTCTGGGAGCGATAGCGCAGTCACGGCCATCATAAATGCCAGGGCGGTTCCCATAGCTACGCCCTTTTCCGTGAGGGCCCCCACCAGCGGGATGACGCCGGCCGCGTTGGAATAGAGCGGGATGCCAATCAAAACTGCCAGCGGCACAGCATACCACTTGTCCGCCGAAGCGTAGTGTGCCAAAAAATCGGTAGGCACGTAGCCATGGATCCAAGCGCCCAGTCCCACCCCGATAACAACATAGAGCCAGACTTTTTTCACGATATCCAGCGTATAATTTTTGGCGTAATCCGTTCTTTGCTTCCAGCTCATTTCCGGCAGCTCGATATTTTCTCCGGCGCCATTGAGAGCGAATTCTTCCACTAAATTTCGCACATCCATTTTTTCAATAACCATACCAGAGAATATCGCAATCATTAGTCCGCTAATAATATAAATCAGGGCGATCTTCCAGCCGAACATTCCAAACAAAAGAACCAGCGCCACTTCGTTGATCATCGGCGAGGCGACCAGAAAAGAAAAGGTAGTGCCCAGCGGCACTCCAGCTTGCACAAAACCTAAAAATAATGGCACAGCCGAACAGGAACAAAATGGCGTAATTATTCCCAGGAGCGACGCCAGGATGTTGCCGACATATTTTTTCTCGTGCGACAAAATATTCCTGATTTTTTCCGGCGGCAGGTAGGAGCGAATGAGCGACACCGCAAAAATAATCACGAACAGAAGTATGAGGATTTTAATCGTGTCAAAGATAAAAAAATTTACCGCGCTGGCCAGCAAAGTTTTTGGTATGATATTGAAAACCGAATAAGTCAGCCAGTCGGCAAATATTTGGATGGGATAAAAAATATTCATCGATTATTTACTCAATAATTCTTTGATCTCTTTGACATCCGCCACCCGGCCAGAAATTTTGACTGCGCCATCCACCACCAAGGCTGGCATGCTCATCACGCCATAGCTCATGATATCAGCAATCTCAGTCACTTTTTCTATTTTCCCCTCCAGTTTCAGCTCCTCTAATACTTTCTTCGTGTTGGCCTCCAGCCGCTGGCAATTGGGGCAGCCGGTGCCCAAAATTTTGATCTGCATATTTTTTTTCACCGCGCATTTTGCGTTTCACGCTCCACGCTTCGCGTTATTTAATTATTTGATTAAAAATTTTCTTGTACTCGCGGATCAATTTCCTGTTGAGGTTGTAACGAATGAAATTGCCATCTCTTTTTTCTTCCAGAAGACCGATTTTTTTGAGCTGGTTCAGATGATGGGAAGCCAACTTCTGGGAAATACCGGCAGCGGGAAAGATTTCGCAAACGCATTTCGGCCCCTCTTTCAGAATACAAAGGATTTTCAAGCGATTCTTGTCGGCAATTGTTTTGAGAAAAGCGTACGTCCTCCCAACATCTTTTTGCTTCGAACTGTTTTTGGCGCAACATTGGAATTCAATTTTCATAATAAAAAACTATACTAATTTATATTAGTATAGTATACCCAAAGAAAAATCCTGTCAACGCCTAAAAAATCCAGCCAAAAACATGCCCAATCAACTTCAGCCTATTTAGTTCCGTTTTCCAAAAGTCCATCTGGCCAGACCCAGGATTGCCATAATGAGAAGCGCCCAGACCAAAATAATCGTAATTCCGATAATCAAGGAACTGTTTGGCGAAAAAAATCCTCCGCCGCGCATTTGTTGGCCGCGCATCGGCAAGTAAGTTTGATAACCTTGGTTCGGCGCCATTGGATAACTCTGGCTTTGATAATTCTGACCGCCCGAATAGCCCTGTCCTTGATAGTTTGGCATTTGGTAACCCGGAGTATAACCCTGATTTCCGGAATAGTCATAACCCGGTCCCATCATCTGCGCCAAGCTGTTGGATTTTTTGACCTGAGCCATATTCGCCGGCATTTGGAGAACCCCGAAATTTATCGGTAACGCCGCCAAAACATTGGAGCCATTCATAAATTTATTGCTTTAAAGATTAGCTTCTCGTTAGTATAACAACCGCCCCCTCTTTTTATTTCTTCCGAGCCATTTTTAAAAAATAAAAAACACCCCTTGGAAAATTTTCCGGGATGATTTATTAAACCCAAAAGCCTTCAGAAAGGAGGAGTGAAAAATTGGGATTCACGCGCTCCACCGGCATTGAGGGCTTTTTGCTTTAATTTTTGAGATATTTAGCGACATTGTCTTGTTGCTCCTGATAAGTCTTAGCGCAATGGATCTGGCGCTTGGAGTCGTGGAGATAATAAAGGCAGTCGGTCTTCTCTGGGTAAAGAACCGCCTCGATGGCAGCAACACCGGGATTACAGATCGGCGCCGGGGGAAGTCCGGCGTGTTCATAAGTGTTATAGGGCGAATCGATCTTGATTATGTCGGCCGCGCTGATCGGTGCCCACCAGCCCGCTCCTGTGTTTCCGCGCGCATACTGCACCGTCGCGTCCACCTGAAGCGGCATCTCCTGCGCCAAGCGGTTCCACAAAATTCCGGCGATGAGCGGCATGTCATTTGCCCCGGCCGCTTCTCTTTGGATGATTGACGCCAGTTTCAGTCCAGTCGTCCATTTAATATTTTGCGCCGCAAATTGTGGCAGGTATGGCACGAACTCAGCATTGAATTGATTTGTCATCCGTTTGGCGATCGCCTGGCCCGATTCGCCGACCGGGATGAGATAGGTGTCGGGAAAATAAACGCCTTCGGTGTAATCAGGATCGGTGTCGGTATAAACCGTATCCCATTTCTTGAGTTCGTCCGAATTCCAGCCGAAAGTTTTTTGGAGGAGTTCTCCGATCTGTTCTTTTCGATATCCTTCCGGGATGACCACCCATTTCATGTCCGGCTGGGAAAGTTTTCCCGCCAACTGCCAAGCCGTCATATTTTTGGCAATTTTATACCCGCCCGGCTGGATTATTTCACGTTTCAAAAATAATATAAATTTAAAAGCCGTCTCGTTTTTAATAAAACCTTGCGCTTTCAATTTGACGACCATTTCCGCTTGCGTCGCATTCCGGCTGACGATGAAAGTTTCCAGCTGGCTTCCCGTTCCGGACGCGCCAAAAAACACCCGTCCAATTCCGATAACAGCCAGAACGACAACTAAAATAATTCCCGCAATGATTCCAATTTTTGTTCGGCGTTTCATTTTTTATATTTCAAAAATCCACTGGAACAATTATAACAATTGCCTAGCCAAGTTTAAAAACCGCGATTTCCGTCCGGCCGCTGGTTTTGACCGGCGGACCCCAGGTGCCGGTTCCCGAGCTGACGTAGACCCGCATTTTACCGACCCGCGACAGTCCGCGATCGTGACCATGGAAAATCGCCCAGGTAAGAAGACCCAAAGGAAAGATCTGACCCTGATGAGTGTGGCCGCAAAAAAGCACATCGATTCCGAGCCGGGAAAATTCTTCAAGATGGATCGGCGAATGGAAAAGCAATATTTGCGGCTGGCGGTTGTCCAAAAGCTTCTCAAGAATGTTTGTCATGTCTTCCGCCTGGCTCAATTCCGGATATCCCAGTCCGATGATCCGCAATCCGGAAAGCTCAACGGCCCGATCGTCAAGAATCTGGATTTTGGTTTTTCCCAAAATGGCAAAAACTTCTTCGAGTCCCAGATAGGTTTCGTGATTGCCGGTGATGAAGTAGACGCCCTGGTCGGCTTTCAAGCTATCAAGCAGCGGCACAAATGTTTCAAGATTGCCGTCGCCGCCGTCGAAAAGATCGCCAGTGATGAAAATGAGATCCGGCTTTTGCCGATTGGTCATTTTTACGACATGTTTCAAAAAAGCGGCGCCATTGCTGAGTCCCAGATGAAGATCGGACAATTGGACGATTTTTTTGTCGCGCCAATCGGGCGGCAATTTTGGAATTTTCAAATGGTGCCGACGGATCCGCGGATGATAAGCGTTAAACATACCCCAAAGTGTCACCGCCGCCGATAGCAAAACCAAAAAAGTCGTCACTAGCCGCCAAGAAATCTCCATCCCGACCAGAAAATTCACAACGTATAAAATCCACAAAGCGACAAAAGAAAAAAATAGAGTCGCAAAAAATCCAAGCCATAGACCGGATAAGAAATAGCAGACTCGGAGCAAGCGGCCGGCCTGATAAGTGGCCAGCGCATTAACGGGGAAAAAACTGATAGCCAGAATAAAAAAGACCAACCCCAGAATTATCCGCGCGGGAACAGTCAAAGCGAAAATTTTTACCAGCGTGAACCAGACCAGAAAATGGGCGGCCAGGATGATGATCAGTCCCGCCACCAGAAAAAGGACAAACGCAATGGGAAACTTAGTCTGGTCAGTATTTTGCGATTTATCTTCCAATTCGTTGGTTTAATCTTATTAATCTATCCGTATTTAAAGTATACCAGGCCGGCCCGACAAAAACCAGCCACGCGATTTTCTCCCCTTCCAACTTGCCCCATTCCTACCGCCGTTTGGAGCAAAGTATGTTATACTTGAAAGGCAAAGCATTAATCAAACTAAAATAAAAAAGATGAGTGAAAAAATTTCACCTACCCGAGCGATAGAAGTCGGCTGGGAGGCGATGAAGAAAAAATTCTGGTTCTTTGTTGGAGTTTTGGTGCTGGTTTTTTTGATTCAAGTCATTCCCACTGCCATTGCCGGTATTTTCAAGCATGTGATAACCCTCTATTTCATGATATTGCTGGCCTCCCTTATCCTTCAAATCATCGTCCGGATAGGACTCGTGAAAATTTCTTTGGATATTTTTGACAAAGGCGACGGACATATCAACGATTTGTTTTCCCAAGCACATCTTTTGGGGAAGTTCATCCTTGGCATGATTCTCTATGCGCTCATTGTTATCGGCGGCTTCATTCTGCTCATCGTACCCGGCATCATTTGGTCGATCAAATATCAATTCTTCGCCTATCTCATCATCGACAAAAATATGGGACCGCTTGAAGCCATCAAAAAAAGCGGCGAGATCACCATGGGAAACAAAGGAAATTTGTTCGTTCTGGGCATTCTTATTTCTCTCATAAACCTGGTCGGTGTTCTTTGCGCTTTCGTCGGCCTCTTTGCCACCATCCCACTAAGTTTGCTCGCCATGGTCTATGTCTATCGGAAATTGATGGGCGAAATCCCGACCGCCGCCGAAACACCCGGCTTCGCCATTTCTGCCGCGCCGGAACAAGCGGCCTAAAAAATCTTTTTTTGTATTTTAAAGCAGGATCTCAAGCATCCTGCTTTTCTTTTCTCACTCAGCGTTAATTTCAATCCCTATAATTAATTCCGCCAATGCCGGTGTTCGACATAGACGATCCGCCACCAGATTCGGCCGACAAAAAACCCGAAAGCGGTTCCGAGTATCATAATCGCGGCCAGAAAACTCGACAAAGACCAAAAGTCCGCCCTGCTCGTCCGCACCAGTTCCAAATCGATCAGGGCCCAAAGAAGGATAAAAAGGAACAAGCCGAAGATGGCTGAGCAAAAAAGATAGAGCGGGCGTTTGATTTTGTTTTTCATTTTCATATTGTTATTTAATTATTTATTCCACGATCACTGCCGTCCCATAACACAACACTTCCGTCACACCATTCATAACATCGTTGGCGTCATAGCGAACGCAGATGATGGCGTTGGCGCCCGACTCTTCGGCGTGCTTAATCATAAGGTCATAGGCTTCTTCCCGAGCTTTCTCGCATAATTCCGTAAAAAGAGAGATGTTTCCGCCAAGGATGGTCTGGAGACTGCCGCCCAAAGAACCGATGATGCTCCTCGACCGGACCGTTATCCCCCGGGCAAGTCCGAGATTTTGCATTATCCTTTTCCCCGGCACTTCGAGAGCCGTCGTCACGTTTTTATGATCCATAGTTTTATGTAAGTAATTAATTGCGTAATTATGGTTAGCTTTATTTTTTTATAGCACCAGCTGGATCTCCCAATAATCGCCAGAGAGTTTGCTAGTGAAATATTTATAGGGCAGATAAAAATAGCCTTGGTCGCCCCAGCGCGCGCCCCAAGAGTTTCGGCAAATAACGAGTTGTCTGCTGTCGTCATATCCGACCGCGACCACCGCATGTCCGCCCAAGACTCGCTCACTGGATTCCGGCAGGGGCACGATGCCGGTTTTGGCCACCGCGTCAGATTCGAAACTTTCATAAACGCTAAAACCAAAAACCACCGGCCTGCCCGCCAAAGCTTTTTTCAAAGCCGCGATTTGGGTGTTCACGCGCACATATTTCACCACTTCATATTTCAGCGCATCGGCATAACACTTGGCCGCCGGTTTGATTTTGAATTTCGAAATGACATACAGCCATTCTTTTTCCGGACAGTCACCCTGATTTTTAACGCTTTTGATCCCGTCCCGGATCGACGCGCCGGCGTCGCTTTGAACCGTGTTTTCCATCGCCCTTTCATTATAATAGATGAACAGCCGGCTCGGACTGATGAACCGCTCGCCTTGTTTTTTTCTTTCATAGTCCACGGCCGCCGCGATAGCGTTGGCGGTACAGCTGCCCAAATCGCCTTGATTATAGACCGATGGCATCCCGTCGCGCCAGTCGACCGATTTGGGAATTTTTATTTTTCTCGCGATGAACTTGAAGTCCCGTTGGTCCGGCGTATCCGGCTTCCAGCCGTAGCGGTTTTTGTTTTTCATATTATTTAATCAAATATAAATAGACCAGATATAGGCAAGCGCTGTTTTGAATGATGAGTAGAGGAATGCCAAGGAGGAAATACCACTTTTGGGTTTTATGTCGAAAGGCAAACATTCCGGCGAATACGCCTAAGCCTCCGAAAGCCGTTGCCAGAAAAAATAGCATCCCTTCTGAAATCCTCTCCGCGCCATTTTTTCGTGAACGATTCTTATCCAAAAGTATAACACTAAACGCCAACAAATTCATTGCCAGAAAAAAAGTCCCCGCCATCATCACATAATTGCCTAGTTCCATTTTTTATGTACGTAATTAATTACATAAACAATTATCTTGGAATAATCCGGTATTTAAAGATGGGTTCATAACTGTATTTTTTTATAACGGGGTTCAGGGCTGGGTACGTAATTAATTACGTAATTCCATTATACCATCAAAACAAAAATACCCGAAAAACGGGTATTTTTGTGGAAGGTTGCGCCTTTCGGGCGTCATTTTGGCAAGGCCGTGCAATCCAAATTATTGATTTACAATATTCCCTCATGTCAATTAAACTCTACTTACTCGGTCGCATTTTCCAAGGAGACCTTTATTTATATTTACGCACCCCTTTGAATTTTTCACCATTGGATTTTTGATCCATAAATAAATGAGTGTCTGTATCTATTTTGACCCATCTTTTAATTTTAGGATTAAAAACCTGCTCTCTATTTTTAACTTCCCCTCTTCGCGCGTTATCTCCGAATGGTTTATTTTTCGCCATATCCATCACCCCCTTTCTCTATAAATTCTTCAACCTTTCTTTTTGCTTCCTCTAATAATTCTTTTGATTTTTTCCGCGCTTCGTATGACTGAATCACAAGTTCAGTGATTTTTTTCTGGATTTCTTTTGGTAGAATTGGAATCAAAACATTTTTGATCTGCTGCGGTTTCCAGTGCGCAATAACTGATCCGCCAGCATCACGCTCAGCTTGCATTTGACCAATTTGAGAATTCAAACACAGTGCCAAATATTCTGCCTCAACTTCTTTGCTTTTCAACTTCAGGCGCAACGTTCCGCCCGACACAATTCCTTGAATATCTTTTTTCAAAACAAAAGCAATTCCCGGGGTTGCATCTTTTGTTAGCAATATTTCACCTTTTTTTGGTTCAAAATCATCTTTCAATTTTTCATAAAGCTTATCACTTAGATATTTTTGATTGCTTTCCGTGATTCCGAATTTTGTCATGCTACTAACCCGGATAAAAATCTTACCTTCTTCTTGATATTCTTCCGCCCCAACTTCAATTCCCTTTTTCATCGAAACTAAATCGCCCAACTTGTGCACATTATGTTTTGCAACCCTATCTTCTATTATCTTATATTTCGGCTGAAAATATTCCGCATCGATTCGATGTGCAATTTCGATATCGGAAAGATTTATGATTGATGATAACTTTTCTACATTATCAAAACCGTCCAATTCCAATTCTCCCAAAAGTAAGTTTTCGGCTTGTTGATATTGCGTTTTAGCTTTCTCAAATTCATCCAAGCCAGCCAACACTATCATTTTTATTTTTTGTTGAGCTTCAAGATTAACTTCGGGAAGAATTATTTTTTCAAGGCTATACAAATTCATGTGTCCTTGAACGCCTCCACTTGATCCTCTATCGATCTGAAATTTTCCATATTTTGAATTCAGAAAAGCGGCTAAATATTCTGGCAATAGATTCTCTTTTGGTTTTATCAAAATAATATCCGCGGAATTTGCAACGGGATGATTCTCTGTAACGACACTAGCATTGCCAATTGACCCACTTCTGGCAAGCAAGACAAACCCCGGATAAACCTGGCTCTTTTTCAGTTTTTTATGAAATTCTTCGTCAATATAAACAATACCATTTTCAAAATCTGTAACAAATTCATCAACGTTTTGTGTTCTCAAAAGTGGAACTCCATCATCGCAAAAATGGCTCGCCATAGAAGACACAAAACCAACATCAATCTTTGGCGCCATCTCCTCCAATGTTAGTAACTCAAATTTTTTAAGATTTTTTTCCAAATCCAAATATTCCGGCTGATAATATTCAGCATCCATCCGCATCGCGCCTTCGAGTTGAGATTTTTGAATTATGGAAAAATTAGTCATAAAATTTTTGAAATATTCCCCACAAATGAACGTATTAATAGGCATAATATCAAGCTGTGGATAACTCCTTGCATAATCATACAGCTATGGTATTATGAGCTTGGTACTTGTAAGGGCTTTGGCCCTCTCACGGTTAAAACGTATAAACCGTAGCAAGTGCCAAATCAATCATCCTCCATATTTCCTGCATGCAGGATTTTTTTATTGTTAAATTTGTTACCTGAATTTTTTTGATTGTTTTTCCAAAAAGGAATTAGGCTCCAAAAAAATTTATTTCCACCTTCAATTTCTTTAACTATTATTTTTATTCTCGCACCATTTATTATAGCAACAAACCCATAATAACTAACTTCAACCATTTTATATTCCCATCTAGAATTAATTTTTTGTTGTTCAAACTTCCTTGTTTCATAAAATTCTTGTAAGGTATTTGACTTTTCCAATATATGAGGAGCGAGTTTTAACAACTTCAATCTTATATATTGATCACTTTTTATTCGAGCCTTGTTTTTATTTTTGAATTTCAAATGTTCCAATCCCTTCGTATTAAAAGAAATCTTTCCACCCAAATAAGGACAATGAATTTGGCCTATTGTTTTGTAATAATTTTCGGCCTCTTCTTTTACCTTTAAAAATTTTATTTGATCAATCTCCATTATTTTTTCATAAACTTCAAAAACTCCTCCGCAATTTCGTCTAGATCGTGATCAATAATTTTCTTTCCGCCGGCATCATACATAACATTCCCCTCGCTGTCTTTTTTATAGATATAATCCCCTGAATTGTCTTTGCCGCCTTTCTTGGAAACTGCCATAAAAATCGGATAATCTTCGGGGATTTTTTCATCCTCATTCCATTTTTGCAAAAACAGAACTGATGTTTTTGTGCCGGTGTGCGGTTTGAAGGTGTTGTCATGCAGTCCCACCACTGCCAACAGACGCGCCTTGCTCAAAACAAACCGCCGCACATATTCCATCTGCGTATTGTTCAAAACTCCTTGCGGCAAAACGATTGCCATCCTTCCGCCGGGCTTGAGAAAATTAAGATCGCGTTCAATGAACAAAACGTCGCGTGAAACTTTGTTTTGATGCTTGGATGTTTTTTCAAAATTTTTGTCATGTTTAAATCCAAGATCATAACGATTCAAAATCACACCTTTGATCTCTCCAGCAAATGGCGGATTGGTCAGCACGATGTCAAAATTAAAGTCAGTCATTTTTTCCTGGTTTCTTCGGTTCTCATCAGAATCCTTGAATGTTCGCAAAAACGGTCGGAATTTCGCATGCGCTTGTTCATTCCAAACTTCACTGTCCAGCGAGTTAGCATTGGTCACATTTGTTTTACCATCGCCTGCAATGAGCATCATAGCTTTTCCAATTTTCACTGAGCGCGGATCAAAATCAATTCCGTACAAATGTTTTTCCGCATAATCTTTTTGCTTTGCTTTGTAATCATCTTCGAAATTTTTCTTGTTTATTTCTTTGTCCCACACATATTGCATAGCATGCAACAAAAATCCGCAACTGCCCGCAGCAGTATCAATGATGAAATCTTTTGAAGTCGGCGCCAGCATTTTCACCGCCATGTCAATCACATGACGCGGCGTGAAATATTGGCCTTTTTCGCCTTTAGCATCCAAGTTAATCAGATATTCAAAGGCATCATCGATCACCTGCAGATTAGAACCAAAAAGGCGATATTTTTGCAAAAGAGAAATTGCCGGCACGATGGCATTTTCCGGAATTTCTATTTCGTCATTCGACTTGAAAACATCACGCCACTGATTTTTGGAATCCTCAAAAAGCCGCTGAATATTGTTTAGATTTTCCTTGTTAGAAGCGCCGGCAATCACCCGAAATCTGCGATTTTCATTTCTAGGCGTTTCGATTTCATCATACAGCTTGGCATAAATAAGTTTGAAAATTTCATCAAACGAATCCACGCCGCTGTTGGCCAAAACAACTTCTTGCAAATCATAAATGAGTTGTTGCAAATTAGGAATTTCATCAAGATCACTATATACGATTTTCTTTGAACGTACATCATCAACCGTTTCGTTAAATTTGGGAATTTCCGGCAAGTCCTCAAAAAGATTTGGGTCGGTTCGTAAAATATTATTTTGAAGTTTTCCGTCTGTCAAAACGAGAATTGGCGCACCGGTCGCATTGGCGTAGCTTTTCAATTGCCCCAGACCATCTTTCACGTCGGGTTTTTTCACTTCAACCACAAGATAGGGAGTTTTGCCGTCTTCACGATAAATCACAATGTCCGCACGTTTTTTCCCAATCTCTCGCCCAAATTGCACATCTACTTCCACATCCATCCGGTCAAGTGGATATTTATAAAAATTTAATAATTTATAAATCATGAGTTGACGAACTATCTCCTCCGGCTTAGCTACTAACTTTTTATTTCTTTTTAAACATGGCAAATAAAACTTTCCTTCTTTTTCAAAAAGATCCAAGACTTCTTCAATTTTAATTCCCTCAAAAACAGAAAGTCCATATTGCATATCCGGATTGCGAAAAATTTTCCCCAAAATTTCACTTGTCTTTTTTTGATCCGCCATATTATTTGTTTATTTTAGAAAGATTTAGAATTACCTTGCCTTGAAATTGAACTTCGCCGGGAATAATTATCATTTTTTCATAAGCCGGATTTTCCGGTTGCAAATATCTTTTTCCGCCATCAGCGACAAAGCGCTTTACAGTCGTGCCCGCATCCGTTCGCGCAATCACAATATCACCGCTTTTATATTCTTTTGATTCTTTGATAAGCAGACTATCACCATCATCGATTCCGGCATTAATCATAGAATCTCCAGAAATTTGAATAACAAAAACTCTATCTTTTGATTCATTTATTTTTTCATTTTTTAAAACTTTTTCAGATATTGGGAAAAAGGTGAATGCATTAGCAAAAGAATCGAGATATGATCCGCCGGCGCTAACGCCAGCCATTTTAATCAAAGGATCTCTTCCAATTTCCTTATAACCCAAAGGCAAAATTCTTATCCCTCTCGCCTGACCATCTTCTCTTTTTATATATTCCTTTCTTTCAAGCGTATCTAAAAAGTTTATAACCGACTGGTTCGAAGATACGCCCAGCTCTTCCTTAAAATCAGAAATAGACGGCGGAAAGCCGGAACTTTCCAAAAATGTGTAAATAAATTCTAAAACTTTTTTTTGTTTTGGGGTAAGTTTAAAACTCATATACCCATTATATATGACTGTTTGTACACGTCAAGTTCTTTACATAAGGCTATTTATTCAAAACTGTTGATAACTTTACTTCTCCTCCCCCATCCCATACTTAAACTTCATCCCCAGATATGTACCGGCGGCGACACCGGCGGCATAGATGATGATCGCGACAAAGCTCCTTTCTTTGTCTAGCTGATCGATGATATTGTAGATGACCAGCATTGTCGTGATCGTCACCAGAAATGACATTGAGACGGCCGGAGCGATTTTGTGTTTGGCGATATACCGCCAGTTGAGCGTCAGCAAAAAATCCTGGAATATCCCGACAAAAAAATAGATTATAAGATAGTATGCCATATTATTTTTTCCAATCCTCAATAACCAACTTGCTCCCCGATTTCTTCACCACCACCTTCTGCTTCTCCCGCCATTTTAGTTCGCGGACGAGTTCGATCGGAATCGTGACGGCGATGGAACGCTGGCCGACTTTGGTCAGTTTCCGGATGTTTTTGTCTTCCAATTTTCTTGTGGGCATTTTTTTGTTTTAAAAATTATGTACGTAATGTATTACGTAATCTATTACTTACATCCTCAGTCTACGCCCAAAATGTCCCCCTGGCAATAAAAAATGGACTGGCAGATGGAGATCGATTTCAAATAATAAACATAAAAAAAGCTACCGGACCCGTCCGGTAGCTGTCAAAATCAAGGAAAGCGTTCCTGATCAAAACAAAAAAATTACTCGCGGTCGTCCGTTTCGAGCGCGTCCCTGAGCGTTATCATGAGCTCGCCCGCTATCGGCGTGGCCACGGAAACATCGTGCATTTTCCCGCCCGTCCGCTTTTCTTCGCCGCGCGGAACGGTGTCGCAAACGATCACTTGCGTGAAAGGATTGTCGGCGCCGAAAAGCTTGCGCCGCCAGGGATCCGTGCAGACAGCGTGGGAAAAAACCATAAAAATCTTCTCAGCTCCGTACTTTTTCAGTTGCGTCGCCTGAATATAGGCCGTCCCGCCGCTGTCAATTTCGTCCTCGACGATTATAATCGTCGAATCGCGCACCTGATCAGAAGTGGCATATTCCAGATCGGCAAAGGAATCAAACTGCTTCTTTATTTCTGCGATCTTTTCCTGATTCGCCTCGATCGCCTTAGTTTCATTGTTGAAGCCGCGATTCTTGAGACTGAAAAACACTCCAATCTCAAGCCGCTTCGCCAGTTCAATGGCTCGGCTGATCGATCCCTGGTCAGGAGCGTATACTTTAACCTTCTTCCCCTTGTCCGGTTCGGGCAGAAGCGGACGGAGCCGGTTGGAAAATAAGTCCCCCAGATTGGCGCATCGACACGCGATGCCAGCTTTTTGGAAATTGATGATGGTTTGCTCGGAATGCGGCGTAACCATAATGACGTGGCTGATGCCGCTCGCCTTCATCTGTTCCACCAGCCATTTGTTCCGCCAGATTTCATCCAGACAATCCTCATGATCCTGGCGGCGGTAATGCATGAAAAACAAAACCACGACAATCTGCCGGGCGCCATATTGATGCTTGGCCGCCCAACACAGCTGGAGGAAACGCAACATCACGCTTTCTTCTTTCAAACATTCGAAGAAGACGAGGGTCTTCCCCTCGATTTCCTTGTAATTAGGAAAGCGGTCTTCAAGTTCACCGTCCCCCCAGCGGCCGTAATGAAGGTGGCTGAAGTCCGGCCGGTGACCAAGATACTCCTGCAGTTCGTTCATGATGCTTTTAGACAATCCAGGGTTTCCCAACCCCTTGAAAAAAAGCACCTGCTCCCACAATTTTCTGGTTTCCATGTGCATTTCCCCTTTCCTTGTCTGATGGATGCCTATGCAGATGTCAATATTATTGACTAACAAAGGACTGTTGTCTTCCTATCTATCGTTTCATTTCTCAAACAGTCTGTCAATCATCCTTAGCACGCTTCCGACCGACGCCAAAAATGCCTCCTTTGCAAAAAAATTGCTAGCCCGATTGTGGACTGGCGGTTTTGACAATCATCTGAAACTCCTCCGGATTCTGATGACACGGGTCCATCGGAAACCGAATCGATAAATCCGCTCCCAACAAAAAAGGCGATTCCTCCCAGCGCACCGCTTTCCAGGGCTCAGCCACAACATAAGAACCTCCTTCTCTTTGTCTTGCAATTCAATGCCACCCCCTCCTGTTATTTTAAACCAGTCTACTTCGGCGATTCTTTGAAGGCTTCCTGCTCGTTGAATTTCTGCTTCCATTCTTCCGGACTGCCATAATCGGCGAAATCCTTGTACCAATCATGATAGACTTTCGGTTTGTTGGCGGCTTTGATGGGACACCAATATCTTTCCGTCCGAGCGGCGATTTCCATGGCATAGGCGAAAAAGCCGTTGGCGTAACTGCAATAGAGACAATTCACTTTTTGGACTATGTTGAGATAATCCAAAAAACGCCGGTCATAAACGACGTAGTCGCTCCGTTTCACTTTCGGGATGCCATAGAGCGGAAAAGCCACCGCGTGATAGAGCGTGATAAAAATATCCAAAATGAAAATCGGGAAAATCATGACATAGATAAATGGCAGGGAAATGAGATGGCGGATATTTTTTGAGCAAACATATTTCCAAGCCGGCACGCGGAATTTCTGGTTTCGCGCCTTGATTTTTTCCAAAAAAACAATCCCCTTCTCTCGCACCGAAAAACCATATTTTTCAGCCAGGCGCTGATGTTCCTTTTTCAGCTTTTCGTTCAGTTGGTCGATCTTCTCGATAATTTCTTTTATTTTATCCATATTGGTTTTTTCGTTTATTCCAGCTATTTGTTCAGACGCATTCTTTTATTATACCGGGTTTTGGGAAATAAAAAAACAGTGTTTTATCACTGCCTTAATTTTTTCTCCCAATTTTTTGCGGCTATCTCCCGGAGTCCACGCATACGGAAGTCAGTTTTTCAAGATGTAGATCGTTTGATTGAAAAATTTCCGATCGGACAAAATCCGGCGGTTGCCGATAGCGCCGGGAATCGAATGAGAGCCGCTGTCGGCCACGTAATAAAGCGGCGTGCCTGGCGTGAGCCGGGAGCTGTCGGCATTTTCCACCATGGACATATCCAGCCCTTTCCGACGGACGAGATAGGCCGCGGGATCAAAATAGCGCACGAGCAGATTGCTTTGCCCGGCGAAATAACCCCGGGCAGTGTTTTTCGGTACGGTTTCCAAAATATAGTTACTCATCGCCTCATCCTGGGAGAGCGTGCTGTTCGAATAATTATTCTGAAAACCTCGGACATAGCTGACCGCCGTTACCCCGTCGACCGTCAAAGAACAAATCGCAATCGCACCGATCACCGCCCCGGCCGCCAACATTCCCCTTCGGTCAAATCTTTTCTCGACCGCTTCCATGAGCAGGCCCAAAAACACCAAAGGCACAAAAAACATGACGGAATAGTATGACACGTGGATCATACCGGAGACACTCATGAGAATTATGATGGTCGCCAGATTGAAAAGCATGACCAGCGCCAAAAAATTTTTCCTTCGAACTTCCATTCCCCCGACAAGATTGCGGATCAAAAAATAATAACCGGAAAGCGTTAATAGCGCGTAGGCAATCAGGATTAGAAAATAAGACTTGTCAGTGTTCCAACCGTACTCGGCAGCTCTCAAAACATCGCCGCATTGATAATCGCCGCCGATGGAAGTTAGGAAATAACCATCGGCTTCGATCTGGCAGGCGGAGATAAGCGCCAAACTTTCTCCATAATTATTCTTCGCGTTGCTGTGATCATGGAGTCCTTGAAAAAAATAGCGGGTGTTTTGAAAATTGGTGTGAAGTTCCGACACGATCTGCGCTGTATTAAGGAGAGCAGCCAAAACCATGACAATAGCCAGGCTTTTCCAAATTCCCCGGCCGCCGACTCGCCAAAAATAGGCCAACACCGAAAGACCGACAATGGGCATGACCACCAAGGAAATAGTGTGCATCTGAACGCCCAGGCCAAGAGAAAAACCCAGAAGAGCGCTCCAGCCGGGATGGAATTTTTTTGGGTCGTTCAAAATTTTGAGCAGTCCCCACAGGAATAGAATGACAAAAAGCGGCACCAGGTTGGGGTTGGAAGAAAAACGGGAAGCGTTGATCATGAAATAGGAAACGCTCATGACTCCGGTGAGCGCCAAAGAAATTTTTTCAGAGAAGTTTTCGCGCAGAAAAAAGAAAGTGAAGGGAATGGCCAAAATGCCCGCCAGAAGACTGGGATAGGCCATTCTGTCGGGATAATTTCCAAAAATCTTGACACTGGCAAATGAAAGATAGTAATAAGCCGGACCGAGATGGAAATTCGTTTCATTGGCCGCCGGCCCCAAAAGCGACAGCGGGGCCTTGCCCTCCAGCGCGTCGCTGATAATGGTAGCATCTCGCGGCTGATCCTCGGAAAAACGCATCCAATCGCGGAAATTATAGGTGCGGAGAAAAATGCCCGCCAGAAAAATCACGGCCAGGATCATCAGCGTCCTTTTGTTTTCTTTTAAATATGCGCTTGCGTGGAATTTCATAAAATTTATTATATCATTTATGACGAGGCACGCCCACCTTGGCTCTTGGGACAAGGAAGTCAATGAAAGTTATTCGCTGTTTTAAAAACAAAAAAACCGCCATTTCTATTATTGAGGAAATTTAAACATCACTTATCCATGCGTCCACTTTAAAAGGAGTCTGTCAATTTTGACAAACCCCTTTTTTCGCGTCAAAGCGCGTTGTGCTTTTTCAGAAAAACCAGCGAGACAATTCCAAGCATTAGGAATATCGCGCCAGAAAAAAGAAGCGCGAAGCGTAAAGAACAGACATCGGCTGTCCACCCGACCAGCGGCCCAACAATAGAAAAAATGATTCTAACCGCCAAGTTTTTCACCGAAAGGACTGTCGCCCGATTTTCCGACGGGATGAGTCCGTTGATGTAGTCCAGCGTTATCGGATTGTTTATCCCGCGCGCCGCTCAATCAGGTTAAGCTCCAGCATCTTCTCCAAATCTCTGGAAATGGTGATTCTGGTAACTTCTCCGATGCTCTTTTGGATATGCTCAAATATCTGCCCAATTGAGGCAGTTTTATTGGTTTCGATAAAGACCAAAATAGCGTCTTGCCTTTTGTTCAGTTTATTATTGATTGCCATATTTTTTATACCATTTATATGCTCTAATTGTATCATTTATGATATGCAAAGTCAACATAAATGTTGTTTTATATGTAAAAATGGCTGAAATAGGCGCATTTATCCATTTTGTTCCGGGAAAGCGGAAGTATTTGGATTATTTTGATCGCTACCCCGAGAATGCAAACAAAAATACCCATCAATCGGGTATCTGTATTTTTTGCTTTATATCTAAGATTAATTTTGACTTATTTTCGCTGTAAAAGAAAGAAATTGATGGCAAGAAGAGCCATCAGACTAATATAGGAAGCCTTCTGAACAAGATTGCCTCTGAATCCCTCATCAATTCCGTTATATGTAATCCAAAGAATAAAAATGACGTTTCCCAAGAGTGCTAAAAGGCGAAGTATTTTCAGCATAGTTTATTTTTTATAATCCAAAACAAAAATGGCCCAAACAAGCCCAGGGCAAATCTCCATCCAGATACCATTTGTTTTGATACTTCACGATTTTGATAGTTTCTCCTGTTGCGGTCTTGCAGGTGCCGTAATTTTCAGTTTTTTCAAGAAGTTGGACACAGCCTCTGAAAGCATAATAATTTTCAAATGTGCTGTGGGCTTTTTTCAAAGTATACAACTGATAAATTCCGAAAATAGTAACCGATACCATTATCAGAATTATAAATATTGTAATTTTTTTGTTAATTATAGCCATAATAAGTTCTTGATTATTTGTGCCCCAAATATATCACAAACTACCGCTAAACAACAGTGGAGTAACGACAACCAAAAAATGCAGAAAAACTCACCCTTGAAACGAAACGTTTCCAGGGAGATATTGATTTTAGAGCACACAAAAGCACCCGAAAGGGTGCCCTGTTATAAAGTATCACAGTCTTTTGCGATTAGTCCGAAAATTTCTAAGTCTCATTTCTATAGTGTATCGTTTCAATACTCGGACTTTCCTGATTATGCATTCCATATACTAAAAAGTATAAATTTGATATTCCAGGTAGTATAATAGCAAGTATAATTAGACCTTTAGGAAGCTTGTAGTGGTATATCAGATAACCTCCCAAAACAAGCTGAATTAGCCAGAATAAATAACGCACACCTAAATCTTGATGAAATAGCATACCCAAACTGATTGCTGGAATAAAAGTAATCCAAAGCCATATCAACGTACCCTCAGAAAGAGATTTGAGAAATATTCTGTTATTCTTGAACCCTAAAAAACCTAAAAATGTAAATAAACCCAAGAAAATCAGATTCAAAATAATCACAACTGAGAAAAGCACTATCCAATACAAAGATGTTCCAATATCATTCCGACCTTTAGAAATTGATATGGCATTAACCCCTATTACTTCAATAACCACTAAAAATAATAAGGCAAGAGTATATGCGATTAAAATTCTTCTAAATTTATTCATTTTTTTATTTTATTTTTACCCATTTCAAATATACCACAAATTGCTGCTTTCTGAAAGCCGAGTATCCCAAAAACGCAAAAAACACCATTCAAGGTGTTTTCATTTTATAAGTATCACAGTCTTTTGCGATTAGTCCAAGAGTCTACCAGTGTGTGTACAAACACACCTACCGATTTTTTGGCTCGGCTAAGCCTAGCTGTTTGCTACCGAAGTAGCATCGACCAGCGAGATAACATTCACACTCCTCAACATCTAACTTGCATTAGTATGTCTTAACGAGTAGTGCTCTCGAATGTTACCAAAATCTCCCTAGAAAGGAGGTGATCCATCCACAGCTTCCGCTACGGATGCCTTGTTACGACTTCACCCTTATCATCGATCCCACCCTGGTCCCTGCTTTGAGACAGGGCCTTCCGGTGTTACCGACTCTCTTGGTGTGACGGGCGATTATCTTCGTGAAACTACAAATTGATGTTCCCATCGTGCCTGCGGATTTCCCGCACACGACGAGCTCTAATGCATTTTTTGCTTAAGGATGTAGATTTTCCTTAAACCTGATTCTTTCAAATGATCTTTTTTCATGACCATTTCAAGAATCCGGCAAAAAATTTCAAAGTCACCGTTCTTTGAGCGTAATCTCAAAGAATTACTTTTGAAAAATGGAATGATAATTTTTTCCAGATCGTTTCGATTAGCTACTTCAAAGCGATAACAATCTTGATGATTGGCCCGTTTATCTTTTTGAAAATAAACGTTGCCGCAACCGAAGAATTTCTTGAGTTCATAGAGGATTTCTTTATCTTTCTCTATGAGCTTCAAGAAAAATCTTGGCTCAACCTTTGTTCGCCGCTGAACTTTTTTCTTTGAATCAGGATCTTTCACGTAAGCCGTAAAGCTTCCCTCTCCATCGACTAAGCCAACGATATAATCTGGATTCAATTCCATATGCATTGAGTGAATCCTTCCTCGCCGATGAGGCGAGTACTACGATTCAGCTGACTTCTTACGCTGCGTAAGTTTCATTATATGATCATATTATAACACATAATCATAACAACGTAAGATCTCCCGGGGTCATTTAAGTTTCCGTTCCTGGCATTCCGATTGGCGTTTTTGCTTGCATTTTCCCCACGCTCACCACCTGTCCATGGGTCAATGCCGCCTTTTTCGTATCGGACTGCCATTTGCCTCCAGATCCTTCGCCGTGTTTCTCGCGAAACACGACTATCTTTCGGCTACGCTCTGATTGGGTTTCAGAGGAGAAGATTCTAACTTCTTGGAAATTTAAACTGCCCGGCGCTTTTATTGTGAGTACAAGATCCGAGAACGTATTCACCGCGCCATGGCTGATGCGCGATTACTAGTGATTCCAGCTTCATGAGGTCGAGTTGCAGACCTCAATCCGAACTGAGACCGGTTTTTTGGGATTAGCTCCGTCTTGCGACTTGGCAACCCTTTGTACCGGCCATTGTAGCACGTGTGTAGCCCAGGGCGTCAAAGGGCCACGCTGATCTGACGTCATCCCCGCCTTCCTCCCAGAACGAAACGCGCTTTGCTAAGCGCTCAATTTCTAATTTTCAATTTCTAATTTCTAAACAATGTCTAATTTCTCAATGATTAAATTTCTAAATTGAAAATTAATTCATTGAAAATTGTTTGAAAATTGAGAATTGAAAATTGAGAATTGAGCACGAAGTGCGTTTTGTTCTGGGCAGTCTCGTGTGACACTGTAACACACGATAGGGGTTGCGCTCGTTTCCTGACTTAACAGAACACCTTACGGCACGAGCTGACGACGACCGTGCAACGCCTGCTATGCACCCTCGAAGGCTTGTACATTTCTGTACAATGCAGCATAGTTTCAAGCCCTGGTGAGGTTCCTCGCTTGTCGTCGAATTAAACCACATGCTCCACCACTTGTGCGGATCCCCGTCTATTCCTTTGAGTTTTAAGCTTGCGCTCGTACTTCCCAGGCGGCAGACTTAACGCGTTAGCTACGACACCGAGAGGGTCGATTCTCCCGATACCTAGTCTGCATCGTTTAGGGTGTGGACTACTGGGGTATCTAATCCCATTCGCTACCCACACTTTCGCGTCTCAGCGTCAGGCGAGCCCCAACCAGATGCCTTCGCCTTTGGTATTCCGTATGATATCAACGCATTTCACTGCTACACCATACGTTCTACTGGTCTCTTGCTCCCTCTAGCTTTGCCGTTTCAAACGCAGTTTCCGAGTTAAGCTCGGAGATTTGACGTCTGACTAACAAAGCCGCCTACACGCGCTTTACGCCCAATAAATCCGGATAACGCTTGAGGTCTCTGTATTACCGCTGCTGCTGGCACAGAGTTAGCAACCTCTTATTCCTATGGTACCATCATTACATTTTTCCCATAGAAAAGAAGTTTACGACCCAAGGGCCTTCATCCTTCACGCGGCGTCGCTCCATCAGGCTTTCGCCCATTGTGGAATATTCTCGACTGCAGCCACCCGTAGGTGTTTGGGCAGTGTCTCAGTCCCAATGTTGGGGGTCACGCTCTCACGCCCCCTACCCGTCATAGCCTTGGTAGTCCTTTACACTACCAACAAGCTGATAGGACACAGGCCGCTCCTGAAGCGATAAATCTTTACTCCGTAGAGATTATCGTGTATTATCTTGGATTTCTCCAAGTTATTCACGACTTCAGGGTACGTTCCTATGCATTACTAACCCGTTTGCCGTGGGCCTAAACCCACTCGACTTGCATGCCTTATCCACGCCGCCAGCGTTCATCCTGAGCCAGGATCAAACTCTCAAAAAAGTTATAAAGAATATAAATTCCTTGATTTTGAATAGACTCTAATTTGTCTCGAAATAAATCGAGACGAGGACTAATCGCAAAAAATTGTGATTATTTCGTCTCTCTAAATCAAAAGGTAGAGATTTAGAGAAACTATTCACTTGTCAAAGTTCTTTCCGAGTCTTTCGTTCTGACGAACAAAAAACACATCTTTGTGAGCAACAGTAATTACACACAAAGATGCATCTTTGTTCCACAGTGTTTTTAAGGGTTGTTTGAGTTATTATTTAACGCCGTTTTTTGACTTAAATAATTATACGCAACTCGTACTGTCTATATTAGCAGACCTGCAAAAACTGTCAATAGCCCGGCCTAGCCTTGACCAAAACCGCGCTTTCCAGCTTGGTTAACCGGGTTTCCATAATCATTTACTACTTTCTTTCTTGTTTTCTTCAATTAATTTCTTATCTTTAAGAAATTTCAATATCGGTTTGGCACAGTTGTGGCAAATATCAAAACTCGAATAAAACCCGACCGAAACATTGACTTTGTCTTCGGTTTTACCCAGAACTTTTTTGCAAATATCGCATTTGGTGATTCTCATAAATCCATTATACCATCCACTGACATCAGGTCAAATCGAGATTTTCAGCTTCGATCTTTAACATATTTTCTTGGCATATTTTGGCGTATTCCCGCGCGCTCGGGCGGATTTTGCGTTCGAGGGTTTTATAATCGATTTCCACCAGTCCGAAACGCGGCCAAAAACCTTTGTCCCATTCAAAATTGTCCAGCAGCGACCAATGGAAATATCCGCGCACGTCAACACCTTCGGAAATGGCTTTGTGCGTCCACTTCAAATGATCCTTGATGAACTTATCGCGTTTAGTATCATCGACGTCAGCCAGGCCGTTTTCCGTGATATAGATCGGCAGATTATATTTTTGCAAATTTTTTATGAGATGATAAATCCCTTCCGGATAAATTTCCCAGCCCATATCGGTCCGGGTTTTATTTTCATTTGTCTGCTTGAACGGAAATTTTATTTTCTTATGGAAATAATATTGAACAGCCAAAAAATCCTGATTGCTTCCGACAAGATTCAGAAATTTTTGATTGGAAAAATAGTTTGTAACCTTGACTGATAATTTATCTAATAAATTATGCTCGTCATTCGGCTCGATATACTGCAATATATTTGAAAAACCCACTTTCCAATCCGAATTTATTTTTTTCATTTCCCGGTAAGCTTGGTTGTGCGCTTTTGCCAAAATTTTATACACCTTCAAGGCGACAATCGGATTCTTTTTCTGCGGCGGCCAATATCCTGTCGAATAAGCAGCGGCGATGACCGAAGTCGGCTCATTGAGAGTGATCCAAAATTTCACGTCCTCTCCGAGTTTTTCCACGACGAATTTCGCGTATCGGGCAAAATAAAAAGCGAATTTGCGATTCTCCGGTCCCCCTTTTTCCGCCAGCCACAAAGGATTTGTCCAGTGCCAGATGGTCACGAACGGCTCCATCCCACGCGCCAGAACGGCTTTGATCACTTTCCGATAATGTTCAATTTCCTGCTCGTCGAATTTTCCCTCCTCCGGTTCAATGCGCGACCATTCAATGGAAAACCGATGGGCGTTGTGGCTAAGTGACTTAGCGATATCAAAGTCTTCTTCAAAACGATTATAGTAATCGCAAGCGGCGCCGGAAATATAGTTTTCCGGCGTCAGCATTTCCGGAAATTTTTTCACCTGCCAATCGGCGTGTTTTTTCGGCGCTTCTTCGGCCAACCGTTTAGCATTGGCTTTCTCCCATTCGCTCCAATCATTTTTGTTCCCACCCTCAACCTGATGGGCGGAAGTCGCCGCGCCCCACAAAAACCCGTCGGGAAATTTTAGCTTTTGTTTTTCCATCAACTCTTATTTTTTATATATTTTTCCAGTAAGGCTTCCCTGGAAATATGCGCCTTCCATATTGGTCTGGTTTCATCATCAAAGTCACCAGCAAAGTGCTCTCGTCTAAAATTATCATCAACTTCTCCGTCAATCACAAAACCAAATCGTTCCATCAATTTCGGATGCTCCGCCACAATCCATGATGTGGCCGTAACTTCTTTAATATTTTCATTATTTCTTACAATTTCCGTTAATTTTCTCATTCCATCTTTTAATGCACTTATAAAATTTTCCACTTTTTTGTCAGGAACCATATGAATATGTATATGGCTATCTCCTAAACCATAAGAAAGCAATTCGTTTATCGCAATAAATTCTTCGTCCCGCGGTTGCCTAACTCCAAAAGCCTCAGGATTTTCAATTCTATAATCAAGTAGCGGCTTCAATACAAGAAAAACCGAATTTACAAATTGATCTTTGTCAGAAATATTTACACAATCAGCCAATTCTCGAAGCATAGCTTCACCATTTTCCAGTAATTTTGCGAGTGGTTGAATATGAGCCTTTATATAATTTATTCTATCCAATCCATTCTCGTTATCATTGAATATTTCTTCCAATTTTAACTTGGCTTCTGTATAAACTTCAGGCTCCTTTTCTTCTTTTTCCCCAATATTATCCGCTGGGTTAAATTCAAAATTATTAACCATGAATTCAATTTAATTTCTTTTAGCTATTTTATCCATCCCGCCCGGCATCCATTTTCGTAACACTTCCGGAATAACGACCGAACCGTCGGCTTGTTGGTAGTTTTCGAGGATTGCAATCAGCGGCCGCACGGTCGGGAGAGCAGTGTTGTTCAAGAGATAGGCGAATTTCTTTTCGCCATCGGCAGTTTTATATTTCACGTTCAGTCGCCGCGCTTGCCAATCCAAAAAGTTGGAAGCCGAGCCGGTTTCGCCCCAGCGGTTGAGGCCGGGCATCCAGGCTTCCAGATCAAACGCCCGGTATTTACCGGCCGGCATATCGCCGGTGCAAATCTGGAGTTTTCGATAGGGTAAGCCCAATTCTTGGTGCATTTCTTCCGAGATACCGATCATTTCTTCCTGCAGTGCCGTAGAAGCTTCTATGGAAGCTTCTGATACGACCACCTGTTCCACTTTCATAAATTCATGGACGCGATAGAGTCCCTTGTTGTCTTTGCCGTAATCACCAATTTCACTGCGATAGCACGGAGAAAAACCGCAAACCTTGATCGGCAATTTTGCTTCGTCCAAAACTTCATCGGAAAAATACGCCAAGAGCGACGGCTCGGCCGTGCCGACCAGAAATTTTTTCTCTTTCGATTCCGCGCCGTCCATCTCTTTGTCACGCGTCGCGATCTGATAAATATTGTCCGTGGCGCTGTCATAGTCTGTCCCTTTGAAATAGCCGCTGCCGAAAAGCGCGAACCCCTTGATGAGCGTCGGCGGAATGATCGGCGTGTAGCCTTTTTCCACCATTTTATTGATAGCATACATCATCATCGCCATCACCAAAAGCGTGCCTTCGTTTTTGAGATAATAGCCGCGATACCCGGAAACTTTCGAGCCTTTTTCAAAATCAATGATATCCAAGTTTTCCGCCAGTTCGATGTGCGTTTTGGGCGTGAAGTCGAACTTGCGAATTTCGCCCCGCTTGTAAACTTCCACATTCTCGCTGTCGTCTTTGCCGACCGGCGTGTCGTCTGAGGGAATGACCGGCACGCTCACCATCAGTCCGTCGTATTCTTTTTTTATCTCTTCATACGCCGGCTCGGCCGCGGCCAATTTTTCTTTCACTTTCGTCCCCTGCGTGATCAGTTCTTTCCTTTCGGCGTCGTCTCTCACGGATTTCATATGCTCATTGAGCTTGTTTTTTTCCGCTTTCAATTCCTCAATCTCTTTCAACGCTTTGACTCTTTTTTCATCCACTTCCAAAAGATTGTCCAGATCCAAATCAATGTTCTTGTTCTTGATCGCTTCCTTGATCCCTTCCGCGTTCTCGCGAATGTATTTGATGTCCAACATATTATTTTTTAAATTGAAAATTGATTAAATGAAAATTTATTGATCATTGAAAAATTATTCCCCCAAGGGGAAGCTGACAAACCCCAAATTATGGCTAAATATTCCTTATTCATGGCAAATCCAATATACCATAACAGGAAAAATAAAAAAAGGCCGGCGTCATTCCGCCGGCAGCGACCATTTATGATTCCCTCCGCTTTTTCAGTTTATAAATAAGTTCTTCGCCAACCCCTTGGGCCATTCCGGCGCTGGATGACATATCATAATGATACTCACCAGGTCTCATCTCGACACAAACAGTGCCGTCAGCTTTCCAGTAAATCCCAAATTCTTCCGAACTGGAATTCATCCTATGCCATCCTTCTTTCGTCTCTTTGCTCCGTTCCATTTTTCACCCTCCTTCGCAAAAATAAAAATTCAGAAAGGTTTTGAAAAAAGATCAAAAAGGAACTATTATAAAACAAGAAATCGGCTACTTTATTATGTTATGACGCCTTCGACAATACCACCACATTCTCCCCGCCGGTCGTGCCCGAGGTCACTTCCACCATTGCGTCGTCACCAGTCAGACCGGTTTGAATATTGACACGGCGGGTGCTTTTTCCGTCGGCGGAAAGAACTTCAACGTATTGCTGATGGCTATTGTTGTCCGTTTTGATAGCGCGTTGGGGCACCATCACCACATTATCTTTCTCGGCCGTATTAATGTCAACATTGGTGCTCATACCGACTTTGAGGCGCGGATCGGGTTTGGGAAATTTCAATTTCACGTCATAATAAACCACATCTTGGACAACCGTCGAGGCTGGGTCGACCTCATCCACCACGCCGTCCAAGATATCAGTGGCCGGAAAAGCATCCAATGTGACTTGGGCTTTTTGCCCAAGCGCCACATTGATAATATCCGACTCGGGCACTTCCACTTGAGTTTCCAATTGTCCGTCCGAGGCGATCGTAAAAATGGAAGTGTCACTCGTCATTGCATCAGCCATTGCCATCTCGCCCACCTCAACATTCTTTTTGATGATCATGCCGGAAATGGGAGCATAGAGCGTAGCGTATCCGAGCTGGGTCTGAATCTGAGAAACGGACGCTTGACCTTGCTTGATCACGGCTTCTTGCGACTGCTTGTCGAAATAGCTATAACTCGCGCCTTTTCTTTGCATAGAAGCGAGCGTTTTTTTCTGGGCGGCCAGTTCCTGCTCGGCCTGAACCAATTGACTCGACAATATCCCGGTGTCGATGGTCGCCAGCGTCTGTCCTTTGATCACATGGTCGCCAACATCCGCCCGAAGCGAAACAACCCGTCCGCTCATCTTGAAAGCCACGTCGGACTGGACCGGCGGAATGATTGTCCCAGTAACGCTAACCGTGCGCGTCAAATTTCCGCGCGTCGCCTGTTCGGTCGTATAAAGCGTCGCCGGCTTTTTCGACTTGGCGTAATAAACCCCACCGACGATAAGCAGGATTATGCTTATGATAACGTAGGTTTTCTTTTTTCGAAACATAATTTTAAAGTAAATTTCCCTGCTTCTCCCTCGCGTCCAGCGCCTCATTCACCATGGCGTCAGCAACTTTATTCTTTTCTCGCAGTATATGTATCATTCTAACATTTTTAAAGTCCAACATCAAATTCCAGATTTCGATGAAATTTTTCTGGATGTATTCCTCCTTGAGTTTGTACTCGTGATTGATCTGCTTTACCACCAATTCAGAGTCAAGATAACACTCGACTTCATATTGCTTCGTTTTATCTTTCCCCAAAAGTTGTTTCAGCTTTTTTAGTCCGAAAATCAGAGCCGCGTACTCGGCCACATTATTAGTCGCCTCGCCGATATATTCGCCGTATTTCTTGTCTAACGTTTCGATATACACTCCGATTCCAGCCGGCCCCGGATTGCCCCGCGAACCGCCGTCACTGAACATGATGATTTTTTCCGTCATAAATTTAGAATATTTTCAACAGCTCCTGAGGCTGTTCCGCCAGATAATCCGGCGTAAATTTTTCCAAAACTTCCTTGGAATTGAAACCCCAGGAAACAGCCACTGACATCAATCCGTTTTTCTTGGCCGCTTCGATATCGCGCGTTTCATCCCCGACATAGGCCGTCTTGTCTGGAAGAAAACCGTGTCGCCGCATAATTTTTTTGAGCGCCCTGGCTTTCCCGAATAAATTATTTTCCGAATAAACAAAGTCAAAAACGTCTATGCCATGAGCCGCTAGAAAATCCCGAACATTTTTTTCAGCGTTGGAAGTCAGGATTCCTAAGGCATATTTCCGTTCCCTTAACATAACAAGTGTTTCTCTCATTCCCTCAACCGGAGAAACCTGGGGCAATTTGGCACGAAATAGTTTTTTTCCTTTTCTCACGATAAAAAACAGCTTCCATTTTGGAACACCAAACCTCTGCATAACTTGCCGCGATGAAAGGTTTTGAAATAACGGCACGTCTTTCCCAACAACTTTCTCATACTTATAAATATCGGCCATTTCGTTAAAAATTTCCAGCAAAACTAAAAACGAATCGGCAATCGTTCCGTCAAAATCAAATATGATTACTTTCCGCCCATCGCCAGCCATAGTCATAACAATTAGCAATATAACAATTTCTCCCTGCTTTGAAGTTAAAATTTGTCCAGCATCAATCGGCTAATTTCAGATCAATGAGCTTCAACTGCAGCTTTTTATTCCCATTCCACTCATCTTCTTCCAAATTAAAAACTACCTCCAGTCTATCATCTTTCTTAAGATCTGGGAATTTTTCCACCAAAGAAAAACCGATGGCGTCGAAAACTTTGGGCGAATTGCCGCCGCCGCGGAGCGAGATTTTCCAATGTTTTTGTCCATTGCCGACAATTTTGGCGTCAACAACGACCATATTCCTGACTAGAAAAACCGGCTGAGTGTTTCCGATGCCGAATGGTTCCATTTTTTTCAAATCGCCGGCCAGTTCCCAGCCGATGTCTTCGGCCGCAATCTCAGCATCAATCTCGATGGCCGACACTGATTCATGCCCGACCAGTTGTCCCGCCACCAATGCGTCCATTTTTTCGTAAAATTTCTCAGCCTTTTCAAATGTCACGCTGACACCGGCCGCTTGGGAATGCCCGCCGAATTTTATCAGCAATTCGCGGCACCGTTCCAGGTTCTCAATAATGTTCACTGCCGGAACGCTGCGCAGCGACCCGACCAGCACATTCTCCTGCCGCTGCAAAATAACGGTCGGTTTTTGGAAAGCCTCCGTGATTTTCCCGGCCACCAATCCTAAAACGCCTACCGGCCAGTGCGCGTTTTCGGCAAAAATGAATTTCTTGTCGCGGAAAGAATTGTTGGCCAAAATCTCCACTTCCCGAAAAATTTCGGCGGTAACTTTTTGCCGATCCTGATTATTTCTCTCGAGATCCAAGGCCAGATCCCGGGCTACGGACGGTTTTTTTTCTATCAGCAATTTGTAGGCCGTATTGGCGTGATCCATCCGGCCGGCCGCATTGATCCGGGGCGCGATTTGAAAAGCCACCTTGTGCGCGTCGGGAACCTTATTTTCCGAAATATTGATTCGCCCGACCTGAAACAGCTCAACCAGTCCTGCCCGTCGGGTTTTAGCCATAACAACTAGACCGTATTTGACCAAAAGTCGATTCTCGCCGAGAAGCGGCACGCAATCAGCAATCGTCCCAATCGCCACCAAATCCAGAAGCCATTTCAATTGTTCGATTTTTTCCGGCGCTTTCATTCTGTAGAGCGCAGTAGCCAGTTTGAAAGCCACTCCGACGCCAGCCAGCTCCTTGAATTCAAATCCGCTGTCCGACACATTGGGATTGATGATTGCATAGGCCGCCGGTAAATCTTGCGGCGCGTGATGGTGATCGGTAATAATGATATCCATTCCAAGATTTTTGGCTTTTCCAACTTCCGCGATATTAGTTATCCCGCAATCAACCGTAACGATTAATTTCACTCCTTGGGCATAAAGATACTTAATGGCTTTTTCGTTCAGACCATAGCCTTCCGTCTGGCGATCGGGGATGTAGCACATGGCCTCGCCCAACCCGAGAGAAACCAGCGTCTCAAAAAGGACTGCCGAGGCCGTCACACCGTCCGCGTCGTAGTCGCCAAAAATAGCAACCTTCTCTTTTTTCTCGCCGGCCCGGATTATCCTCGCCGCTGCTTTTTCCATGCCGGAAATTGCCAGCGGATCAGCCAGATCATTTTCATAATCAAACCGGAAGTGTTTTTCAATTTCTTCTTCCCGCGCGATTCCGCGATTGAATAATAATTTCAAAATGACCGGATGATATTTTCCCGCTTCGACTCGACAAGACATCTCGTCGAATCGAGGCGAGCCGACTGAAATATTTTCAGGATTATTATTTTCGTTTTTTATTTTCCAGTTCATTTTCCAAATTAAATTAGGGGTCCAAAACCCCTAATATAATATTAAAGTTTTATTCGCACCATTCACAATTTGCAGATTCGCATCGCTATTGGCATTTAGGGCAAACGAATTTCGCTTTGAATTCGTGCTTTTCAATGTCAGACACTGTTAAAAACAGGTTCATCTCCGTCTTACATTCCGGACATTGGAAATTGCTCAACTGCAAATCTTCATCCAACTCCGGAGCGTCAAGTTCGGTCAAACTGAATTTTATCCGATAACCCTTGGCGCTGTTTCCGAGCATCACCCTGACCCGTTCCACCACTTCTCTGGGCGACACCATCCCGCTGATGATAAAATCCTTAACCCCCATCTCAATGGCCCGCTTCCGGTCTTCTTCCCGTCCCATGTGGGATGACATCAGAACCGGAACATTGGCCGTAGCCACGTTTTTAGCCAGCGCTTCTTTCAAAGCAAACCCATCCATCCGCGGCATAATGATCCCGGTGAATATGACATCCGGCACATCCTGCGTCGCCTTATCTAGTCCGCCTAAACCATCCATCGCTTCAGTAACAACGTATCCTTCCCGCCGAAAAACTTCCGCGTAAGTGGTCCGAATCGCTTCATCGTCGTCAACTAACAGGATTTTTATTTTTTTATTTTCCATATTGACTAAATGTTAACATGTTAATATGCTCAAATGATTACTTTCACATCCACCGCTACACCCGACTTGCCATCATTATATACAATTAACGGATTTATATCAAACTCTTTGATTTCCGGAAGCTCGACCGCCATAAGACAGATGCCAAGCAGTGTGCCGGCCAATTCTTCGAGATTATAATTTTTCTGGCCGCGGGCATCCTGGAACAAAAATTTCAACTTGCCGGACAACAGCGATTCTTCGATCTCGCCGATACTCTCCGGCGGAACGAGATAATCCACCATTTTGAGATATTCGGTGTAGATGCCGCCCAAACCATAAAGCACGACCGGCCCAAAAACAGAATCCAGTTTCACGCCGACAATAATTTCCAAACCGCCCGGCAGCATTGGCTGAACAACCAGGCGACTGCCAGGAAAATTGAAGCGCATATCATCAACCGCCTTTTCCAATTCTTTTTTATCCTGAATATTCAGAACCAAACCTTTTTTGTCAGTCTTGTGGAGAACTTGGTCGCTGTCCACTTTCAGAACGACTGGAAATTTAATCTTGGTCGGCAAGCTATTTTTCTCCGGCAAAATATCCGTGCACTCGACAGTTTTGACGCCATATATTTCCATCAGCTCTCGAGCCTCGGAAAAATACAGAGCTTTCCGATTCTCAGCCTTAGCGCCGGCAATAATTTTAGCCGCATATTCGCGCCGCTTGGGATTGATGACTTGCTCGGGTAATTTATTATTTTTTTCCCTGAGAAGAGTCCAGCGGTAGTAGCCATCAAGAGCGTTTATCAACTGCTCCGGAAATCCGAAGTTGGCAATTCCATTTTGACTCAGTTTTTTGATCGCTTCTTCCACCCTTTCCCCGCCCACAAAAACCGTGGCCAGGATTTTGTCCGTTTTGTGTTTGAAATCAATGATAACATCGGCAATTTTTCCAACCGGCGTCTGATCTTGCGGTGTCAAAGCGCAAATGATCGCGCCGACATCTTTGATTCCGGCCACTGTTTCCAAAGCTTTTTGGTAGCGGTCCTCGTGGGAATCGCCCAAAAGATCAATTGGATTTTCGACCGAAGATTCTTCCGGCAAAAACTCGCGCAGCATTTCCTTGACCTTTGGATCCAGATCGGCCAATTGCATCGATTTCCCGCTGAAAGCATCCGAAGTGAGCACTCCCACTCCACCGGCATCGGTAATGACCACCGCTTGGGGGCCCGGCACCGTTTTAGAATTATGAATCAAATCGATAAGACTGAAAAATTCTTCGAGACTCCCGGCCCGAAGCACACCGGTTTTCTTGAAAACGGCCGAAGTGATCTCGTCTGAACCGGCCAGCGCCCCGGTGTGCGAGCTGATGGCTTTTTGGGCTTTTTCGTTCTTACCGGCTTTCAAAATCACGACCGGTTTCAGTTTGGAAACTTTCCGGGCGGCTTTTATAAAAGCTTGTCCATCTTTCACCGATTCCAAATACATCCCGATAACTTTGGTTTTTTCGTCGGTGGCCAAATATTCCAAAAGTTCCGTCTCGCTCAGTTGCATCTTATTGCCAATCGAAATGACGTGAGTAAACCCAAGATTCCTTTCTTTTGCGATATCCAAAAGCGCAACCGCCAAAGCCCCCGACTGCGAGACGAAAGAAATATTGCCCTTGGCCGGCATCCCGCCAGCAAATGAGGCGTTGAGTTTCACGCCCGGCATGATAATGCCAAGACAATTGGGACCAATGATGTGAAGGCTGTTAGCATTGGCCATTTCGGCCAGTTCCGCCTGGCGCGCCTTGCCGTCTTCCCCGATCTCGCCAAATCCGGCCGAAATGATGACATAATTTTTGACTTTAGCCGCGTTAGCTTTCACTTCGCCGTTCACAAACTTGGCCGGAATGGCCACCACCGCCAGATCCACCGGCTCGCTGATTTCCGCGAGACTATGGTAGCATTTTTGGCCAAAAATTTCCGTGTGTTTGGGATTGACCAAAAACACCTTGCCTTTATAGCCCAGCTCCAACGCGTTCTTGGCCAGAACGCTCCCGACCGTCCCTTCCTCCGGCGACGCCCCCACGATAGCGACGGATTGGGGACTAAAAAGTTTTTCGAGGTTCATAAATATTTTTGTTTTTAAATTAATTATAAATTTTTTACTACAGCATACCATAATACTGCAGTGCTTTGGGAATGAGCTTGTTAAAATAAATTATTTAAAAACTATTTTATAACCTTTCTGTTTTTACGTCTCCAACCTTCTCCAAAATTTCTGTTTCCTTCAGCAAACCGTTGATCGCACCGTAGAATTGCACTTCATTGGCGGATTCGACGATGCCCCAGCGGAGACACTCTTGGATATCTTTGCCCTTAATGTAGGCCGCCAAGAACGCGCTGGCGAAAGCGTCGCCGGCTCCAGTAGTATCCAGCGCTTTAGTAACTAAGGCCGGCGCGTGGAAAGTATTTTGACCGTCCGTCGTCCAGGCGCCGCACATGCCGTCTGTCAGCGCTACGATTTTTACTTCTAAACTTTTTAATTTTTCCAAAAGATATTTTTCATCGTTCACATTTTCCGGATTCGCGTCAGTGTGCATATTGGAAACAATCTCAATGGCTTCATCCTTGTTAACAAATAATATTTCGCAAAGACCAATGGCCTCGATGATTTCCGGCGCATCTTCGCGGATACCTGCTTCGCGCGGGTTGAAGGCCACTTTCTTATTTTCATTTTTCGCCAGTTCGAAAATAGTCTCCAACTCATCTTCCCATTTGCCATAAATGTCACTGACAAAAAACCAATCCGCTTCCCGCACTTTTTCCGCGTCCAAATCCAAACTGCCATCGGAATTTTTGTTGGTAAAAATCGTCCGCTCGCCGGAATTTTCATCGACAACGATGGCCGACAGGTCGCTTTTCCCACTCGCGGAAATTTTCATCAGATCGACACCGACACCCTCATTTTTCAACTCCTCCTTGGCCCAGTTGCCAATCATATCACTCCCCACACTTGAAGCGCAGAAACTTTCCACACCCAGGCGCGTTAGCGCCACCGCCGCGTTGGCCGCGCAGCCGCCCAATGACTCATGTCTTTCGGCGACTTTCACTTTTGCTCCCAGTTCAAAGGCAATCTTTTTTTGACTCTCCAGATCTTCGGGCGTATCAATGATTTTCCCTTCAGCGGTCGGAAAAAAAATATCCTTGCCGGTCGAACCGAGGCACAAAACTTTAATCATGGTTGTAATTTTAACTTTTTTATTAAACAATCAAAGAATTTCTATCCATCGCCCCCGGCTTTTCAATCTCCAAGATTTCTAAAATAGTCGGCGCGATATTTCCAAGGACTCCGCCGGGGAATAATTTTTTATTTTTAAATTTCTCGCCCGCTAACAGGAACGGCACCGGATTTTTAGTGTGGAATGTGTCCGACTGATTGGCCGTTTCGTCAAACATCACTTCCGCGTTGCCATGATCAGCTGTGATTATTATATCGCCGTTTCGTTTAAAAACTTCTTTGGCCAAGACTTCGATTTGAGCATCCAAAACTTCGCAGGCTTTGACTGTTGCCGCCAAATCGCCGGTATGGCCGACCATATCGGCGTTAGCAAAGTTGACGGCGTAAAAATCATAGGCATTCTTTTGAATACTTTTGACCAAATGGGCGGTTATTTTGGTCGCCGCCATCTGGGGAATTTTGGCATAGGAATCGATTTTCGGCGAGGTAATCATAACTCGGTCTTCGTCATTAACCGGGTCAGCATAACCGCCGTTCAAAAAATATGTAACGTGGGCAAATTTTTCCGTCTCGGCGATATAGAGCTGTTTCAGATTTCCTAAAGCCATCGGCAAAGTGCCCATCAAGGTGTGCTCCGGCCAAGCAGTGTGAACATCCAAGTCCGGTCCGAAATCGGTCAGAGCCGTAAAATACAGATTTTTAATATGATCAATAACCGGCATATCATCATTAATAACGCCGTTCTTATTGGAAGCCACAAACAGTTTGGTGATTTGCCTGGCCCGGTCGGATCGCAAATTAAAAAACACAATACTGTCATCTTCCTTGAGCTTGGCCACCGGTTGGCCATCCCCCACGATGACCGTCGGAAAGAGATATTCGTCCGTAAGCCCCTGAGTGTAAGCCTGGTCGATAGCCGCCTCGGGACTGGGTGCTGTCGCGCCGCGGGCAAATACCACAGCGTCATAAGCCTTGGTCAATCGGTCCCAGTTTTTGGACCGATCCATGCCATAGAAACGGCCAGAGAGAGTGGCAATCTTTCCAATGCCTTCTTCTTGTATAATTTTTTTAAAATTCGCCAAGTGCGTCCGGGCGCTCCGCGGATAGGAATCGCGCCCGTCAGTAAACAGATGGCAATAGACTTCTTTTATGTCATGACGTTTGGCAAGTTTCAATATCGCCCGGAAATGGTCCGGATCGCTATGCGGACTGTCACAATCCCCCATGAGACCCATAAGATGGAAATTTCCGCCACTGGCTTTAGCGTGGCTAATCGCGCCCAAAAGAGCCGGGTTCATGAAAAAATTTCCATTGGCGATACTCTCGGTGATGTAATAGGAATCCTGCCGGGCGATCCGGCCGGCGCCGATATTCATATGCCCCGCCTCCGACCCGCTCATTTTGTCGTCTTCCAATCCCACATCCTTTCCCGTCGCTCCCAATTCAGTGTGCGGATGCATCTCAAACAGCCGATCCAAAACCGGCCGCCGCGACAAAGTCACGGCATTATATTTGCTTGGGGGTGCAATACCGTAACCGTCAAGGATAATTAGGAGAGTTGGTGTTTTTATTTTAGCCATTCCAAGAAAATTTTAAAGGCTAAATTTAAAATTTTAAATCAAATCTGAATGATTAAATTTAAAATTAAAACATTTAGTAATTTAAAATTTATTTTAAATTTCAAATTTCAAATTGAAAATTATCCGAGTTCTTCCTCTATCCTCAACAATCGATTATACTTGCAAATTCTTTCTCCGCGGCTTAATGATCCTGATTTCATATATTCCGCCCCGACACCGACCGCCAAATCGGAAATGAAATCGTCGGTCGTTTCGCCGCTCCGATGCGAAATCACGATTTTCATTTTGTTCTTCTGCGCGAGTTTTATGCAATCAATCGTTTCACTGAGCGAGCCGATCTGATTGACTTTGATGAGCACGGCGTTGCAAGCTTTTTCGGCAATGGCCGTTTTCAATCTTTTGACATTGGTCACAATGAGATCGTCACCAATGGTCATCACCCGACCGCCGATTTTCTCGTTCATAGCCCGCCAGCCTTCCCAGTCTTCTTCATTCAATCCATCTTCCACCGAGATGACGTTATATTTATCGATCCATTCGTTATAAATATTCACTAGCATCTCGCGGGTCAGCGTCGAGTTTTCGGGTTTAAAAACATAGCGATCTTCATCTTTCCTGAAAAAAGAATTGGCCGCCGCGTCCAACCCCACCGCCGCTTCGCTGCCGTTTTTATAACCCGCCTTTTCAATAGCCGCGTTAATAAGCTCCAGCGCCTGGGCATTGCTCTCCAGCTTCGGCGCAAATCCGCCTTCGTCACCCACTGAAGTGGAATAACCCGCGGACGCCAAAATACCAGAAAGGTTATGAAAAATTTCGCTGCCGGCCCGCAGTTGTTCTGCGAAAGTTTTGATGCCGCGCGGAACCAGTTTGTATTCCTGAATAGACAGTCCCGAGTCACTATGCTTACCGCCGTTTATGATGTTGAACATCGGCATCGGAAGGGTGAATTTTTTACCGGGAAACTTGAAAGTCTTTTTAAGGTAAGCGTAAAGCGGCATCCCGTTTTCAATGGACGCCGCTCTGGCTGCCGCCAGCGACACGCCCAAAATGGCGTTGGCGCCAAGAGTTGATTTATTTTCCGTCCCGTCAAGTCTAATCATCGTCTCGTCGATCTTTTTTTGCTCAGAAACTTCCATTCCAACAATAGCCTCGGTGATTTTCGTGTTAACGTTTTCCACGGCACTTCGCACGCCCAACCCTTCATAACGATGCGGATCGCCGTCACGGAGTTCCAAAGCTTCATACGTCCCAGTTGATGCCCCGGAAGGCACCGCCGCCATGGTTTTTATTCCTGATTCCAATTCAATTTCCACCTCGACCGTCGGATTGCCCCGCGAGTCCAAGATTTCACGAGCATAGATCTTTTTGATTTTTGACATAGAATTTATTCCTTAACTTTTAACTTGAGCGAAGCGCCTCGATCCCCGGCATTTTTTCTCCTCCCAGATAGGAAAGCATCGCCCCGCCACCGGTGGAAACGAAGGAAATTTTATCCATCGCGTCATTTTTCTCCAGCACTTCCAGCGTTTCGCCGCCGCCGACCACTGTGTACGCGCCGGATTGGATGACCGCCTCCAAAACCGCATTGGTGCTGACAGCGAATTTTTCTTCTTCGAATTTTCCAGTTGGCCCGTTCCAAACGATCGTTTTGGCTGATTTTATTATATCTGAAAATTTATTTATCGTTTCCGGCCCGACGTCAAAATGATCCTCGGCAAAGTCAGTCGGCAAAATAACTTTTTCGGAGAAAGTCATATTTTTTTCCAAGGCTTCATTGGCAATCTTCCCGCCAACCAAAACATGATCATATTTCTCATCGAAGAATTTGATAACCGACAGCTTCGTCTCGATCTTAGCCCCGCCGATGATCGCCACCGCCGGCCGGGCGTAATCCCGCATCAATTTCTCCATTTCTTCGATTTCTTTTTGCAACTGGAACCCGGCAAAACTCGGCAAAAATTTTGTGATGCCGGTCACCGATGCTTGGTCGCGATGACAAACGCTAAAAGCGTCGTTTATGAAAACGTCAAAACCGGCCGCCAATTTCTCCGCAAACTCTTCGTTATTAGATTCGTCACCGGAATAGAAGCGCACATTTTCCAAAAGTAAGACTTCTTTATCAGATGCCTTTTCCAATCCATCAGCTACTTTCTCGCCCAAACAATCAGAAATAAAATTGATTTTCACGCCCAACGACTCCGCCACGTCCGGCACGAGCTGCTCCAAGGAAAAATCCGGATCAACTTTCCCTTCGGGCCGGCCAAAGTGGGAAAGTAATGCTATTTTACAGTTCTTGCTCAAGAGATAATTCACCGTTTCTTTGGCCGCCTCAATCTTGAATTTCTCTTTTACCCGACCATTCTCCACTGCCACGTTAAAGTCTACTCGTAAAAGAATTTTTTTATTCTCCATTTCCGCGTCTTGTATTTTTTTGATATCCATATTTGTTTTAATTTAATAATTGAAAATTATCCTAGTGTATCCGCCCCATCCCCAAAATTTCAATGATCACGCCCATCATAGCCATAACCCAGGTAAATATCCAGGCGCGCATGGTCACCTTCGTCTCCGGCCAACCCTTGGCTTCAAAGTGGTGATGAAGCGGCGCGGCCAGAAAAACTTTCTTGCCGAAATAGCGTTTACTGATCAGCTGGATGACAACCGAACCGGACTCCAGGATATAAAGAAGAGTAATTATAAAAAGCGGAATGACAGAATTAGTGAGCATCGCAATCACTCCAAGTGTCGCCCCCATCGAAACCGCTCCCGTGTCGCCCATAAAGAAACGAGCCGGATAAATATTAAACCAAAGAAACGCCAAAAGCGCCCCGGAAAGCGCCGCGCAAAAAGCGGCCAGGTCCATTTTGTTCTGCAAGAACGAAATAACAGAGAATGAGGTAAAGGCAATGAGAAGGATACCGCCGTTCAGTCCGTCCAGTCCATCCGTCTCATTGGAAGAAATAGCGCCGTAAAGGATGACGAAAATAAAAAGCGGAATATACCAAAGGCCGATCGAAAAATCGCCGGTGGCGGGAATATGGATCACGTCCCAGCCCAGCTTGTAATAAAACCACCAGGCCCCGAGAGCCGCGATCAGAATCAGCCATCCGAAACGATAAATGAAGCGCATTCCTCCGCCTTTATTTCCTCCTTTCCCACGAACGCTCCGCCAATCGTCAAAAAGTCCCAAGAGACCGGCGGTTACCAGCGCAAAAAGCGGCAGCCAAACTTGGGCGTGGTTGAAAAAATCCAGCCGGGCGATAAAATTCATGCCCGTAAATTTCGCCCAAAAGGGAAAAATATAATGGGAGGCCAAAACCAAAAGTGCCACGGAAAACCAAACTAAAACGCCGCCCATGATCGGCGTTCCGCTTTTGTCCTTGTGTAAACGGTTGACATATTGCAATTTATCACCCAAAACGGAGCTGTCCTTTATCTTCACGCCGATCTTGTATTTATAAAGTATATGCGTCCAAAGCGGCGTGAGGATGAACGCCAGAACGAACGCCATAAAACCCGTAACTAAAATTTTCAGCACGTTCACGACTTCGGAAATATTTTGAAGTTGATATATATTCATTTTATTTTTTCCAAGTATAATTTTCGAATGTCCAATTGACCAATTTTTCCATATCCGACCAGAAACTTTCATCATTCAGAACTACAGCGACAACACGGTGTTTGCCAGTCGGATCAGTCGCTCCGAGCATCAGAGATTTTCCAGCCAGCGGCGTAAAGCCGGTCTTCCCACCAAAAACATCCGGCATCTCACTCAGCAACTCATCTGTGTTTTGGCAAGAATGGGCGATCCGATTATCCGCGGAATAGACCGTGGCAGTTTGCGTCCGCATCATGCTCCAAAGAAGCGGATATTTCAAAGAGTAAACGGCGATCCGAGCCAGATCATAAGCCGATGAATAACATTCATCTTCGTGGCCGTCAATCTCCAGTCCCGACGGCGTGCAAAAATGGGTATCTTGAAGACCAAGACTTTTGGCCTTGGCATTCATCATCGTCACAAAATTTTTGGGCGTGCCGCCAACATAAGTTCCCAGCGCCGTAGCCGCGTCATTAGCACTGTCGAGAAGCATGGCGGTCAAAAGACTCCTGACACTGATCTTTTCCCCCGGCACCAGTTCTTGAGAAGTGCAGAGCACGCTAGTCGGACAACCGACCCGGGTGCCTTCAACATTCAGCATGGCCGGCGTGATAGTTATTATCGAATCCAGATCTTTAACATTCTCTAAAGTCAAAGTGGCCGTCATCACCTTGGTAAGTGAAGCAATTTGGGCGTGTTGCCGGCCATTCTGGTAGTGTAGAATCGTTCCGGAATCCACATCAATCACTACCGACTCGTGCGACCAAATATTAATATCCTGAAAATCAGCCGTCTCGACCGGCATATACATGACATTCGCCGGCCAACCAGAGGAAAGCAATTTCGAATCAACCAGCTGATTGTCGCTGGCAGGAAGACCGTTTTCGTCTTTAGCAGTCGATTCACCCAAAACGCTTTTAGCCGAGACTCGCGTGATTTCCAGATCACTAGTCGCCCAGCTCAAGCTCGGACCGCTGCCAAAATGGCCATACATAAAAATCGGCATAAAGGGAGCAATGAGGATGGTGAGAATTATATTAAACACGCGATAAAAATTATTAGTTTTGACTACCTGCTTCTTGATTTTTCACGACTACGCTATCAATCCTGGAATCTTTCGACAGACTTTCAAAATCCGGCAATTGATTGACCGACTCCAAACCCAGCTTTTTCAAGAAATCGAAAGAAATCTTATAAAGATACGACCGACTGTCGTTCGGATTATCTATCCTTTCCACCAGCCCCCGCATCAGCAAAGTGCGGAGAGTAAAGCTGCAATTCACTCCCCGAATGGCCTCAACATCCAGTCGCGACATCGGTCCGCGATAGGCCACAATGGCCAAAACTTCGAGAGATGCCCGACTCAAGCCCTCCTGAATTTCACTTTTCACCAATTCGGAAATAATCTGGGCGTTTTCCGGAGTGGTTGCCATCTGCGCCTCGTCTTCTTTTCGGACAATAATCATTCCCCTTCCTTGGGCATATTCACCAGTAAGCACCATAAGAGCGTTCTCCACCTCAGGTTTTTCTACGCCGGCGATTTTAGCGATCCGGGAAATTTTCACCGGTTCGCCGCTGATAAACAAGACACTCTCGATGATAGATTTTATTTTTTGTTGATCCATAATAATAATTAAATATCATCCGCTATTTTTCATACTCAGTCTTATCTCGGCAAACATTTCCCCTTGTTCCACCATCACCAATCTTTGCTTCACCATCTCGAGCATGGCCAGAAACGAAACGATGACATCCACCTTGTCGCGCGCGCCAGCCACCAACTCGGCAAAGGACGAGCTGACACGCGAGCGCAGTTTCTGCTCCAGGTCGTTTATCCGCTCTTCCAGCGTCACCACTTCACTGACTATTTCTTCCTGCAATTTCTCAATGACCGGAATTTCCGCCAAGACCAGCTGAAAATATTTTTTGAAATCGAAAACGTTGAAATTTTCCGGCGGATAAAAAATACTTTTCACGCCTCCAAAGCCCTCTCGGGAATAGCAGATGCGTCCAGCCTCTGTCAGATTTCCAAGAGTCTCAGCCGCAACCTTGAACTTCTTGTACTCTTCCAGCTGATAGGCCAGATCCTTGATCTCTTCCTCTTCTTCCTCGGTGAACTTCAGCATCGGCAGGAGTGCTCGGGATTTGATGAGGATCAGCTTGGAAGCAACAGACAAAAACTCGGCCAAATGCGCCAGGTTGATACTTTCGTTATTTTTTATATATTCCAAATATTCGTCAGCCACTTTCGCCAAAGAGAGTTCGGTCACGTCCATTTTATCCTTCTCAATCAGTTCCAGCAACAGCTCCAGCGGACCTTCGAATTTATCCAATTTAATCCGGTACATTATATTTTAGTAAGTTTGGCTCATCTGCTTCATTGTACCAAATTCGCCCGACATGAGCAACTCAAACAGACACCCGATCACTTTTATTGTCATCCAGACGCAAAGCCGGCCAAAGAGCGGCAAAAACCACCAAGGCAATAAGGATAAAGATCGATTTCAACGGATACGCCAAAAGCAAAAGAGTGGACGCAGCCGTGGCTAAAATATACCCCAAAGGACGAGATGTTCGAAAAACATTGATGAGATCCACATCGTGTCCGTCGATGCGTTTGTAAAAATAGGAATCGCGCAACACCTCAATGGCAGCCGCCCCGATCCGGGTGGCAAAAAGAATAGCCGCCCAAACCACAATTTCCCGCGAAGTTATGAAATAAATCGCGAGCGTGGAAAACCCCATCAGCGCAATCGCCCCGGCCAGCATTTCTTTTTCTCCCAACCGCTTGTCAGCCAGCAGCCCGATATGGTATTGCAGAAAAAACGGCAAGAGCATGACGGTAAAAATAAGACCGATTCTCTCCCAGTTGAATCCCAGTTTCAAAAGATAGAGCGGAGCATAAATGATCATAAGGGCGTAAAAAAACTCCAGCACAAACGAAATAAAAAAAATCCGACTGATATCCTTTCTTTTTTCGACTTTTTTCAAAATCGTAACTACCGAGATCTGTCCTCTAAAACGATGGTTAACGCCGCGAAGAGCGAAGATGCCAATAGCGCCGATGGCGAGATTAAAAACTAAGAGAATCAGAAAAATTCCATAATATCCCTGTTTTTCCAAAACCACGGCCGAAGCCCATGGACCCAAAAAGACGCCGGCATTCATAAGCACCAAATATTTTCCCCGGATGCGGCCGGACCACCGGTCACTGGAATAAGATTCCAAAATAAGATCCAGAGCCAGCCAAACCAGGCTTACCAGAATTATGTAGACAACTACCAGGACAATCCCCCAAAATCCAGGCGAAACAAACAGAAGCGCCAAAGTGACCGCCGCTTCCAAAAAAACCGCCAGGAAAAAAAGATCCGACTTGCCAATCCGCCGCACGATCTTTGCGAGATTGAGAAAAATAATCAGCATCGCGGAATACGCGACCAGATAAAAAAAGCCGACATTCCCGGTGCCGGCGGCCAACTGAAAATAGCTCGACATGATATAAAGAAAAAAAGCCTGCCCTAAACCGGCCAGAAAAGAAATGAGATCCAACATTCGAATCTTGCCGGGAGCTAATTTTTCATTGTGTCTCATAATCGCTTCTATTCGCTCGGCTTTCGCGATAGGAGTTCCGCCACTTTTTTAGACAACTGACTGGGAATGATCTGGGTTTTGACATAAAAAGCATCGGCACCCAAAGCCAGAACTTTTTTCTCCACCTCGGAATCAACCGAGGCCGAAAGAACGATAATGGGAATATTCTTGGTACTGTCTTCCATCTTCAGCCTCGCCACGATTTCGTCGCCTGTGAGCGCCGGCATGATCATGTCGACGATAAAGATATCGAATTTTTTAGACAACGCTTCTTTCAAGCCCCAAGCGCCATTATTAGCCGCTTCCACTTCATAGCCATCCTGTTTCAACTTATCGCCGAACATCTCAATAAAAATATTCTCATCTTCAACGATCAAAATCCTTTTACCGGCTGTATTTTTGTCGACAACAGACTCATCGCCGCTCATTCTTAAACTGTTCTTTTCCCCTTCTCGATACTGATCCATTAAACGCTCCACTTCCTTGACTAAAGCGCTTGGCGTGTAATCCGCTTTCAAGATAAAACCATCCGCTCCCAATTTTATGGCTTTTTCATGATCTTCTCTCTGATTCAGATTACTGAAAACAATAATCTTGATGTTCTCATCGTAACCGCCGCTGCGGATAGCTTGGATAACTTCAAAACCATTCATTTTTGGCATAATGAGGTCCAAGAGCATCACGTCCACTTTTTCTTTCTTGGCCAGCACCAGTGCCTGCTCGCCAGATTCAGCCGCCATGACATGAAAGCCGGAATCAGAAAATTTCTTCTGGTAAATTTCCGAAATCATCGGATCATCTTCAACGATAATGATGTTAGTCATAGATTTATTTTAATTAAGCGTTTCTATTTTTAAGTATAGCTGTTTATAGCCAAAAAGCAATAACTTATATATCCCCCGCCAAACATTTCACAACCTCTTCGATTATCCATTCTGGCGTTGAGGCGCCGGCCGTCACTGCCACGCTTTCCATTCCGGCCAGATCGATATTTTTTATATCATCGGCGCTTTCCACAAAGTATGTCCGCGGGTTGATTTCCCTGGCAATCTCAAAAAGACGCTTGGAATTGGCGCTAGTATCCGATCCGATGACCAGCACCGCGCCATTTTCTCCGGCCAACTTCCGAATTTCGATCTGACGCTCGTGTGTGGTGTGACAAGTGGTCGCCAAAATTTCAACAGCGGAATATTTTTCTTTCAAATAGGCTCCGACTGACCGGAAAAAATCTTCGTTCTGGGTTGTTTGGGCCAGCACGGCGATTTTTTCCTCCGGATCAAACTTCATACTTTTTAAATCATTCTCGTCGGAAATTATCACCGCTCCGCCGCCGCCCCAATCATCGATTCCCCGCACTTCCTTGTGGCCGCGGTCGCCGACAATCACAATTCGATAGCCTCTTTTCCGATAGATTTTAGCCAAACGCTGAACCTTGATCACTTTGGGGCACGTCGCGTCCACAACTTCCGCTCCGATTTTTTCGGCGTGCGCGTAAACATCCGGTCCGGTGCCGTGGGCAGTGATAATGATGGTCCCGATCTCGCTTGATCTCGCCGCGAAAAATTTTTCTCCTTCGATTTTTTCGATTCCTTTGGCTTCAATCTTTTCGTTGACGCTCGGATTATGAACGAGCGTACCTAAAATAAAAACTGGCCTTTTGACATGCTCCATATCCAAAGCAGCGACCATTTCATAAGCCCGCTTCACTCCGTCACAAAATCCGGCGTATTGGGAAAGCGTTATCTTCATTTCTCCAGCTTACAGCAAAAAGGACCTCCAATCAAGACCAGTATGAAAAAAATGAATTGGTTTTTTATATTAACTATTTTCCTCCCCCACCGCCTCCTTCGGCACTTCCACCCAAAAGGTCGAGCCAAGGTTGGCGCCGTCCGATTCGACGCCGATGGTTCCATGGAGGGCTTCGATCATCTTTTTGCCGACGTGAAGCCCGAGGCCCGTGCCGCCGGTGTTGAGGCGGGAGACGTCTTTCCCGCGCGAGAATTTTTGGAAAAGATAGGGCATTTCGTCTTTGGGAACACCGATGCCGGTGTCGGTTACTAATGCAATAAGGATGAATTTAAAAAGAAAATTGTTATTTGATAACACTTTTATATATATTCAAATACTCCCTGGCAACATTTTCCCAGCTCATATTTTCGGCTTTTTTGCGATTTTCTGAACGCATTCGTTTTCTCATTTCAGAATTATTAATCAACTCCTTCAAAGCTGTAGCAATTGCTTTTGCATTGCGCAGCGGAACAATGAAACCATTAATTTTATTTTTAATCAACTCCTGCGTTCCGCCCACATCAGTTACGATTACCGGCAAGCCCGAGGCAAGCGCTTCAAGTAGCGCGTTACTCATACCTTCATTAAGTGATGGAAAAACAAAAACATCCGCTGACTGGTAGATTCTTGGCAAATCGTCATGGTTAATTTTACCACAGAATAAAGCTTCATCGGAAATTTCGTGCTCTTGCGCAAATTTTTGCAATTCTTTTTTCTGTTCGCCATCACCGACAAAGATAGATTTGATTTTATATCCAGACTTTACGAGTTCTTCAATGGCTTCAAGCAAGAATATAGCCCCTTTTCGTTGGCAAAGCCTAGAAACAAACAGAATTGAAAAATCTTCTTTTTTTTCTTCGCTTTTAAAATTACCAGGATAAAATTCCCTCGTATCGATTCCATTAAAAATTACGCTTATCTTTTGCTTTTTATTGGTCACGAGCGCCAAATCGCGCAATTTATCGCTGTTTGAAACAACAGCAAAAGAATTTTTCCAAATTAATCCTACTAACGGCTTAATAAATATGTAGAGAATTTTAAAGCGATCCGTATATCCCGGAACATCAGCTCCTCTCAGTGATATTACATAAGGAATTTTATAACGAAGCTTTAAAACAAGAGACAAAAACCCGCACGGCACAGTAAAAAAGGAATGTGATAAATCGTATTTATTTTTTCCAATGAGTTGCTTGGCAAATAAAAACGCCTTGAAAGAATACTTTATTATTTCCAATCTGGATTGCGAATGTATTCCGCCCGGTTTTTTTCCAATTGGCAATTTATATATAGTAATATTATCACCAATGTTTTCCATCCCAAAAAAATCAGAGGAAGAAGTTATAACATCCAATTTAACATCGCCGTATTCGGAAAACTCCTTAAGGATATATTTTGTAGCATTCCCGGCGCCTCCGCCAAGCGGCGGATATTCATAATTTAAAAAAAGCACTCTCATCAATTATAAGTAAAAAATTATGTTTCAATTATTATATCACAGTCATATAGATCTCCATTAATAAACTTGGGGACATAAAAGCCAAAACCGCACAAACCCTTAATTTTAGACAAAATCGTATCCAGATTTTGCGAATGCCCATGCAGTATTTTTATATCGCTACGATCAGTAATAATATTCGGAGAATTTACACGGAAATTATAGCCCGATTGAATTATTGCAATCCTTAAATCGGAGTCATATGCTGCTTCTCTGAAAGACGTTTCATCCCCAGGAATAACATTATCTTTCTCTAATTCCACATGTGTTTTCTTCCATGTATCAATAAATTTTTTAACCTTATTCGAACCTGAATAAGCCATAATTCCACAGTTCATTTGTTGGAAAGAGCTGGGAACATTTTTCAGTGGAAAATCATACGATATGGGAGAATGAGCTATGGCAAAATCAAAACAATCAAGAATATCAAAAAGTTCGTAAAACTTTCCGCAAATTATAGTATCAGCATCAATATATACTGTTTTTAAATAAGGAGATTCTAAAAAACATTCCATTCTATCTAGCTTAAAATCGTCCGTTAGATTGATATTTCTTATTGCGTCAAAACCGCCATCAACGATCTCCGGCATATCAGTAAAAACGCTGACTTGTAATTGCGGCATAACTTTCTTTAGTGATTTGACTGACCTATTTGCTTCGTTGATACTATCTTGCCCAACGGCAACATAAATTACTCCTTTTTCCAGTTTTTTCATATCGTTAAACTTTATTCTTATTCCCCCACCGCCTCCTTCGGCACTTCCACCCAAAAGGTCGAGCCAAGGTTGGCGCCGTCCGATTCGACGCCGATGGTTCCATGGAGGGCTTCGATCATCTTTTTGCCGACGTGAAGCCCGAGGCCCGTGCCGCCGGTGTTAAGGCGGAATGGGTCGCAAAGTATTTAGAAAAAGGTGCCTGACCATAGCTGTCCGAAACATCACTTTAAGCTAGGTGTAGGCTGAATTTCTCAACTTTTTGAACTTAGAAATATCACCGTTGCACAGCAAAACTATCTCCTTGATGATTTCCATTTCCAGTTCAGACGCAAATCTAACCTTGG
>JARLIA010000015.1 GCA_031291955.1 Minisyncoccota bacterium
ATTTTCAATTTTCAATTTTCAATTTTTCTGGCTGCGCCAGATCTCGCATAGCGAGACAAACAATTCAATAATTTTTCAAGTTATTAAACGTTTGGAAATTTAGTCATTGAAGCATTGGAAATTGTTTAGAAATTATAAATTGAAAATTGGAAATTATATGTTTATTATACCTCAATATCCGTTATTTTCCAGCTCTCACCGGCCGTTTTGCGGATAAAGAATTGCGTGTCTCTGTAGGGCGTGTCTTTGGCAATATTCTCCAGCCCGAACTGGAGATTTTCCTCTGAGATATCTTCCAGGTGCTCCGGGTGGCCGTCATGAGCCATCGCCACCTGGCCAAGTTCAATGTAAACTTTTTTGACCTTAACGGAAAGTTTCTGTTCAAAAACAATCCGGTCCAGCTGTTTAATTATTTCTTTGGCTAACAAAAAATCATGCATATTTCGACCTGGATTGATTATAAATTAATAACTTCTTCGCTACTCCACAGTCCGTGGACATTACAATAAGCCCGTGCCTTAATATGCTCGGCCTCCAGAAAAAATTCCGCCCATGGATCCTGGTTGATATCGATCTTTTTCCGATACACCCGGTGCTCCGTAATCACTTCGATCCATTCGATATAGTGAGCCGACTCCATCGGATGCGGCACGCTGCCGACTTTCACAATCACGCCAGAATCGGTCCGCTCGATAACCGGTTTATGTTTTTCCATCCCTTCGTCATCGTTTTTTTCTTGCTTCCACTCCATGTTCTGTCCGCAGCAGACCAATTCTCCCGCTCCGGTATGAACCATTTCGACCATATTCCCGCAGATATTACACTTATAAATTTGTTTTTGCTCTGTCATTTTTTTGTTATTACTTATTATAAAAAATAATTTTCAAGACCCCTTCAGTGAAATCACGTGTAAATCAATGATGATTAATGGTTCTGACTTTTCAATGCACCGCGCAACTGATGCATGGATCATAAGCCCGGATAAAGGCGCGCAACTTCCTTTCCCGCTCCTTATCGGAAAGATTCATGATGTGCGGAATATATTCTACCACATCATCTTCCAGGTTGGACAGAGACTGAGCGGTCGGAGTGATAATATTGACATTCTTGATATAACCTTTCAGATCAATATCAACATGATAATAAAGCGTTCCTCGCGGCGCTTCCACCGCCGCGCATCCCGCGCCGGCTTTTATCTCATATTCTTTCGTGATTACCTGGTTAAGATCGGATTGTAGAAGCTGTTTGATGAGCAGCTGCGATTCCTCGATCGCGTGAATAACCTCCACCATCTGGGCCAGAATATTGTCAAAAGGATTGTAGTTGGGAAATTTCCAATTCAACTTGGAAAGATATTCAAAAGCCCGCGGTTTCAATTTGTCACGATTGAGATTGACGCGGGCAATCGCGCCGATGAGGTAACTCTTTCCATTGTGTTCCACCCGCTTCACCACCTCATGCTGTTTTTGCAGTTCCAAAAAATTTGACTCGAAAGCTGAAACCGGAATATGAAGACCGCGATTGGAAATGATGTCGCCGTCGTAAATAGCATAATGATTGTTTTGATAAAGACTGACGTATTCCGTTTCCCGCGAAAAATCAGGCAGTTTTATCCCGCGAAAAAATTCCCCGAGTGCCAAGGCATCATTCAACACTCTCGGCGAGTCAGCCACCAATTTCTTGAGCGCTTCCGCATCCGGCGCCTTTTTGAATCCGCCCGGCTCGTTGGTGAGCGGATGGACCACCCGGCCGCCGATTACTTTAACGATTTCCATGCCGTATTCCCGAAGACGAATAGCTTTTTTCGTCTCCTCCGGATATTCCTGGACAAGTTTTATATCGTTATCAATATCCAAAAAATCAGCCAGCGAGAGGAAAAAAAGATGGAGAGCGTGGGAATGAATGATCTGTCCCAACTCCATCACTTCCCGAAGTTTCTCCGACTCCTCGCTCGGCTGGATTCCCAGCGCGTTTTCGATGGATTTTATGGCAGTCAGATTGTGCACTACCGGACAGATGCCGCAGATCCGCTGGGCCACGATCGGCATGTCCTTGAAATTGCGGCCGATGAGCACTCCTTCGATGAGCCGGATCCCTTCCTGCACTTCGAGCTTGGCCGACGCGACATCGCCAGAGAGAACACTGGCCATAAAACCGGTATGACCTTCCATTTTAGCAATGTGATTGATTTTTATCAGCATAATTTTTATTTTAGTTTACCCTAAAACCTCTAAATTTCCCAATTCTTAAACTTAGTTAAAAGCGCAGACCTTGTCCAACTCTGCCAGATCTTCAGCTGTCGGCTGGATATTGTTCATATTCTGGTCGCCCAGGAGATAATACATGATCGATTTGGAATTTTGGACGTGCTCCATGCCAAGATAGTGTCCCAGTTCGTGCGTCAGCGTCAGCTCCAGATCAGCGGGAGCCCGGTATTCATAAATGTTTATCTCCTTGCCATCAAACACTCCTTTTTCAAATTCCTGAGTTCCGCCGTATTGACTGGTATAAGTCTCGACGCTGCTGTTGTAACTTTTAACCGCCTGATTCTCTTGGGTCGCCACTCCGTTCGTCTGGCTAGCCAACTTATTTATCGCCTGCCGTTCCTTATCAAGATTCTTGTATTCGTCATCCAGCTGGCTCTTTTCTTTTTTAAGCTTATTGTATTCTTCCTCCGGCGCCCCGCCATAGCTGTTCCAGCGATCCACCTCGGAATTATATTTGTCCAAATCTTTTTTATAATTCGACAGATCTTTATTGTAATTATCCACCTTTTGTTTGTAGGCAGTGCTCAAGGAATTATATCGCCCGGTCAAATCAGTATCGGTCGCCTTGAGGTTTTGGTAGTTCTGATCCAATTGGGCGGCCGCGTCGGATTGCTGCTGGCGGCTGTCATAAATCATATTGATTTTGAAAGTGGAATTCGGGTCATAAGCCAGCACCGTCCTTCCGGCCGCCTTATTCCAGACATCCGCCGCCTGTCCGGCCGATTGCGCGAGTTGATCTTTGGATATGCCAAATTTCGGATCAACATTTCCGATAGCAAACGAGCGCGATTGACCACAGGGATGATAGAGTCCGAGTTTGCTCGCCACGGTTGTCTCGGCTTGCTGGAAGACAGGACGCGCTTGATCCTGATGGGTCAAAATTATGCCCGCCGCCGCGAAAAGAACGACGATTAAAAGATACCCGAAAAATTTCTTCATGTGTCTACAAATTACGAATAACTCCTGAGTTTTTTATTTTTATTTGTATATTTGTATTTAATTTGTAGTTCGTAGAGATTCTTCAACGTCATCCCTCAATCCATAAATCTCTGTCGTATTCTCAAATTCCTCGTCCGTCATCATGGTCTTAAGAGTAGCCCGCATCGCTTTAATGTTAGCGCCCGGGCGCAATCCCCGACAGCCCTGACAAGTCATCCGGGCTGTGGGACACACCGCGTCGCACCCGCCCAAAATCATCGGACCAAAACACGGCTTCTTGTCTAACAGCAAGCAACGATTGCCGGCTTTCTTGCACTCGACGCAGACAGGGCTATCGGGAATGGTCGGAATGTTGCCTAGGAGAAGTTCGGGAGCGTAGCGCAAGAACTCCTCGCCGTTTATCGGACAGCCCGGGAAATAGAAATCTACTTTCACGAAATTGTCGATTTCTTTGATTTCTGGATTGCTAATGCCCTGGATATATTTATAGACATGTTTTATCGTATTGGCTCCTTCGTGATAATTTTTGATTTCGGGAATGCCGCCCATGGCCGCGCAATTCCCGAGAGCCGCCAGCACTCGGCTTCTTTTCCGAACCGATTGCAATAATTTCAGGTTATCTTCCGTTACCGGATTTCCCTCCACTAACACCAAGTCCAATTTCGTCCCCGGATCTTCTTCCTCCTCAATCAGGCGAAAATCAACCATCTCAACGGAAGAAGCAAAATCCAAGAATTTCTCGCCCAGATCCAAAAGAGCGAACTGACAGCCTTCACAAGATGTTAGGCTGACAATGGCCATTTTCGGTTTCCGGCCGCCTGTTTTGGCTCTCGGCGCCGCGACCGGGCTTGAAACAGTCTTGAATTTAGGCGGGGCATTCTGGACTCTCACTGGAATATTCTGCGCTTCCGCAGCTGACGCCGCCCCCGGCGCGTTTTTTCGCGTGGCGGTTTTTTTTATTTTTACCGTTCCGACAGTTTTTTTGGTTGTTGTTTTTTTGACGGCTTTCCCCGCCGCTTTTTTTGTAATTGTCATGATCTGATTATATCATAAAAATTACTTTCTGTTTATGCGTTTGGATTTGCAAATACATCCCAAGCTTACAAAAAATAAGCGGAGTGGTTCCAATGAAACCGCTCCGCTAAAACAAACACTTCCAGAAGTCCTTGGTCCATTCATGAACATTCCAAAAAGATCGATAGTCTATTTCCTTGATAGCTCCGGCCGCCTCCATGAATTCTTTGGACTTTGCCTGCCTATCTTTGAATAAACGCCGAGTTTGATTACTGATGCCGATCTCCACTATTGTGGCGAAGTGAATGAGAGCAACTCCTTTTTTTGGAATATCCCCCTTGAGCCAAGGATGGGGCAGTAACCCATTGATGGCCACATGCACCTTACCATTGACGTAACTTGCCCGAAATTCTTCCCCATCCCGATATAGTGTTACGGGAACCAACAAATGGGAGAAAAGAAATTTATCCGCGAACTTCGGATTCCTTTTCCGGAGTTCTTGGGCCGCGATTTGGTCCAGGGTAAAATCCACGTGCTCTTGCTCGGAAAAGAAGCTATGGATAATTCCACTATGAATTTTTTCCCAACCGCGCATTCTGGCGAATACCTCCAGAGCTTTATAGGTGAAGCTTTTTTGGGGTAAATTTCTCACCAACTCCGCATAGTCGAGCGTCTCCTGGGAATTCTCCATTCGCTTGACCACGTCTATCAAATAGCGGGTATTGTCGGCTTTTTTTTCTCCGAATACCCGGCAGCTAGTGTTGAGGATGACCAATTTCTCCAAAGCTCCCTTGTTAATGATCATAATATTTCCTCCTTTTCTTTTATCCGGCGTATCTCTTTAATCAAGTCCTGAGCATCACTTTTGTCCATTTTATCAATAACGACATTCTGCTGCGTTAAGCAGAAGTCGCCGGGTTTTAATTCTACTATCGTTTTCATTTCCTGTCTATCGCCGTTCGGATTTTCTACTATAACTACGCCGCCATTGATTGATATTACTTTTTTGGGAATTGTTAGGCACATGGATGCAATTTTAAATTGAAAATTAGAAATTAGAAATTTTCATACTTTGTCCGCCACCATTCCCGCATCCTTCCGGGCAGACCATCACTTCCAGAAAATCGCATTCTAATTCACGCTTTTGGATATCCTCCAAAACTTTTTTTATCTCCAGAACGCCATTGGCTTTTTGTATCGCCAAATCTGATTTTAATATTTCCGAGAGATTGCCGAAACGCGTCATTTTTTCATATTTTTCATCATAACCATTGAGAAATTTGTCCGCCTGAACTTCTTTTATATTTTTCGGATTATATTTTTTGAGTCTGACCAGGCGACCCAGTTCGCGAACGGTAATGATACAATCCAAAGTGCTACTCTTCAATTTTTTTCTGGCCGTGCAAGCCGAAATCAGAACGGTGCGAATATTGCCGGAATCGATTTTTTCCTGGCGGGCATATTCGTTTTTCACGGCCGCCGCCATCAATTCCTCCGGCCGCAAGGTTTTAGCGATATGTCCAGATAGTTCCGGAAAATATTTTCGGATATAGAGTTCGGCCGACGGGCAGAAACTAGAAATGATCAACTGATGTTTATTATTTTTATTTTTTTGGAAAAGCCACCGACGCGGATGAATCTCTTGTTCCAAAGCTTCGACGTATTTTTCATATCCCCAACCCGAATCAAACACCTTTTCAAAGCCTAGCTCGCGAAGCAGGCTGGCCAGTTTTTCCTTACTATCAACGCCGGGAAATTCATTGCCAATACTTTCCAATACCGCCGGATCAATGACCGCCACCGCCAAAATATTCATATTGTCTAAATCTTTTACGATATTCTCCAGATCGCCTTGATCAGTGAGCGCCGCCGTCGGGCAATGCTTGACACAGGCTCCGCAGAAAATGCAATCAAGCGGTTCGTTGTAGGCCGTTCCGACCACCGAAGCGCCGCCCCGATGGTTAAAGCCATAGGACTTCACCGGACAGATATTGATGCACCGCCGGCATTCCACGCAATATTCGGTCGTCCGAGCGATGACCGGATTTTCCTCGTCTACTACTACTCGCGCCCAGTTGTCGCGCACTAAATTCAATTCTTCGTCCGAAGTAATTTCAACTCTGCGTGGCACGAAATGGAAATTCTCTATTTTATATTCCTCGGCCAATTTTTGGAATTCGCATTGCCGGTTTTTCTTGCAGGAAATACATTTCCCGGCGTGATCCGACCAGAGCAGTTCCAAATTTATTTCCCTGGCTTTCTTAATCTTTTCCGATTCTGTTATTATTTCCAGGCCGTTGCTCACTTTGGTCGTGCAAGATGTCACCAATTTTCCGCCGATTTCCACCAAACACAAACGGCAAACCGCCTCGCGCTTCAATTTTCCGTGTTGGCATAAAGTTGGAACGGGAATATTTTCCCGCCGGCAAACATCCAGGACTGTCTCGCCTTCACTGGCTGCGTATTTTTTTCCGTTTATTTTAATTTCCATATTTTTCAAATTTCCCCAATAACCCTAATCTCCCAAAATTTTTAATTTAGAAATTGCGTCCGAAAACGCCGTCGCGGCGAATTTTCCCAACGGACAAAAGGTCGTGTTATTTAATGTCCAGAGGATATCATAAACAGCCTGTTTGTCCCGGTCGGAAATTTTTCCGTCTTTCAGCCGGCCGGCGATTTCGTCCAAGCGAAACGTCCCTTCCCGGCACGGCACGCATTTGCCACAAGACTCGCGGCGAAAAAATCCGGTCCAGGACAAAATCAAATCATGAATGTCGACTGATTTATCGACGACCAGCACCGCGCCCGAGCCCAAAGGAATCGGGCAATCGCGCGAGAATGTAAGCGGGATATCCAATTCGTTTTCCACGACCAATTTCCCGGACGCCCCGCCGATCTGAGCGAACCAAAAATCTTTCCCCTCCGGCAGCCCGCCGCCAAAATCGTAAATAAGCTCGCGAATGGTAATGCCGGTCGGCGCTTCGACCACGCCCGGATTTTTCACTGTGCCACCCAAAATATAGAGTTTTGTCCCTGGCGAACAGGCCGCTCCGATTTTGGCATATTTTTCGCCGCCCTGAGAAATAATCCAAGGAATATTGGCGATGGTTTCGGCATTGTTGACTGCCGTCGGTTTCCCAAAGAGTCCAGCATCGGTCGGATAAGGCGGACGCAGCTTCGGCTCGCCACGGTTGCCTTCGATGGAATTGATAAGCGCCGTCTCTTCCCCGCAAATATAAGCGCCGGCGCCGGAAAAAATTTCAATCTCCAGATCATATTCGGAACCGAGAATGCCCGCCCCCCAGAAATTTTTTTCTCGCGCCTGAGCAAGAGCAATTTCTAAAATATCCTTCTGCTTTTTGTAATTGCCATTGATGTAAATATAGGCTTTGTACGCGCCAACAGAAAGCGCGACAATAATTACGCCTTCAATGAGAAGATGCGGATCATAATCAACCAGCATTCGATCTTTGTAAGTACCCGGTTCCGATTCGTCCAAATTGCAGATGAAATATTTTTCCGTTGCTCCGCTTACCCCAACCATTTCCAGCTTTTGCCCGGTAGGATATCCCGCCCCGCCCCGCCCGCAAAGTCCCGATTTTTTTATTTCTTCAATCGCTTGGCGCGGCGACATCTTCTTTACAAACCGATGAAGTGCCTTATATCCGCCGACATTTAAATAATCCTCAATTTTCAAAGGATTGATATCGTTCCAGTGTTGGGTAATGATTTTGGTACTATTTTGCATCTAATTTTCAATTTTCAATTTCTAATTTTCAAACAAGTTCCAATGATTTAATTTTCAATTATATTCATTAGAAAATTATAGAATTGTTTAGAAATTGAAAATTATAATATAGAAATTATAAATTTCTATATCCATTCTTCCAGTATCTCCCCCACTCCGCCCGCCGTCACTCTTTCGTAAACCTTATCATTAATAACCGCCACTGGTCCTTCGCCACACCGCCCGAGACAACTGATAATTTCCAATTTGACCCGCGGATTGTTTTCATCTCCGGCTTTTATATGCAGCTTATTTTCTATCTCTTCTACGATCTTTCGCGAGTCCGAAACCGCACAATGTGTTCCCGAGCAAACTTTTATAATTAAATTTGGTTGTTTTTTTATGTTGACCAAATCATAAAAACTAGCCGTTTCATAAACCTTGCTCTCCGGCAATGAGAAATAATCCGCCACCTTCCGGGCGTTCTCCCGAGAGACATATCCGAAAACGGCGCTGATCTTCTCCAGCGCCGGCAAAAGATTCTTCGCCTCCGGATCATATTCCAAAAGAATTTTTTCTAAAGTGATAAGCATTTTAACATTTCAGCATATTAACATATTAGCAATTGTTAAAATGTTAATATGTTTTTTGTTCTTACACTTGTCCTTCCCCGCCGAAAAGCCTGATCTTTTCCTTGACGGACTCCTGGACAGCCTGACGGGCTTTCCCCAGGATGTCACGGACGTCGAATCCCGGATCCTCGTCACCCCGGAAAATCGTGCTCAAAGTGTTGACAAATGCCAAGCGTGTGTTGGTATCGACATTAAAGCAACTCGCCCCGCGCTTCACCGCTTCCGGCGCCTTGTCTTCCCCCCAATCGGACGCCCCGTGAATGATGATCGGGATATCGATAAGTTCTCTTATTTTGGACAACCGTTCCCAGTCTGGCACTGCCCGCTCCTTGAAAAAGTCATGGGCGTTGCCGATGGCCACTGCCAGAGCATCGATGCCAGTTTCCTCCACGAAATATTTAGCCTGCTCCGGGTCGGTCATATATTTGTCCCAATTCACTTCGCCCATTTTCTGCTCGGAAAGATAAGGAACATTTCCCAATTCCGCCTGCACGTCCACGCCTTTGTCGCGACAGAATTCCACCACTTTTTTAGTCACTTCCAAATTATCCTCAAATTTCTTCCGAGAACCGTCATACATCACCGAAGTGAAACCATTACTTATCACCCGCTGCACAATCTCAAAGCTGTGCCCGTGATCCAGATGGATGCCGATCGGAATTTCCGGCGCGTAAAATTCGGCAATATTTTTTATCATGTGGAAAATATTCCGGCCGCCGGCATATTCCAACGTTTTCTCAGAAGCTTGGATGATGACCGGGGCGCGCAATTCTTCAGCTGCCTCCACGATCGCCTGAGTCACTTCCATATTGACAGTATTAAACGCTCCAACGGCATATCCGCCTTCTTTGGCATTCTCCAAAATTTCTTTGACTGAAGTAATCATATTAAATTTCTAATTATTATTTATAATCTCCACTATTTTAATAAACTCATGCGGCGCCAAACTTGCCCTGCCCACCAACGCTCCATCCAACCCTGGCTCTAAACACGTTTCCTTAGTCGTCTGAGGAGTAACATTGCCGCCATAAATAATCTTGACCATGTTGGCATATTTTTTCCCGAAAATTTCCACCAGGATTTTTCGAACAAGAACTTTCACTTCCATAATCTCATGTGCCGTCGGTGTCACGTCGGCTCCGATAGCCCAAACCGGCTCATAGGCGATGGTCAAATTTTCCGCTTTTGCCCGCGACAAATCAATCAAAGCGCTTTTGACCTGCCGCCCGATCACCCGGGCCGCCTGGCCACTGTTTCTTTCAACTCTGGTTTCACCCACACACAAAATCGGCTTCAGCCCGATTTTAAAAGCTGCGGCAATTTTCATCTTCACTTCTTCGTCACTTTCCGAAAAATATCTTCGCCGCTCGCTATGACCAACAACGACAAATTCGCAGCCGAAATTCTTGAGCATGGCCGGCGAGATTTCACCGGTAAACGACCCACTTCTTTCCCAAAACATATCCTGCGCCCCGAGAGCCGTCTCGCCCAAACGCGCTTTTTGAAAAGCTTCCAGATGGACGAAGGGCGGACAAAGCACCATCCCGGCCTTGGACATTTTTTTCCCTTTGATTTCTTTTTTAAACGCTTTCAAATATTGCTCCCGCTCAACGAGAGACAGAAGATTCATCTTGAGATTGGCAACGACGAGTTTTTCCATATTCTTATTGTCTACTTTTTAATTCCAAACCTTCTTTTTATCATTCCAAAATGCCGTTCCAAAAACCAAGCCGCCCCGATGATTATCAAGATACCGATAATCGCATCAAATTTATGGAAATAAGCGCCCAGCGTATCCCAATTATCGCCCATCTTCTGGCCGGCGTACCCGAGCGCCAAACACCAAGGCAAAGAGCCCAAAAAAGTATAGGCGGCGAATTTTTTAAAATTCATCCGAGAAATTCCGGCCGGAAGTGAAATGAAAGTGCGCACCACCGGCAGCATCCGGGAGAAAAAAATGGCCGCGTCACCGTAACGCCCGAAGAATTTTTCCGCCGCGTCCAAATCGTGATGAGTGATGAAAATATATTTTCCGTATTTCAAAAGATAATCTTTCTCCAGCCACCAGCCGACCCAGTAGGCCGCGACTGAACCGATAAGCGAGCCGACCGCGCCCGCCAAAGTTATTCCCAACAAAGTAAATTGCCCCTGCGAAACCAGATAGCCGGAAAACGGCATAATGATCTCACTCGGCAGCGGAACACACATCGACTCGATCGCCATCATCAGTGCCACACCGGAATAACCGAGGGTGGATATGCCACCGATTATAAATCCTGCCAGTAAAGACAATATCTTTCCAGTCATGCCTGTCGTGAATTTTCAATTTTCAATTTTCAATTTTAAAACAATTTAATAATTTGTCAATTTATCAAACGTTTGAAAATTTAATCATTAAAACATTGGAAATTGTTTAGAAATTAGAAATTGAAAATTATAAATTTCTCAAGAATTCCGCCGCGTCTTCCGGACTAATTGTGATAATGTCGATGCCGGTTGATATTTCAAATCCCGCCCAGACATTCAATTTCGGCACGATTTCGATGTGCCAATGGAAATGCGGATAGTCCTGCCCATCGCAGGGAGAAGTGTGGATAAAGAAGTTCAAATCCGGATCATTGAGTTTGTCGCTCAAGCGACGGATGGCTTCATGAAGAGCCTCTCCTGCCGCCACTTTTTCCTCATCAGTTATTCTTTCAAAATAGGGTTTGTGTTTTTTTGGCGCCAAGCACATCTCGAAATCGGCACGCGAAGCGAACGGACAATAAACCACGAAATCATCGTTTTCAAAAACTATCCGTTTTCCATTTTCCTGCTCCCAGGCGATCATGGCGCAAAAAACGCAATGTTTGTTCTGGCGATAATAAACTTCCGCGCCGTCAAGTTCGGCTTTCACGAATGGCGAGACAACCGGAACGGCCATCAGTTGCGAGTGCGGATGCGGAATGGACGCCCCAGCACTCGGTCCGTGATTATGAAAGATGTCGATATAATTCACGGATTTTTTGTTCATGAGATCGATGTAGCGCGACTGAAAAGCGTCCAGAAGTTCCGCCACCGCCAGAGGCTCCATCCGTCCGATATGCTTCCAGTGGTCCCGCGTCACAATCACCTCATGATAGCCGATTGCGTCCATCCAAAAATACGGTCCTTCCTCTTGATGACGCACCGCTCCGCCTTTCGGGCGGGCAAAGGCCGGAAACTTATTGGGAAAAACCCTAAGGCTCCAATCGCCGTCGGCCGTTTCATAGATCAAGACATCCTTTTCCTGCTTGCTTTTCTCCGGATCGCAAAACAAACAAGCGTCCGTATTGGAATCAATCAACGGCTCTTTCTGCGCGAACTCATCTGGCCGCTTTCCTCGGATTGCCGACACCACCATCCACTCGCCGGTCACCAGGTCCTGTCTCAATTCGCTGTTTTTTAAATTTTCTTTTTGTGTTTCCTCCATTTTGCAAGTTACTTAAGTTTCTCAAGCTACTTAAGTTACTTAATTTTATACGCTCCGCTCCACAATCGCATTCTGGTTTTGCATAAATCACGCAGCACCTGAAAATATCCATTCGGTCCGGTTAGTTTGACAGTTGAGCCATCTTCATTCAACCAACGGACCGGCATTTGCTCAATTTTAAAACCCAGTTTCTTGGCAAGAATGACCAGCTCAAAATCAAAACCGAAACGGTCGACAACCATTCTCTTGGCAATCTCGTCCGCCGCTTTGCCGGTCATCATTTTAAAACCGCACTGGGTGTCCGGATATTGCCAAAGTCCTAAGAGAATCCGAATAGCCCAATTGCCCATATCACCCATGACTTCTTTGTATTTAGCTTGATGAACCTGAATAAAAGATCCTTCAATATCACGCGAACCAATCACCACGTCGTAGCCTTTTTCAAATTCCGGCAAAAAAGCGTCCAGATGATTGATGGCAGTCGAGCCGTCGGCATCGAAAAATAATCTGTATTCGCCCTTAGACTCCAGCAGTCCTTGGCGAACAACATAACCCTTGCCATGGTTTTCTTTGTTTTCGATCACCCGCAGATTTTTTAGTTTGTCTTTGTAGCTCCGGGCGATTTCGGCCGTGTCGTCGGGCGAACCGTCCACCACGATTACGAATTCATATTCGTAAGTCTTGTCGGAAAAATATTTGATGCATTCCTCCAAATTATCGCTGATCCTTTTCCCCTCTTTATAAGCTGGGATAATGACGGACAAATAGGGTTTCTGCTCCATAATAACTTCTAAATTTAATTCTTAGCTCTTGCTAGATTATAGCACAAATATGCAAAACGAGAAATCCGAAATACCAAGCACGAAATTCGAAACAATATCAAAATTCAAAATTGTAAATTCAAAACGGTTCTGGGTTTTAATTATTTGAATTTCGGATTTGTTTCGGATTTCGAATTTCGTGCTTCGGATTTATCAAGCCAGATCTGCAAAATGATCCTGGCCGCTTCCGCATCATCGTGCTTTTTTATGTTTTTATCTCCACGCTCGATTAAATTATTTTGCGCCATCTTGGTGGTGAACATTTCGTTTTGAAATTCGATTCTTATCTCTGGAAACATTTTCTGGATCGCTTCACCAAATTTTTCGCCCGCCTGCGCGCTCTCGGACTTGTTTAGATACGCTGGCGCACCGATAATAATTTCCCCGACATTCTCTTTTTCAATTGTTTCGGCCAACTTATCCAAGAAATCTTTATTGTTTTTGAAAGTATTATAGACAAAAGCGATTCGCGTCTCGACGTCGGCTAAAGCCAGCCCGATTTTGGCGGTTCCATAATCTATCCCCAATATATGGCTTATTTCAGGCTCATTTGACGGTGCCATTGACTTTTTGGTTAATTGTAGTATAATTACACATTAGTGTCTGAAATGATATTAACATAAATTACAGGAGAATTATTGTGTATAAAAAAAATGATGATAATCCTGAAAAGTACCTTGAAACAAACAGCGAAAACGACTGGCTTATAATAATTGCACTGTTCTTTGGAATGGCGTTACTGGTTGGAGGAGCGTTAGTTCCGTATTTAACCGGAAAATAAGGAGGAACAAATGGGGAAGAATCAGTACAAAAAGATTTGGCCAAAGACTTTGAAAAAAATCATCCAGCGCGGATTGATTTTTTTGGCAGGAACTTCCTTTATTCTTTGGGGAATATTTTTTCTGCCAATTAACCAGAACCTCAAAGGCGGTGTCATCATTCGCATCTTCATCGCCTTAATTGGTTGTAGCTGTCTTTGTCGTTTCGGCTATACATGGCTAAAATCTAGCCATCTACTGAAACAACCGGAAAAAATAAGGCTCCCACACGCTTTTTCCAAACCTTTTTCTGTTGAATTCGTGCTGAAACACTTGCCCGATTGAAAATCATAACCGATTCGGGCAAAACCCGGACATGCTTGGTGAAAACCTCGCATGATCCGGTTTTTTATTTCCAAAAATCTCCCCTTATTTTATATTCTCGTCAGTATCTCACATCCTTTCTTCGTCACCGCCACCGTGTCTTCAAAATGCGCGGAGAGTTTCCCGTCCTTGGTCACAAACGTCCAGCCGTCAGTGACCAGCTTGATGTAGCGTGAACCCGCGTTAATCATCGGCTCCAAAGCCAAGGTCATTCCCTCTTTCAAAACAACATCCCGCCAGCCGGAACGATAGTTGGGAATCTGCGGATCTTCGTGAAGTTTTTTTCCCACGCCATGTCCGACCAGATCGCGAATGACGGAATATCCGTCCGCGCGCGCCCGGGCTTCCACTGCTGTCCCATATTCCGAAAGTTTGGCGCCGGCTTTTATTTTGGAAATTCCGGCATCGAGCGCTTCTCTTGTCGCTCTTACTAATTTATGCGCTTCTTCCGAAACCGATCCCACTTCAAATGTCCGCGCCATATCAGTGATGAAACCGTCAATCTCGATCCCCATATCAATCTTCACCAGATCGCCGGCTTTGATTATTTTTTCCGCGCTCGGAATGCTGTGCACGATTTCATTGTTGAGCGACGCGCAAAGGGTGGCTGGATAGGGATTATCCTTTTCACCCTGGCCCTTGAAAGTCGGTTTTCCCCCATTTGAAAAAACAAGCTCTTCGGCAAGCTTGTCCAATTCTTCCGTGTTCACGCCGGGCGCGATTTTCCGCCCAACCTCCTCCATAATCAGAGCCAGAATCTTCCCGCTCCGCCGCATTTTTTCTATTTCCTCCTGAGTTTTAATATATATCATAGTGGCTTAATTTTCTTAAGAGTCATAAACTCCAAGATTGCTCAAAATATCTTCAAACACTTTCTCGATCGTCTGCGCGCCGTCAATCTCAATAATCTTACCCTTATTTTCATAATACGCTACCACCGGTAAAGTTTCTTTCTCAAAAACTTTCAACCTTTTTTCAATTCCTTCTGGCGTATCATCCGTCCGCTGAGTGATTTTTCCGCCGCAATCCAGACATTTATCTTCCTCGCTTTTAACATCTTTTCCCATAATCCAAACGCTCTTGCATTTCTCGCACACCCACCGTTTAGAAATTCTTTTGACCGATTCTTCCTTGGACAATTTGATGTAAACAACTGCGTCCGTTTCGCGTCCGAACTCGCGCATCGCATGCTCGAAATATTCCGTCTGATCCATATTCCGGGGAAAACCGTCAAATACAATACCTTTTTCGCGCGAGATATCATTCAGCTTTATGGTAAAGATTTCTTCTAAAATCCTTTTTGGCACCAGCGTCTTAGTAACGTTCTGGATCTGCCAAACTTCTTTCCCGAGCGGCGTATCCATCTTGGCTACTTCCCGCAGGAACTTGCCCATATCGATATGCTCGAGCTTGAATTTGGCCGCCATTTTTTCCGCCTGCGTCCCCTTGCCGGAACCCTGCGGACCGAGGATTACAATATTCATAAATTTTCAATTTCTAATTTTCAATTTTTCTGGCTACGCCAGATCTCGCGAAGCGAGACAAACAATTTTCAATTATTCAATTTTAAAATTCACAGTTTTTTTCATTTGGAAAATTGGAAATTGTTTAGAAATTATAAATTGAAAATTGAAAATTCGAGCGAAGCAAGGCATTTAAAACCCTTCGTAGTCCCGCATGACCAATTGCCCCTGGACCTGCTGGATGATTTCGATGACGACCGCCACCACAATCAAAAGCCCGGTGCCGCCGATCGAAACTGAGCCGATGTTGGTGAAAGCTTGGACGATGAAAGGCAAGACAGCAATCAGTCCCAGGAAAATGGCGCCTGAAAGAGTCACCCGATTCATGATCTTATGGAGATATTCCATGGTATTTTTCCCAGGTCGGATGCCAGGAATATAACCGCCTTGTTTTTGGAGATTCTCGGAAATCTGCTCCGGATCAAAGACGACGGCCGTATAAAAATAAGTAAACGCCACGACCAAAATAAAATAGACAATCCCGTAAAACCAATGGTTCTGAAAAATATTCCCGACCGTTCGGGCGATGCCGGCCACCGTCGCGTTGGCGGAAGTCGAGAAAAAACTGGCAACCATGCCCGGAAAAAGCATGATGGAAAGCGCGAAAATGATCGGGATCACGCCGGCCTGATTGATACGCAGCGGCAAATGAGTGGAGGTTCCGCCGTACATTTTGTTGCCGCGGATCCGTTTGGCATAAGCCACCGGAATGTTCCGCTGTCCTTCCGTCACAAACACAATGGCCGCAATGGCTGCGACAACAATCGCCAGAAAAAATATGTAAGTAAAAAGTTGGGACGGATCCCAAGTGGCCGCCAATTGCGAAATGGCCGAAGGGAGGCCCGAAACAATTCCAGCAAAGATAATGATCGAAACTCCGTTGCCAATTTTCTTTTCCGTGATGAGCTCGCCCAACCACATAAGAAAGACGGTCCCGGCCACCGCCACAAAAAGGATAGTAATGATTGCCATTAGATTGGTGGAAAGTAGGATGTTTTGTGATTTAAAAAGAGCAATCATACCAATCGTCTGAAGTGCCGCCAAGGGCACTGTCAACCACCTCGTCCATTGATTGAATTTCTCTCGTCCCGCTTCGCCTTCTTCCTTGTACATCTGCTCCAGGCCCGGCACTACCATCGTCAAAAGCTGCATAATGATGGAAGAAGTAATATAAGGACCGACACCCAGCATAACAATCGAAATACTGGATAGCCCCCGTCCGGAAAATAGATTGAGAAGTCCGAAAAATTGGTTGTCGGAAAAGAAAACCTTGAGTTTCTCCTGGTCAATGCCAGGCACCGGAATATTAGCTACCAGCCGGAAAATCAACAAAAGCGCCAGTACAAAAAGAATTTTGTTCCGGAGCTCCTTGACTTTGAAGATTTGACGAAGCTTTTCAAACATAGTTCAGTGAACAAGGACCAGTGATCAGTGCATGTAAACCTCTTGCCAGCTATTATTCACTGCTCTTTGTTTTTTGTTCACCGGCAATTGATTTAGAAAGAAGTATTTTTTCCTCAAAAGAAAACTTCTTATCGTCTGATTTCGGTCCCAAAACTTTTACCCCTCGCCGGACGTCGCCCGCACTGAGAAAATCATTTTTCACCAGCTCGTCGATGGTGATTTTAGCGCCCGCCTCGAATTTTTTCGAAAGCGCTGAATATTTGACCACAACTTTTTTCGGCTTGAGCGAAGTGAAACCGCGCTTTTTTTTCATGTGATCGATAAGAGTCGAGCGACCACCTTCAAAAAGCGGATCGACATTGCCACCGCTCCGGGCTTTCTGGCCTTTGTTGCCGCGTCCGGAATAAGTTCCCTTTTTCCCGCCGCGCCCAACAGTTTTCCGCTTCTTCTTTTGGCCGCTTAATTTTAGAGTATTGATCTGCATATCTTCTTAGTTTCTTAGTTTCTTAGTTTCCTATTTTTTTACTTCCTCAATTTCTTTTTCTGTCTTTTCAGCTCTTGCTTTTCTAGTCTTTGGCATATTAAACGTCGCCAGCGCCTTTACCGTCGCCCGGGCGACATTGATCTTGTTGGAAGTGCCTAGTGATTTTGAAACGATATCCTTAATACCCGCGTAATCAACAACCGCTCGCACGGCGCCGCCAGCCACAATTCCGCGCCCTTCCCGGGCCGGTTTCAAAAGCACCTTGGCGCTGCCTGATTTCATAAAGATATCGTGCGGAATAGTGTTTTTGCTCATCGCGACCGTCACCATATTTTTCTTAGCATCATCAAAGGCCTTCTTGATCGCGTCCGAGACGTCTCCGCCTTTGCCAATGCCCACGCCCACTTTTCCTTTACGATTGCCGATAACTAAGGTTGCTCTGAAACGAAAACGGCGTCCGCCTTTCACCACTCGAGTCACTCTCGCCAAATCCAAAAGCTTCTGGTCGTATTCCGGTTTTTCTCTCTTGGTCCTGGGTCTTTTATTATCTCTTGCCATAATAATCGCGAATCGTGGAACGCGTAGCGTGAAACGTTATGCGTTGCGCGTTATGCGTTATGCGTTTTAGAATTTTAGTCCACCTTCTCTTGCTCCTTCCGCAAGAGCTTTCACTTTGCCGTGATATTTATATCCGCTTCGATCAAAAACCACTTCGCTGATTTTCTTCTCCAGACATTTTTTGGCCAGCGCCTCTCCGGCAGCTTTCGCGCCGGCAATATCGTTTTTGGATGCCTTGATTTCTTTCGCCTGGACCGTCGCGAGCGTCACGCCTTTCGTGTCATCAATGACTTGGGCGCTGATGTTTTTAAGACTCCGAAAAACCGCCAGTCTCGGCCGCTCTGGCGTGCCGGAAACTTTGGCCCTAACGCGCCTTTTCCGATGAAGTCTTAATTTGTTACGACTATTTTTCATGATTCTTTCTGAATGGTTAATTTCTATATCTACTTTGTTCCGGCTTTCTTACCGACTTTCCGCCTGACTTTCTCGCCCTGATATCTGAATCCTTTACCCTTGTAAGGTTCCACTTTTTTGAGCGCGCGCACAACAGCTGCGAACTGTCCGACTTTCTGTTTGTCGATTCCGGATATGATCAGCACGTTGTTTTCCTTTTCGGCCAGTTTGGCTTCCACGCCCTCCGGAACAGTAACGTCGACTGGATGAGAAAAGCCCAAGGCCAAATTGATTTTCTTTCCAGCCACCGCCATCCGATAACCTACGCCCTGAAGCTCCAGCTTTTTCTCATAGCCGTCTTTCACGCCGGTAATCACGTTGTTCACTAATGCCCGGGTGAGCCCCCAAATAGCGCTCGCTTCCTTAGAATTTCTGGCCTTCTCTATTGTAATTTCTTTTTCAACAATGTTAACTTTAGCCTGCGGATTGATTTCCAAGCTCAAAGACCCCTTTGGACCCTTAGCTTCCAAGATTCCGTCAGTAACTTTCACTTCCACTCCATCTGGAATTGCAATTGGTTTTTTCCCGATCTTTGACATACTTTTTTGATTCAAATTAACTTCTTGATTTACGAACTACCAGACCTCGCAGATATATTCTCCTCCCAGACCGAGCTTCTTCGACTCTTCGCCAGTCATAACGCCTTTGGAGGTGGAAATTATCGCAACGCCATAACTATTCTTAACATTCTTAATATCCTTGTTTTTAATATAGATTCTTTGCCCTAAATGGCTGACTTTCTTGAGTCCACTGATAGCCGGCGTTTTTTTAGTATTGTTTTCCCGGTGATATTTCAAAATTATCCGAATTGCTCTGGCATCCGCGCCCTTATCCGGATAAACCGATTCAACAAAACCTTCACGCTCCAAAATCCTAGCCAAAGCTAGTTTGAGTTTAGAATGGTCAACCTTAACTTCCGCGTGTCCGGCCATTTGTGCGTTTCGAATTTTAGTTAACATTTCCGATATCTTATCCATAATTTGTTGAGATTAACTTAGTTTTTTCCTGACAAATATACAAATTTAAATACAAATATTACAGAGGGGGAATTTTATTTGCAGTATTTATACTGAAATTCGTACATTTGCCAGACTTACCAGGACGCTTTCCTTACTCCAGGAATCTGTCCCGTACTTGCCAACTCACGAAAGCAGATCCGACAAATATCAAATTGCCGCATATACCCATGCTTCCGTCCGCAACGCCAGCAGCGTCGAACGGTTCGGGATGAAAATTTCGGTTTTTTTCTAGCTCTCGCTTCTACAGACTTCTTAGCCATAATCTTAAAATTTCTTAAGCCTAGTTAAATTTATTTCTCCATCGGAAATCCCAACAACTGAAATAGCTTCAGTCCTTTTTCTCTGTTGCCAGCATTCGTCACCACCGTCACTTCCAGAGGAAAAGTTGTTTTGACATATTCTGGCAAAATTTCCGGGAAAATCAGGTGTTCGCGGATACCGATATTGAGATTGCCATTCTGATCCACGGCCGTTGCCTTTATTCCATGGAAGTCCCGAACGCGAGGCAGAGCCGCCGCAACCAGTCTTTCGATGAAGTCCCACATCCTTCGGCCGCGCATGGTCACTTTCATTCCGACTTCCAGCCCTTCCCGAATCTTGAAACCGGCAATCGATTTTTTGGCCTGAGTCGCCATCGGCTTCTGGCCAGTAATAGATGTCAGCGACTTGGCCACATCGTCCACTATGCCAGAATCTTTCAGAAACTTCCCAATTCCAACATTAACCACCACTTTCTCAATCCTGGGCACTTCAAAAACATTGCCGAGCTTGAACTCTTTTTCCATTTCCGCGATAGCTGTCTTATTATATTTTTCCCTTATGCTTGTCATGTTATTTTATTCTAATTTAGTCCTCCTAAATTTCTGCTCCGCATTTTTTGCACACCCGATGCTTGTCCTGTTCCGTTACCTTAAACCCGACGCGCGTACCTTTCCCGCATTTGGGGCAAATAAGAAGCACGTTGGAAACAGTTATTTTCCGCGGCACTTCCACCCGCTGGCCCTTTTCGCCTTCTTTTCTGGGTCGGGAATGTTTCTTCACTATATTCAAACCCTCAACAATCACTTTTCTTTCTTGAGGAAACACACGCAGAACTTTCCCGGTTTTGTCCCGATCTTTTCCTGCGAGCATTTTTACATTGTCGTTCTTCTTTATCTTCATATTCATCGCTATGTGATTTATAATACTTCCGGCGCGAGCGAAACGATCTTGGAAAATCCCCGGTCACGAATTTCCCGAGCAATCGGCCCGAAGATACGCGTTCCTTTCGGCTCTTTCCCGTCTATAATCACGGCCGCATTCTCGTCAAAACGGATATAGGAACCGTCTTTCCGGCGAAATTCTTTCCGCTGACGAACAATAACTGCTCTGACTTTGTCGCCTTTTTTCACCATTCCCCGCGGTTCAGCCGATTTCACCGAAGCGACGACGATATCGCCGATTCCGGCAAAGCGCCGCCGAGTTCCGCCGAGCACCTTGAAACACTCGATCATCTTGGCGCCGGTATTATCCGCAACTTTTAACCATGTTTCTGCTTGTATCATGTCTTCGTGAATCGCGTAACATAAAGCGTGAAGCGTTTTACGTTATGCGTTATGCGTTATGCAATCTTGTATTTCTTGCTTTTACTCATCGGCCGGCAGGGAACAATCTCCACTGTATCGCCAGTCTTATGTTTATTCTCTTCGTCGTGAACCCGGTATCTCTTGGTTGAGGTATATTTCTTCCGGTATTTGGCGTGCGTCTTAAAAGTATCCACTGCCACCACTATCGTCTTATCCGCCGCATCACTGACTACGGTTCCTTTTTTCCGGGCTACTATTTTATTGTCATTCAGATTCTTTTCCATTGATTTAGAATATCTTATTTATCGCTAGCACCGAGAATAGTGAGGATTTTGGCCACATCCCTTTTCTCATTCCGCGCTTCCCGATTATTCTTTACTTGTTTGGCCGCAATATCAAACCGAATATTCCGAATCTTGTCCCTTTTTTCGGCCAACATTTTCTTAAGCTCTTCTATATTTTTATCGCGTAATTCTTTAATTTTCATAATATTATTCGCTTTAATTCGTCTGCTTTCGCAATTATTCTTTCTCGACAAACTTAGTTTTTACATTCAACTTGTATGACGCTAGCCGCATAGCTTCCTTGGCAGTTTCCCTTTTCACGCCATCCATCTCAAACATAACTGTTCCAGGCCGGACCACGGCTACAAAATGGTCGACTGCGCCTTTTCCTTTTCCCATCGGAGTTTCATCACCTTTTTTTGTCATAGGTTTGTCCGGAAAAATTCTGATCCAAATCTTACCGCCGCGCTGGATATAGCGGGTCATGGCGCGCCGAGCCGATTCTATCTGCCTGGCCGAAACCAGATTAGCTTCTTTGGACTTCAAACCGAAAGTGCCGAAATTCAATTCGTTTCCGCGCCCAGCTGTTCCGCGGATTGCTCCGCCGCGCTGGATCTTCCTGTGTTTTACTTTTTTCGGCATCAACATAAATTCAATTCAAAGTTCAAAAATTAACAATACAATAACTTTTAACTTTTAACTTTTTCAAATACTTCTCCTTTGTACAGCCAGACCTTTACCCCTAATGTTCCATAAGTCGTAAAAGCGGTGGCTCTCGCGAAATCAATGTCGGAACGCAGAGTATGGAGGGGAATAGTTCCTTTGGCTGACCATTCGCGTCGGGACATTTCCGCTCCGCCCAACCGACCGGACATTTCTATCTTAACTCCTTTGATATTCTTATTCTTCATCACTTGATCCAGCATCGACTTCATCGCTCTCCGGAACGGCATTCTTTTCTCCAGCTGTTCCACGATATTCTGCGCGACAATCATGGCTGATTCTTCAAAATGTTTGACTTCCTGCACGTCCAAGCGCAGGTTGATATTTTTGTTCCTGTGAAAAAATTCCCGATGGATGTAGTTCTTGACATCTTCAATGCCGCTGCCGCCCCGTCCGATCAGCACGCCTGGGCGAGCGGTCTTGATGATAACCTTGATCATCTTGGCCGACCTTTCGATTTCCACGTCCGAAATTAAAGCCGCCTTCCACTTTTTCATGATGGAATTCCTGATCTCTATATCTTGTCTCAGGTTGAGCTTATATTCTTTTTTGCTGAACCACTTAGACCTCCAGCTTTGCGTAATGCCAATCCGGAGCCCGATCGGGTTAACTTTATTCCCCATAAAATAAACTAATTTTTTTATACTTACATTGACTTTCTTCTAAATATCCGATTCTTCCAGGTCTTGTTGTCTTTCCGGCCTTGTTCCTGATCTTTCGTTTCATGGATCCTTTCCGTCCGTGACTCTTCCAGCTCTTTGCCTTCTTTTTCCTTCTCTTCCCGTTCTTTAGCTTCGGCTTTTTCGGTTTTCTTTTTCTCTTCCAGCCGCTTCTTTTTTTCCTGTTCCATTTGTTCTTTGGTCTTCCTGCCTTTACCCTCTACTCTTTCTTCGAGAACGATCTCTATCTTGGAAGTGCGCTTTGCAATCTGCCCCGCCCGACCGAAGGCTTTCGGCATCCAGCGTTTGAGTGTGGGTCCGGCACCAACCAAAACATCATATACGTATAAATTGCTTTTGTCCAGGCCTAAATTATTCTCGCCGTTAGCGATCGCGCTTTCAAGCAACTTCTTCATATATGGATTCGCGCGTTTTACGTGCGCTTCCAACTGATCAAGCGCCACGGCCACGTCCATGCCCTTGATCAAATCCGCCACGAGCTTTGTCTTTCGAGGGGCAATTCTTAAATTATTCAGTTTAGCCGTTACTTTCATATCTTTAAATTTCTTAATTTCTCAATTTCTTAGTTTCTTAGTTTCCAAGATTCTTGGGGAATGTTATTTCTTTTTTGCCGTATCACTTGCCTTAGCCGCTTTGGCCGCGTCCAATTCTTTCTGTTTGGCGGCGATCTCCAATTCCTTCTGCATCTTTCCGCCATGCCGGAAGAACTTCCGGGTCGGCGAGAACTCGCCCAAACGATAACCGACCTTCTCTTCCGTCACCAGCACCGGGATAAATTCTTTGCCGTTATGCACCGCGAAAGTAAAGCCGATCATCTCCGGCGAAATCATCGAAGCGCGCGACCAAGTCTTGATCGGCGTCCGATCGCCCGGCTTTTTGTCCTGGATTTTTTTGATCAGCCTTTCATCAACATAAAGGCCTTTCTTCAAACTTCGTGCCATATTATTTTATCTATGCTTATTTCCTCTTCTGCCGTCTCTTAATTATAAACTTATTGCTATATTTTTTCTTCTTTCTTGTTTTCTTTCCGAGTGCGGGTTTGCCCCACGGAGTCTTCGGATGTTTGAGTCCTATTCCCTGGCGACCTTCGCCACCACCATGTGGGTGATCCACCGGATTCATGGCGCTTCCGCGCACTCCCGGCCTCACCCCCATGTGCCTTTTGCGTCCAGCCTTGCCGATTGTAACCGAACTATGTTCGAAATTGCTGACTTGGCCAACAGTGGCATAACATTCGCTCGAAACCAGCCGGATTTCTCCCGAAGCCAGTTTCACCTGAGCCATTTTCTCATCCACCGCGGTAAGCAGAGCACCACCTCCGGCGCTTCGCACCACTTGTCCTCCCTTCCCTGGGAAAAGCTCCAGATTGCAAACAACCGTACCCGAAGGGATATTCTTAATTTTCAAACGGTTACCGATCTTTACCGGCGCATTCTCGGCTGTGAGTATTTCTTGGCCAGCCCGCATCCCTTCAGTGGCTAAAATATATCTTTTTTCTCCATCTACATAATTTATCAGCGCAATGAAAGCACTCCGCACCGGGTCTCTTTCAATGGCCGCCACCCGGCCAGGAACGCCGAATTTATTCTGCAAAAAATCTACCAATCGATAGCGCTGTTTATGGCCGCCGCCCTGGTGACGCACCGAAATTTTCCCACCCGAACGACCGGCCTTTTGGGTCAGCTTGGCCAGGAGGGATTTTTCCGGTTTCTTGTCAGTCAGCATGTCCGATTTCACAATCGACATATTGCGCCGTCCGGCTGTATTTCTTTTGTATACTTTAATTGCCATAATGTCTAAATATTATTTGCCGCCGAACACGTCAATACTTTCTCCCTCTTTCACTGTTACGATCGCCTTCTTAAATCCCGGCTTCCGGCCGATTACCCGGCCGCGGATCCTTTTCTTGGCAGGAAGGGTGACTGTTCTGACGGAAAGCACGGTAACTTTATATAATTCCTCAATCGATCTTTTGACTTCGCTTTTGGAGGCGACTTTGGCCACCTTAAAAATATATTTATTCATTTGTGCCGCCATGGTCGCCGCTTCCGTTATCCATGGTTCGACCAGGATCCTATATGCGATATTTTCAGTTGTTTTAACTTCCTTTGTCATATTTTTAATTCGAGGAATATTTTTTCTCTAAAAACTTAACTGACTCTTTTGACATCACCAAGTTCTTGTTGTTCAGCATATCCGCTACATTCAGCTGGTCAGTCAAGATATTTTCCGTTTTAATGATGTTCCGGCTGACTAATCGCAAATCTTTTTCTTCTCCGGAGAATGCTACCAGCGTCTTACCCTTCACTTTCAAATTATTAAAAATTTTGGCCATCTCCTTGGTTTTCTTTTCGGCCAGCTCCAGCTTGTCGACCACGATCAGTTCGTTATCCTTAACTTTTCCGGACAACACTGTCGCAATCGCCTTGGAATTCATCTTTTTGTTCACTTTTTTGTCAAAATTCCGGTCATTTCTTGGCCCAAAAACGACTCCGCCCTTCCGCCAGACCGGCGTCCGGACCGAACCGACTCTGGCCCGACCAGTGCCCTTTTGCCGCCAAGGCTTGATGCCGCTACCCGCTCTTTCGCCCCGCGTTTTAGTGTGGGCGAGTACCTGGCGATTATTAGCCAGGATAGAAACGAACACTTGATGAACCAGCGCGTCGTTGGCTGGCAAACCGAAAACAGCATCAGAGACGATCATCTCCTCCAATTCCTTGCCTTCTTTGTCGTATACTTTCAATTTCATATCTATTTGAAACTAAATTCTAATTTCCACTCTTTATTTCCACGATTCCTCCATCATTTCCCGGCACCGCACCTTTGAGGCCGAGCAAATTCTTCTCTTTATCTATAAAAACAATCTTGATATTCTCACTAGTCGCTCTGACTCCACCCATCCGACCGGCCATCCTTTTTCCTTTGATGACGTGTTCCGGAAACCCCGCGCCGATCGAACCGGGAGCGCGGAGATCATGTTTGTGACCATGCGAGGCTGGCGAACCCTTGAAACCATGCCGCTTCACCACGCCCTGGAAACCCTTAGCCTTAGTGGTTCCGCTCACCCTGGCTTTTTCACCGATTTCAAATATGGAAACATTTACTTCAGCGCCTTCCTTAAGATCGCCGGCTTCAATTCGAAATTCTTTCTTAGTCGTCTTTTTCTTGGTCTTTTGGATTTTCAGCTGGACCGCGGCGTATCCGTCCTTTTCCACGTTCTTGACGAGCGCTACTTCGTTCGGCAAACATTCAACCAACGTCACATTCTGCGCGCCGTTGTCGGTGTGAAGAGTCGTCATGCCTAATTTTTTTCCTAAAATAAATTTCATCTTTTTGCAAAAAATAAAACTGGTCTCAAGCGCCAGTAATAAACTCTCTTCGAGTAAATTAACATCTCTGGCTAGTTGAGTATCCGAACAAGAGTAATAATTCTTGATCGGACTTTAACTAGATTAAAACACTGCGATTTTTACATTTTTATTTCAATATCCACTCCCGCCGGCAGATCAAGATTAGTCAGGCTGTCGATGGTCTTGGGCGTCGGACCAGTGATGTCTATGAGCCGCTTGTGGGTACGCATTTCATATTGGTCGCGCGCATCCTTGTGCTTGAAGGTAGATTTATTCACCGTGTAGCGACGAATCTCAGTCGGCAAAGGCACCGGACCCGAAACTTCCGCTCCGGACCTTCGCACTGTCTCTACAATCAGTTTCGCGGATTGATCGATGATCTTGTGATCATACGCCTTGATCTTAATCCTGATTCTTGGTTTTACTTCTTCTTCGTTCCTGATAGCCATTTGAATTTTCAATACCCTTTACGAACTACGAAATGACCGAAATACGAAACCTTTGCGCTATCCCTTTTCGTACTTTCGTATTTCGTATTTATTTCGTAGTTCGTAAAATTTAAATTTACTTTATAGAGCTTGCTTCCTATCAAGAAATACAAGCTCAAAAAGTAAACTTATTTCAATATTTTCGTCACCACACCAGCACCAACTGTCCGGCCGCCTTCGCGGATCGCGAAACGCATTCCGTCTTCCATGGCCACCGGGGCGCCCAATTTCACTTGGAAGCTCACCGTGTCGCCCGGCATAACCATTTCAGTCCCTTCCGGGAGAATCACCTCACCGGTCACGTCCGTTGTCCGGACATAGAATTGCGGTTTGTAACCTTTGAAAAATGGAGTATGACGTCCGCCTTCTTCTTTGGTGAGAATGTAAACTTCGCTTTCAAATTCAGTGTGCGGAGTGATTGATCCTGGCTTTGCCAGCACTTGGCCGCGTTCCACATCTTCTTTTTTAGTGCCACGAAGAAGGACTCCCGCGTTGTCTCCGGCCTGACCCTTGTCAAGTGTTTTGTTGAACATTTCAATTCCAGTCACGGTCGTCTTGGCGGTCGGACGAAGTCCTACGATTTCCACTTCTTCACCAACATTGACAATGCCTCTTTCGATCCGGCCGGTCACCACTGTGCCGCGTCCTTCAATGGAGAAGATATCTTCAATCGGCATGAGATAAGGTTTGTCAGTGTCGCGAATCGGATCGGGGATTTTTTCATCAAGCGCGTCAATCAAATCCAAAACCGGTTTGGCATCCGCTTCATCGACGCTCTTGGAGTTCAAAGCCTTGAGAGCCGAGCCACGGATAACTTTGGCGTTATCGCCGTCAAATTCATATTTAGTCAAAAGTTCGCGCACTTCCGCTTCCACCAGATCAACCAATTCCGGATCATCCACCATATCGACTTTGTTGAGGAACACCACGATTTCCGGCACACCAACTTGCTTGGCCAGAAGAATGTGTTCTCGGGTCTGTGGCATCGGTCCGTCGGTCGCGGCCACCACCAGGATAGCTCCGTCCATCTGCGCTGCGCCGGTAATCATGTTTTTGATGTAGTCGGCGTGTCCCGGGCAGTCCACGTGGGCATAGTGACGCTTATCGGATTCGTATTCGCAGTGAGCGGTGGCAATGGTGATTCCGCGCTCTCTTTCTTCCGGCGCTTTGTCAATCTCGTCCACGCCTTTTTCCTTGGCCTGGCCCTTGAAAGCCAGCACGTGCAAAATAGCCGCCGTCAAAGTGGTTTTGCCGTGGTCGACGTGGCCGATGGTGCCGACGTTCACGTGCGGTTTAGTTCTTTCGTATTTTTCTGCTGCCATAATTTTCTTCTCCCGCAACTGTCGCGTCTTCCGCCCATGAGGCGGACAAAATCCGGCAACATTATACCGGATTCGCCGAAAGTTTGCGAATTCTTATTTTTTATTAAATTATATTTACTCCTACGAAGTCCAGTCTAACGTCTTTTTGCTTTTCTGGCAAGAGATTTGACAGTTCAAGCCGCTTTCTCGTAATGAATTTCTTCCTGGTCTTTAATGTCTGTGATTTCCATCGGTTCCAAAGCGCTGATTTGCTCTTCTTCCTGGGAAAACTTCCAACTGGCAATGTCGTTGTTTATCTTATCAACCAATTCCTGCTTTGTCAAGCCCTCGACACTCGTTTTGGTAATCTTCTTGAATTCCTTGAGGGACAACAGGACATAATATCCTTCCCCGTCTTTCAAAATGGCCCGTCCGCCCAAAAGTTCCAGCGCTTCCTTGAGTTTCTTGTCAAGCATAAGACAGAAAAGAAAATTATTTTTTCATCTACAAAAAAATTTTAGCTTATATAAATTTTCGTGTCAATAGCTTGGGAATTTTTGGCCAGTACTTGACAAAAAAACAACCCTGGTGCTACCATCCAAATATCGTCTGCTTTGTTTGTTTTAGTTCGTTCCAAACCCGCCCCAAAAATGAAAGGAGGAAAAAGGAGGAGGGGCAACCAGGCGTAAAGGTGATTTTTTCATTTTTTCGACTTCTGACAAATAAAGGAGGATTTGAGATGAGAAAGAGTGTAAAACGCTTTTTATTCGCCGCATTAATTAGTCTGGGAATGGTCGCCATTCTGGTCGTCGCACCCGTCATCGTCACCCCGGCCCACGCCGGCTGCTGTCCCAACATCAACCTGTGCAGCCCCTGCGGTGCCGCGAGCGCGATTGCCTCGGTTCCTGTAACGGCAGCTATTTGGGGAGGCGGAGCGGTAGCCTGGGGCGCGGAAACGGCGGTTGGAATTGCCGCCTACCCGCTAACATTTATCTACAACGCGGTGTTCGCCGGACCATGCGGGTGTGGACAGGCGCTCAGTTATCCATGTTTCACCTGTCCATCAATCCCCGCCTGCGCCTGTTGCCCGTAATCCACCCAGACCCGCCAGCCTCCAAGACCGTCGTCGGTCTCGAGGCCGACAACAGTATCATCTGTAGTATTTTACCCCATCGAAACTTCGGTTTCGGTGGGTCGTTTTTTTATTTCAACAACCATTTGACTATTTCCCCAAAACCGACTAAGTTTTAATCAAGAAGGCACAGGAGTCAAACTTTCAACATAGGAGGGATACGATGAAAGGAAAAACTTTTCGGGCATTGTTGGGCTGCTGCGTCTTCGCGGCAGTTCTTTTTATTATTTTTTCCAGTCGAACAGTCAGATCCACCGAGCAAAATGGTTTTCCGTGTATTATTTATGACTTGGGGAAATTAGTCAAAACGCTCCAAGATGAAATTTTCACCGCGCTAAACCAAGAAAGCGACCAAGCGGAAAAAACCATTGAAACAAACCTGGATAAAATAACCCGCACTTGCCAGCCGAAGAATATTCCACTGGCCATCGAAAAAATGGTTTCAGCCATAGCTGACAGTAATATTTCCTCCGAGGAAAAAATTAGGCTATATCAAGATATCATCAGGAAAATTATCTGGTTTGATAAGATGGCCAAAAACTCCCTTGGACGCGACTTCAAGAGCCTAACCGAGGAAGAAAAAAAACAGTACCAAAAAGATTTCCTGATTTATTTCTGCACCCGCGGTCCGTTCATGAAAGTCCTTAGTAAGATTCCCGGAAAAGAAATCAAAAGACCGCGACAGATCCGAGTCAATGCCAATGAAGTCAGGATTGACTTCGATATAATCGGCGGCAAGACTCCAGACTATAACGACGTCACCTATCCCGTATCGATCTGGCTTCATTATCAAAATAGGTGGCTAATAGCAGACTACAGTTTCATGGGAGAGCGTTATGTTTTCAGCAATCTTGAGTTTGCCGGAACGCCGCAGGAAAAAATTCGGCAAATACTTCATGAAAACTAGTCGGTTGTCCCACAAGTCGCTTCCCAGTCAATCAATTTTTTCCATCGAGGCATCCTTTTCGCGCAAAGGGATGCCTCTTGTTATTTTTACCAAAAAAAAGACTGCGAATATTCTCACAGTCTTTTTAAAATTGATATCTAATTTTAAAACCTATTCCCCCAACAAAACCCGCACTGCCGCCCGTTGAACATTGTTAAGACTGCCGCCGGACACATCCCAATTATTGTCCTCGATCCGAATTTTTTGGCTCGAGTCGTGGAAATGAATATAATCGCCTTCAAGATAAGCCACCTTCCGCCCGAAGGAGTTGTAAACTTGATTGCCAAAAAAATAACCCGCCTTCTTCCCGGAATGGTCATAAATATACTCGCCATTTATCCGCCCGATTTTGGCACCGGCTCTTACGAATTCGTGTCCTTCCACCTTGATCATAATTTTTGTGTTAATGATTATTTTAAACCTGCCGGATGTTCGACGCTTTTTGTATTATAACACAAAAACAGACTTGCCCAGCCAATTTTCCCAAAAAATCACGCCTTCTATTAAGATTAACACTCGGCGCTTTTCCTTCTTCTTTCTTTTCCGGCCGCTTACCCTTTAAAGAAAGAAGTTTTTATAATCACGTGTCCGATAGCTCAATGGCTATCAAGACGCGTAGCAGGGTCGGATGTGCTCATTTATTAATACAATTTAGAGCGGTTTTTCGTGTGTTTCGGCCTCTGTTCCAAGTAAAGCTCAATGAAGATTCGAGCCGAAAAAATAAGATCCATTTCGAGCGCCGCTTGGGGCGTAACCCATTTCAGTTCATCTATTTTATGACCGTCCGAAACAAGCCGGCCGGATAATTTTCTGGCGCCATAGCAAAAAACCAGCGTATGTTGGAAATGACCCGGCCGTTCCCAATTTTTACAAATGCACTGCGGCAGCAGTTCGCTAACCGCGATTTTAAGACCGGATTCCTCCTTGGCTTCCCGGACCAGCGTTTCTTCCGGGCCCTCACCCATTTCGTTTTTTCCGCCGATCAGATCCCACTTCAAATGCGCCCCCGGAAATTTCGGGTCATTCCGCAGAGAAAGGAGAATTTCCCCTTTTTCGTTTTCGATTATCCCCAAGATTACGACAATGGATTTCTTAATCATAAACCTATTATATTTTATTTCTCAAAATAAAAACAGTCTCGTTTTAGGAGACTGTTTTTTTATTGAAAGTCTAAAACAATTTCTACTTCTTCCCGCCCCCGATGATTTCTTCAGAAACTGACTTTGGTACTTCAGCGTAGTGGGAAAATTCCATGGCATAGTTGGCGCGACCCTGAGACATCGAACGGAGTTGGGTGGCATAACCGAACATAGCAGCAAGCGGCACTTCGGCGTCAATCACTTTGACTCTAGCATTGCCTTCGCCGCGATCATCCATTTCCTTGATGATGCCGCGTTTGGAGTTGAGATCGCCCACCACGTCGCCCATGAAATTTTCCGGGGTGGTCACCTGCACTTTCATGATCGGTTCGAGGATGATGGGTTTCGCCCGGCGGCAAGCCTCCTTGAACGCCATGGATCCCGCGATCTTGAAAGCCGCTTCCGAGGAGTCCACGTCATGGAACGATCCGTCATAAACGACCGCCTTGACGTCCACCATCGGATAGCCCGCCAAAACGCCGGAGTCCAGTGCTTCCTTCACGCCTTTGGCAATCGCCGGGATAAATTCAGCCGGAATCAGCCCCCCCTTGATTTCATCTTCAAATTCAAAACCAGCACCCGGCTCTTGCGGGAAAACCTTGATCCAGCAATGGCCATATTGGCCGTGACCGCCAGTCTGGCGGATATATTTTCCTTCCGCTTGCGCTTCCGCTTTGATCGTTTCCCGATAGGCTACTTGCGGCGCGCCGATGTTGGCTTCCACTTTGAATTCCCGCTTCATGCGGTCAACGATAATATCCAGATGCAGTTCGCCCATGCCGGAAATGATCGTCTGGCTGGTCTCTTCATCGGTCCGGACTTTAAAAGTCGGGTCTTCTTCGGCTAATTTCCTGAGCGCCATTCCCATTTTTTCCTGGTCGGCTTTGGTCTTCGGCTCCACCGCGATCGAAATGACCGGCTCGGGGAAAGTGATTGATTCCAGAAGCACCGGGTGCTCCGGATCGCAAAGTGTGTCGCCGGTAGTTGTAGCTTTCATACCAACTAGCGCCCCAATACCGCCGGTATAAATTTCGGCAATTTCCTCTCGATGATTAGAATGCATCTGGAGAATTCGGCCCACCCGTTCTTTTTCTCCTTTGGAAGAATTAAGGATATAGGATCCGGCTTTCAGCATTCCGGAGTAGACCCGGAAAAAAGTCAACTGACCCACGAACGGATCGGTAGCCACCTTGAAAGCCAAAGCCGCGAACGGCGCGTTATCGTCATATTTGACTTCAATTTCTTTTGTTTCATCTTTAACGTCTGTTGCCTTAATATTCGGCACGTCGACAGGCGACGGCAGATAATCCACCACTGCATCAAGCACCAGCTGGACACCTTTATTACGAAGCGCCGTCCCGGTAAAAACAGGCACAAGCTTCACTTCGATCACCGCTTTCCGCAAGACCGCTTTCAGCTCCACTTCGCTGATTTCTTCCCCGCTCAAATATTTTTCCGTGAGCACATCATCCATCTCGGAAATTTTTTCCACCATCTTTTCCCGCCACTCTTTAGCTTTCGGAAGAAGTTCGGCCGGAATCTCGCTTTCGTTCACCACTTCGCCCATTGGGCCGGAAAAAGTATAGGCTTTCATTTTGATCAGATCAATGACGCCGGCAAAATCTCCCCGTTCGCCGATCGGAATCTGGACCGCCACAGCGTTCGGCGTCAAGCGGTCCCAAATGGTCTGAAGAGCGTAATAGAAATCCGCCCCTTCTTTGTCTATTTTGTTGATAAAGCAAATTCTTGGCACATTATATTTGTCAGCCTGCCGCCAAACCGTTTCCGACTGCGGCTCCACGCCCTCCTTGCCGTCAAACACCACCACGCCGCCGTCAAGCACCCGGAGAGAGCGCTCCACTTCCACCGTGAAGTCCACATGTCCCGGCGTATCGATGATGTTGATCTGATGGTCTTTCCAAAAGCAGGTTGTGGCGGCCGAAGTAATTGTGATACCGCGCTCCTTCTCCTGTTCCATCCAGTCCATTGTTGCCGCGCCTTCATGCACCTCGCCGATCTTGTGAGTGATACCGGTATAAAACAAAACCCGCTCAGTCGTGGTTGTCTTCCCGGCGTCGATGTGAGCGATGATTCCGATATTTCTATATTTTTCGATTGGATATTGTCTTGGCATATTTTTTTGTAATAAATTAAAAAAGAATTTCGAATTTAATAATTTTGAATTTTGAAATAATGACCGAATTTCGAATGCTTCAAACATTCTGTCATTCAAAATTGATTCAAAATTCAAAACTAAAAATTCAAAATTCCAAGATTACGCGAAGTGCGCAAAAGCCTTGTTCGCGTCCGCCATCCGGTGCACGTCTTCCCGCTTTTTCATGGCCGCGCCGGTCTTGTTGGAAGCTTCGATCAGCTCGTCGGCCAATTTTTCCGCCATCTTCTTGCCTTTTTTGGTATTCACCGCATTTTTGATCCAACGGATGGCCAAGGTCGTCCGCCGCTCGCCGGTCACCGGCACTGGCACCTGATAGTTGGCACCGCCCACCCGACGGGATTTAAGCTCCACTAACGGAGAAACGTTTTTAATGGCTTGCTCAAAAATATTCAGCCCACCTTTTTTGGTCCGTTCGTGGATGATATCAAAAGCATCATAAACAATTTTTTCCGCGATTGTCCGTTTTCCATCTTTCATGATGTTGGTCATAAACTTCCCAACCAGCACGTTGCTGTATTTCGGATCCGGTTTGGTTTGCTTGACAAAAATTCTTTTTCTACGTGGCATAATTTATATAAATTCGAAGCACGAAGCACGAAACTCGAAACAAATTATAATTTTCAAAATTCTAAATGGTTTATGATTTTGAATTTTAGATTGTTTCGGATTTCGAAATTCGGATTTCGGATTTTAATTTTATTCTTTCTCCTTCGCTCTCTTGGCTCCATATTTGCTTCTTCCTTGCTTCCGGTTGGCGGTCCCGGCCGCATCCAAAACACCGCGAACAATGTGGTACCGGACGCCTGGCAAGTCTTTCACCCGGCCGCCGCGAATGGCAACAATGGAGTGTTCCTGAAGATTGTGGCCGATGCCGGGAATGTAGGCCGTCACTTCCATCCCATTGGTCAGTTTCACCCGCGCGATTTTGCGAAGAGCCGAGTTCGGCTTTTTTGGCGTGGTGGTGCTGACTTTCACGCAGACGCCGCGTTTGAACGGACTATTAGTTGAGATGGGTTTGTTTTTCAGGCTGTTAAAAACATTCTTAAAAGCCGGAGTCTTGGTTTTCCGTTTGGTCGATTTGCGCGGTCTTCGTTTCAATTGGTTGACGGTTGGCATAGGTAGTCGTAGTTCGTAATTATAATAAAAAAGCACGCCCAATAGGCTAGCAGAATAATCATAGAGGATATATTCCTCCTTGTCAAATCGCCAACCCCAAAAAGAAGCTTAGGATATAGTTAAGCAATGTTCCGAGTGGCCCAAAAAAGAAAAATAGCAAAATCAAAAGAATGATAAATCCGAATCGTTCCATCATGGCGACAGTCTCAATCTTAACATCCAGAATGGCAAAGAGGAGTTTTGATCCATCAAGCGGCGGCACCGGAATGAGATTAAAAAAGGCCAAAACGACATTAAAAATCACCACGACCACAAGAAGAGTAAAGACTATTGCCCCAACCGAGCCAGACACCAATCCAATAAGACTGGTTGGATTCAGAGAATTCCGAATAATGTCCAACTTCAACATTGTCGAAATGGAAATGAAATGCGCGAGAATTATGGCCAGTCCAGCCAGAATAAGATTGGAAGCTGGTCCGGCCAGCGCCACTATGGCCGGTCCCCATTTTTGATTTTTGAGATTATAGGGATTGTACGGCACGGGTTTCGCCCAGCCAAACGCCAGTCCCGTGGACATATACATCAGGATCGGCACAATGATGGAACCCAGCGGATCGATATGACTCAGGGGATTCAAATTAAGCCGCCCGGCATATTTAGCCGTCGTATCACCCAAGAGCAATGCCGCCACTCCGTGCGAAACTTCGTGGATGATGACGGAATAGAGCAGGATTATTATATAAAAGACAATTAATACTATTTCGTTAAGCATAAACTATTAGATCTTATTCGCTACAATTCGCTTTGCTTTCGCGAGTTGCTTGCTATTATTACTTTCTTATGCTAACGTATATTTTGTAATAAATCAAACAGTCGTGGAACGCAGAACGTGGAACGTGGAACGCAAATCAATTTGCTTTTTATGTTATGCGCTATGCGTTACGCGTTATACGACCATGAGTAGAACCTGTGAAATTTGCGGACGCGGCTCGGCGACCGGCAACAAGGTCAGTCATTCCAACATCAAAACTCTCCGGAAATTCAGTATCAACCTCCAGACCAAAAAGATCGATGGGCAAAGGAAGAAAGTCTGCACCAAGTGCATCAAAACGGTCAACAAATAACCTTCGAAAAAAAATCCCTCCCGCTTTAGCGGGAGGGATTTTTGTTTTCTCTATTTGCCAGCTAACAAATTTTCTATTCCAAAATACCGTCCAAATTCACATCGTAAAGAATTTTTTCCTGGATATGATTATAATCTAAAATATCCTTCTTCTCAAACCAAAGCGGGATTTCTTTCTCCGCCTCCTCGACTAGACCGGAAGCGTGGATTAGATTGCGAATGCTCCGTTGGTCGAAATCAGCCATCTGATAAGTATCAATGGCATAGTCTCCCCGGATTGTTCCGGTATCGGAACTTAAGGGCTCTGTGCCGCCAGTTAGTTTCCGAACCAAGCCAACCGCCTGATTGCCTTGCCAGATCATCGCAATTACCGGACCCGCGCTTAGATATTTAGCGTTGGCTTTCATAATAGCGATTCCATTATCCTTAAAAGTGGCATAAGGAGATTTCAATCCTTTCTTTTCATAAGACGCGGCCGCTTTCCGACCCACTTCTTCCAACCACGCATCGCCGCCAACTTCGTAGTAGTGCCTGGTAGCCATTTCTTCGGTCGGAATGAGCATTTTCATAGCAACCAGTTTCAGCCCTACCTGCTCATAGCGCTTAATGATTTCCCCGATGAGGCTTCTCTGCACACCGTCCGGCTTAATAATGACCAGCGTTCTTTCCTTTGAAGGGTGTTGTGCTTCCATATGGATTTTAAATTAGTGATTATTTTTCATACCTTCGTTCGTTGCTTCTGTATCCGGTATCGGATGTCCAAAGCAAGAATAATTTTTTCTTGAATCCTCCTTTTCTTTCGTAAGCCATTTCTTGAGCTTTTTTTATCTCATTGGCGGAGATTTTCTTCAATCTCTTGATCTCATTAATGACATCAATGACATCCGCTAATTCGGAAATTAATTCTTTCTTGCTCTTGGCAGCCAAAAGACCGCCCGCCTCTTCTCCGACCTTTTTTATCAATTCTTTTTCATACTCCACTCCTCTTAACTTTTTGATTTCATACTTCCCGCCGCTTTTCTCAATCACTTCGGGAATCTTATCTCGGACAAGTTTATTGTAAAAAATTCTTGCCATTTAATTAATAAACCCTTCAAGTTCAAAAGGGTTTTGTTCTTTTTTATCTTATCAAACAAAAATCTTTTTAGCAAGATCAAACAAAAACCCGCCGGATTTCGACGGGTTTTAATCTAAATTTTCTAGGATTTATTCCTCGGCCTCTTTCAGCTTCTTAAAAATGCTTTTCGAAATTTCTTTCATCAGTTTCGGATCAGCCTTGAGAGCGGTCTTGGCAGCTTCGCGGCCGACACCGAGTTTGATTTCGCCGAAAGAATAGGAGTTGCCTTTCTTCTCAATCAGTTCATATTTCACGCCCGTATCCAAAATGTCGCCGGAAGCACTGACGCCTTCGTTATACATGATGTCAAACTCGGTCGTCTTGAATGGCGGCGCCACTTTGTTTTTGACGATTTTCACTTTCACGCGATTCCCCACGATCTCTTCCCCTTTTTTGATCTGGGCCGCCCGGCGCACTTCAATCCGGACTGAAGCATAAAATTTCAAAGCGTTGCCGCCAGTGGTCGTTTCGGGATTGCCGAACATCACCCCGATTTTCATCCGAATCTGATTGATGAAAATGACAGTGCAATTGGAACGAGACATAATAGCCGTTAGTTTCCGAAGAGCCTGCGACATGAGGCGGGCTTGTCGTCCCATATGCGAATCGCCCATCTCGCCTTCAATCTCAGCTTTTGGCACCAGCGCGGCGACCGAGTCGACGACAATCACGCTTACCTGTCCGGAATTGACCAAGGTTTCCACGATATCCAAAGCCTGCTCGCCATTGTCCGGTTGGGAAATCAAAAGATCATTGATATTCACGCCGATCCGTTTGGCGTATTCAGGATCGAGAGCATGCTCGGCATCAATGAAAGCCGCTGTCCCGCCAGCCTTTTGAGCGTTGGCAATAATATGAAGAGTTAACGTAGTTTTCCCGGATGATTCCGGCCCATAAATTTCAACCACCCGGCCGCGAGGAATACCGCCAATTCCGAGCGCGATGTCGAGCGACACCGACCCGGTCTGGATCGATTCCACGTCCACTTTTTTTACGTCCCCCAATTTCATAATCACCCCGTCGCCGAACTTCTCCCGGATCTGTTCGACCACAGCCTCTAAATTCTGTTCCCCCTTTTTTTCGGTTGCAGTTGCCATTGTTTTTTCGTTAGTTATTAAATAGATGTTACCATATCACCATAATAGCACACCTCTGCTTTTCCGCGCAAGTCCATTGGAATAATCGCTTATTTCTTGGTTTTTTTGCCACTGGATGAAGTTGAAGTTTTGGAAGTATCTGCAGTTCCAGTGGATGCATTGGTGTCCGCGCTTGAGGCAGGCGCAGCCGCGCTGATTTTTCCGTCCGGCGTAATCGTCACTCCGTGCACCGCGCCGGACGTCGCGCTCAAAGCACCCAGGTCTTTTCCGTTGAGTTTCACGAATGTCGCGTTGCCAGAACCCGAATCAATAACGATATTATTTTTAGCGGTAAAAGTTTGGGTCGCGCCGGAAAGCATCGTACCGGAAAAAACTGGACTCCCGTCGGCTTGGACGGAAAGCCACACCGGTCCCGAATTGACCGTCAGCTCCGCCTGCATCTCACCCGAATTTTGCGTTGGATTATTTTGAGCGGAATTGTTTTGATTTTGATTCTGGTTGATATTTTCTTTATAATCGGAACGAACTGTAACGGACGCGTCGGATTCTTTTTTGTATTTATTGACCGCCCGGATATTGATCACGTTGACGCCTGATTGCAAAGTAAGATTCTCTTGAAATTTTCCATCATCACCCACCAAGACCGGCTGACCATTGATAAACAAGGAATCATCCTTGTCAGTCACGCCCGAAGCAACAGTGAAATTGCCGCTTACCTCGGTGTTATTTTCAGGAGAAAGCACTGCTAAAAGCGGCGTACTGGCAAATGAACCGATCTCCCGCCAAAGAAAATATAGGCCGGTTAAAACCAAAACGAATACCGCTACTACCGCAATTTTTTTAGGAGTAAACACAAAAGAGGAAACATTGACCGGCTTGAGTTTTTTTGGCGGTCCGTTCTTGTCTTTTTCCAAATTTTTCTTGATGCCCTTTTCTTTATCGTAAAGCTTCAAGAGAATATTTTCATCCACGCCCAAAAAATCGGCATAACTGCGGAGAAATCCCTTAACATAAACATCGGCTGGCAGTCGATGATATTGACCATCTTCCAAATATTCCAGATATTTCACCTGGATTTTCGTCATACGGGAAACCTCAAGCAATGTCGCCCGACGATCGCTCCTAAGTCGTTTCAATTTTTCTCCCAGCGTCAAAGTGCCGATGCTTTTTTTCGTAAAGCCAACCATACACAAGGTAAAAGTTAAAAAGTAAAAGTTAAAAGTATAGGCCACACTTTTACTTTTTAACTTTTACTTTTTAACTAAACTAAATTTCCCATTTATCCCTTTTCTCCTGATCTTCAAGTGTATCTTCAAAATTAGTCGCGCTATCGTCATTCGTCAAACCATAAATTTCCCGCGGTTTGGCCCCATCGGCCGGACCGACAATTCCCTTTTCTTCCAGGATATCCAAAAGCCTGGCCGCCCGCGCGTAACCGATCCGCAACCGCCGCTGAAGGAATGAGGCTGAAGCTTTTTTGGAACGCATGATCTCATCCTTGGCCGCGGAAAGCAGATCATCTTCCGCCTCCGCTCCACCATTGTCCTTGTATTCTAAAATATCGCGCTGGGCATTTTGAGTAATATCCGGCGTCTCGTCCACTTTCTCTTCAAATTTGTCCTTTTGAGCTTTAATAAATTCCACCACCCTTTTTACTTCCGTCTCACTCACGAAGGCCCCTTGGATCCGTTGCGGTTTCGGGGAGCTGGCACTGAGGTAAAGCATATCACCCTGACCCAGGAGCTTTTCAGCTCCACCCATGTCCAAAATAGTCCGGGAATCAATTTGGGTTGCCACTTGAAAAGCGATCCGGGTTGTAATGTTGGCCTTTATAAGTCCCGTAATGACTTCCACTGATGGCCGTTGAGTGGAGACGATAAGATGAATTCCGACCGCCCGGGCCATTTGCGCTAACCGCACAATTGCTCCCTCCACTTCTTTCCCGTGACTGCCCATAAGATCAGCCAACTCATCAATCACAATAACAATGTAAGGCAGATCCTTCAACTCCTCTTCAGATGTCTCATTGGTTTCCGGATCGACGCGGCGGATCATTTCTCCCCGCTGCCTTTTCTCCCGATACGATTCCAAATCGCGCGAGCCACTGTCCTGAAGCAAGCGGTAGCGCCGCTCCATCTCGCTCACCGCCCACCGGAGAGTGTTGACTACCTTGCCATTCTCCACGATCACGTCCGTCAGAAGATGAGGGATTCCGTTATAGAGCGAGAGTTCCACCCGCTTGGGATCAACCATGATAAATTTCAAATCCTCTGGGGAATTTTGATAAAGCAGCGCGACAATCACCGAGTTGATCGCAACCGATTTTCCAGTCCCGGTCGCCCCAGCAATCATTAAGTGAGGCATTTTGGTCAAATCGGCAGTCACTCCTTCCCCGCTGACATTCTCACCCAAAGCCAAAGTCAGGCCGGAAGTCCGCCGCCGGAAGTCGGCTTTGTCAAACATATCCCGCAGGCGCACTGTTACTTTGGCGGTGTTGGGAATCTCGATTCCAATCAGTGACTGGTTGGGAATAGGCGCCTCGATCCGGATCGGATGGGCGGCCAGAGCCAAGGCTAAATCATTTTGAAGCGACAAAATTTTCGCGATTTTCACGCCAACGGCCGGCCGGAAACTATACTGGGTCACAGCCGGACCAATCTTGCAACTCCCTCTTTCCACATCAATTCCGAAATCTTTGAGCGTTTTTTCAATGATGGCGAAGTTCTTTTCCGTATCTCCCCCTTCCGGCACGCCGGTGCTTTTTTCCAAAAGATCAAAAGGTGGATATACCCAACGCGCCTTCTTTTTATTTTTTACCGCGGATGAATTTTTTTCTCTTAATTTCGCGATTCGCTGACTGCGACCAGGAAAGCCGCTTCCAGATATCTCGGAAACGTCCTCACTCTCACCGGGTTCCTTGTCGCCATAACGATCGGGTCCGTCAACAAATTCAATTTTTCTGATATTTTTTTCAATTTCCAAATCTTCCAGAGCCAACTTCGGTTCAAAATCAGTTTTAACCTCATCCGGCATCATAGCAACAGCCGACAGGTTGGCCGGGTTTTTTTCCGCTTCCGGAGCGTGCGGAATTTCTTCTCCTTCCAACTCATCGCCTTTTTTGAATTTTGAAACGGTCCCGGCAATCGAAAAATCAAAAGCCACAATCGCACCCACAAAAAAGAAAGCTAAGATAGCAACCAGGCTGCCGGCACTGCCTACGAATTTATCAAGAAAAAAATCAATAGCATAACCGGCGTAACCGCCGCCCTGTCCCACCGCCGCGGCCGCCAGCATTTTATCAACCGGATAGAACCAATGGAAGAGAGCAATCAGACTCAAAAACATTGCTAGAAGTCCAGCTAATTTTATGATATAAAAAGAAACATTCTTACGAAGCAGCATAATGATTCCCGCCGCGGCCAGAAAAAATGGAAAGATAAGTTTCCCCCAACCGACAATTCCGGCAATGAACTTGTTGAGCGCGTCGCCAAAAACGCCGCCACTCCCCAGGAATCCCAAAATCGACAAAGCCGCCAACGCGAAAAGCAGAACCGCCACGGCGCTCCTTTTGACGTCTCCAGCCAAAGTTCCGACTGGTTTTTCCATTTCAATTTCCTCCTGAAGTTCTTTTTTCTTTTTCTTTTTTCTGCCCATATGCACTTATATTATCACAAATTGAAGAAAAATAAAAAGAGACCTTGCGATCCCTTTTTTGTTTTTGTTTTTATGTTGTTCGTTTCGTGTTTCGCATTATGCGCTACGCGTTTTAATGGAACAACCCGACGCTATTGAACAACGTCAGCGTCAGAACCGGCATGAGAGCAATCAACACTGCGAAGTTTAATTCCTCCGACTCGCGATGCTCGCGCGCCCTTTTTTCGCACTCGGGGCAATTGCATGTCCCTTTGTTCTCTTCGCTCATTTTGTTTTGAGAAGAATCCATCAGATAGCCTGACGAGCTCCCCTTAAATTAATTATTACCTCCTTAAAATAAACAAAAAACGGGTTTATCCGCCGAAAATCTTCGCGTTTGGGAAGATTTTCCGAAGGATACACCCGTTTTTACCTTTCAATTATACACCATCGGAACGGAAAAGTCAAATTTTTCCCCCGCCCACCGCCAAGACAGGCACGGAGAAGCTTTATGCTATATGTTATTCGTAGGAGGTAATCAAAAAAACAAGAGCCCTTCCAACTATTCAGTCAACAGGACTCGGATTATACAATCTTCCGCAAATCCCCTTCAATCACCACATCCACCATGGCCTTAATTTCATCCGCATAGGGCAAGGCCTTAGGAACGGGGTTAAGAAGAAATATTTTTTTGTCATTGACGTGAGCAAAACCAATTTCCATCAGCGTATTTCCGCCAACATAATTTTTAATGCCATTCTTGTCAAAATTGCAGACTAAGATGGCATCACTACCAACAATCAGATTATACCAGAGTTTGATGAAATTATACTTCTTTTTTATTTCGCTGTGGTCAAGCTCAATTCCGCCGATCAGTTCTTTGGCGGTGCCATCAGCAATGCCAAACATATCTTCATGCATCACTGGTTCGTGACCAAGCGTTTCTAGCTGGCGATAAATATCCACCAGCCTGTCCGCAAATTTTACGCTACCGCAGATTGTGATTCTCATATTGTTAATCTGAAAACTTAATAAAATAACCTTTTGGTTCCGATTCTCTTTTCACAATATCTTTCCAGCTTGGTTCAATATCGGAAACTCTTTTAATTTCCCCCTTATGCTGGCACAGCGGGTCAACAATCCTGGATTTTACAAAAACGTTCACGTCATAGTTGTCAGGAGTACTTTCGTATCCACTGCCGTTATTCATCCTCTTCCAAAGCGTTTCTAATTTTTGGTCTTCCGTCAGATGTTTATTAATTTTATCAATCACCTCCTTGTCTGTGGTATATAAATCATCTTTGATTATATATTTCTGACCGAGAGCATATTTCAAATAATCGCCAACTCGCCTAAACATCACAGCGGTGGTAATAGCAGAATAATAATCTTTGTTGAGTACCTCGAAGAGTTTAGCATATTCGTAAGCGGAATCGAAATTTTTGAACACCCACTTTTTATTCTGCACCGTCAGATTTTCCAGTAGTTCCTTTACCTTATCCAATCCCGCCACCTTATAGGCAAGTAGACCACGCAAGGAATAATCAATCCTATCGGCACATAAATCTGGCAGCTCGGTTTCCTGCAAGGGAAAATTGGTTTCATCTATAACATAATTAACGTCAAAGCCGTATTTTTTCAGAATTTTAGGTATGCCTGAATTCAAAACGAACTCTTCAAAATAATTGTCCTGATGATTATGTTCTTTTTCCGACCCTTCGAACAAAGCATAATCAACAGCGTGAGAAAAAGCACTGTGAGAAACATCGTGAATCAGTCCAGCAATTTGTTCTTCAATAGTAGCTCCGAATTTATTCAACAACAAACAATCTCCCAATGAATGTTCGTATCTTGAATGATTGGTACCTGGATAATATGGCTCATAATAACCAGCCTGGCTGATTTCTTTTAGCCTTTGCAGTTCTGGACTATTTAGTAAATCGAGAATCACTGGTTCGGTTATTTCAACTTGTCCGTAGGCCCTGTCTTGGCATTTCATAACTTTTTACTTATTTTTTAACCTCAAACTGTATCACCTGCAACCCATATTTATCAACATATTCCTGCGACCAGAACGGCGTCATATCTTTTACCTTGGCGACATACGTGGCGGTAGTTTCGATTTTTCTGCCCGTGTATTCTTTTTTGTCGTTGTCCCATTCTTCCAAAATTAATGTGTCCCCTCCCCTGATTTCAAAATCAGCGATTCTGACATCAAACTTCTTCTCGCCAGCCAGAACTTTTTCAAAATATTCTTTCCAGGTTTTTTTGCGGATGGTTGCCATAATGTTTTCATCCCCCTACTTTTTTATAAAATTTCACGTTCGAACGTCTTCTTGGTTTTTTCGATGTCGTTCGTATAAACACGGATTTCTTGGATACTGATATTTCCCCTGACAACTAGAAGAAGTCCGCCGACCATTTTCTTGATTTTGATTCTTTGTTGTCCCGTCTTGATGCCGGAGGTTATGAAGCCGGCGCTTACTTTCGTCACTTCGGGCATCTTCTGAGCCAAATCGACAATCGGCTGGGCGGCGTCAATGACCGTCGTGTGTTTTCCGCCCATCTTTCCGCCTTGACGATGATTCTTGGATGCCATATTTATAACTCAAATTTGCGTTTTTATTATAACATTATTGAAAGATAACAAAAACAGGCCCGACCGAAGCCGAACCTGTTTTTCTATCTGAACGTTTCTTAGTCTTTATATTTCCGGTCTTTGTAGCCCGTTCCCGCCGGAATGAGTTTTCCGATGATGACGTTTTCTTTGAGACCACGCAGCTTATCCTCTTTGCCTTGGGACGCGGCGTTGATCAGCACGCGAGCAGTTTCTTGGAAGGAAGCGGCCGAAAGGAAACTGTCGGTGGAAAGCGCCACCCGAGTGATTCCCAAAAGCAGCTTCTCGCCCACGGCTTTTTCGCCGCCGTTCTTTTTGATCTGGCCGTTGGCTTCCTCAAACTCGTCAGATTCTATCACATCACCCACCAGGAAATTGGAATCACCCTCTTTTAAGATCAGCATCCGGGAAAACATCTGGCGGATAATAACTTCAATGTGCTTATCATTGATGCCTTCGCCCTGGGAAGCATAGACTTCCTGAATCTCCCGAACAATATAGCGATAAACTTCTTCCCAGCCCATCGTTTTGTAAAGCTTCTTGAGATCGATGTGGCCCTCACTCAACTGAGCACCTTTCCCGACGAGATCGCCCACTTCCACTTTGAGAGTGCTGCCAGCCGGAACTTGATATTCTTTGATCGTCTTTTGTTTGTCCTCGGCTTCGATTTTCACAATTACGCTCTTAGTAGCATTCTCAATCGCCAAGACTTTCCCAGCCACTTCCGAAATCAAGGCCTCACCTTTGGGCGGACGGGATTCAAAAATTTCTTCAACGCGGGGGAGACCTTGGGTGATGTCCGATCCGGCAATGCCCCCAATATGAAAGGTTCGCATGGTCAGCTGGGTGCCCGGCTCGCCGATGGCCTGAGCCGCCACGATACCGACCGCCTGGCCGATTTCTACCAGATTTCCCCGACCAAGATCCATTCCATAACATTTCTGGCAGACGCCGCGAGGAGTCTTGCAGGTCACCACACTTCGGATTTTGACTTTTTCAATCTTCGCTTTTTCGATCAATTCACCCTGGATTTTATTAACCAGTTGGCCTTTTTCAGCGATCACTTCGCCGGTCTTTGGATCGACTATGTCTTCAACTAATACCCGGCCGACGACCCGACTGGCAAAACTCTGTCCGATCCGGTCGGAGTCTTCCTTAAAAATATAAGCGCCGACTTTATCTTTACAATCATTCTCCCGTACGATAACATCCTGAGAAACATCCACTAGACGGCGAGTCAGATAGCCGGCCGTCGCTGTCCGAAGGGCAGTATCCGCCATACCTTTTCTCGCGCCATGAGTAGAAATAAAATATTCCAAAACATTGAGCCCTTCTTTGAAAGAGCTCTTAATCGGCAGCTCGATCGTTTCTCCGGTCGGACCAGCCATAAGTCCTTTCATACCGGCCATCTGGACCACCACTGATTCGGATCCGCGGGCTTTGGAATAAACCATGGAATAAACCGGGCCCTCCTTGTCCATGCCTTCCCGAACCATGTCGGTAATTTTATTCTTAGCATCATTCCAAACTTCAATCACTTTACTCTTTCTTTCGTCCTCGGTGAGAAGTCCCATGTTATATTGTTTCTTGATAATTTCCACTTGTTCTTCCGCCTTAGCCATTGTCGCTGGCTTATCCTTGGGAACCGACAGATCGGCCATGCCCCAACTGATACCAGACTTAGTCACCGAAGAGAAACCCAAATCCTTGATACGGTCAACGAAAATCGCCGCCGCGTCCTGGCCGGAAAGTTCCAAAACCTGTGCCACTAAAGACTTCAACTCTTTTTTGGTCATTTCATGATTTTGAAAACCCAATTCCGCAGGAATAATCATATTCAACTTGATGCGGCCGACGGAAGTTTCTACCATTTGCCCGTCAAGCCTCACTTTGACCTTAGCTCGAATGTCAACATGACCCAATTCTTCCGCTAAAGTAGCTTCATCGGCGTCAGCAAAAATCTTGCCTTCCCCTTTGGCGCCAGGGGAGAGATGAGAAATATAATAACAGCCCAAAACCATATCGAGAGTCGGAGTGGTAATCGGTTCGCCGCTGGCCGGCTTCAGAAGGTTCTTAGACGAAAGCATCAGATTGCCTGATTCCCAACGAGCCTTGTCCGTCAGCGGCACATGAACAGCCATCTGGTCGCCATCGAAGTCCGCGTTGAAAGCCGAGCAGACCATCGGATGGATCTGGATCGCCTTTCCTTCAATCAAAACCGGCTGGAAAGCCTGAATAGAAAGTCGGTGAAGGGTTGGAGCGCGGTTAAGAAGAACGTAGTGATGGGAAATAATTTCATCCAGAATGTCATAAGCTTCTTCCGCTTCGCTCTCCACCATCTTGCCGGCGCTTCTGACATTATAGGCCAGTTCACGTTCGATAAGTTTGTTGATGATAAAAGGCTTGAAAAGTTCCAGCGCCATTTTCTTTGGCAGTCCGCACTGATGAAGTTTCAGCTTCGGTCCCACGACAATTACGCTACGTCCGGAATAGTCCACTCGCTTTCCGAGCAAGTTCTGGCGGAAACGGCCCTGCTTGCCTTTCAAGGTATCAGCAAGAGAACGCAGGGCTCGCCGCTGGCCGGTCGAAGCCGCGACACTGACTTGGCTCCGCCGGGCGCTGTTGTCAAAAAGAGCGTCAACAGCTTCTTGAAGCATCCGTTTTTCGTTCCGCGTGATCACTTCCGGCGCACCGATCTCAATCAGCTTCCGGAGGCGATTATTGCGGTTGATAATTCGGCGATAAAGGTCATTGAGATCAGAAGTTGCAAAACGTCCGCCGTCGAGAGCCACCATCGGGCGCAAATCCGGCGGAATGACCGGGATCACTGTCGGCAGCATCCAAGCTGGTTTCATGCCGACATTGATAAATCCCTGGAAAAGCTTGATTCTTTTTAAAACTTTTTTCCGGTCAATCGTTTCTTCGCCTTCCAGACTGCTTTTGAGCTTATCGATCTCATGTTTCAGATCCATTTTTTCTAAAATATTCCGGATGGCTTCCGCTCCGATGCCGGCCGCAAAAACCTGGGCGTATTTAGTCGAAAGATTGAAATATTCCACTTCGGAAATAATCTGCAGTTGACGCAACCCCTTCAATTCATCGCGGGATGTTTTATAAAGATCTTTGAGCTCTTCCGATTTATTCTTTCCTTCCACTGAGTCGCCGGCAAAATTCTTACCGATTTCTTTCTGCTTGGCTTTGAATTCCTGCTCCAATTGAGCAAGCGCTTTTTCCCGCTCTCCTTCGTCAACAGACAAAACGATATAGCTGGAAAAGTAGACCACTTTTTCCATGTCCTGAACGCCGATCCCGAGAGCCAAACCGATCTTGGACGGCACGCCGCGCAAAAACCAGATGTGCGAAACCGGAACAGCTAACTTGATATGGCCCATTCTTTCCCGCCGCACAATCGAACGCGTCACTTCCACACCGCACTTGTCACAGACAATGCCCTTATAACGGATGCGCTTGTATTTGCCGCAATAACACTCCCAATCCTTCGAAGGTCCGAATATTTTCTCGTCGAAAAGACCGTCCCGCTCGTAGCGCTGAGTCCTGTAGTTAATCGTCTCGGGTTTGGTAACTTCGCCGTGCGACCACTCTAAGATGTCTTCCGGACTCGCGATCCGCAGCCGAACGCTGTTAAAATCGCTGATTTTTGTTGTTGAGAAGGATTCCATATATTATTCACGTAACACGTAGCGCATAACGCGAAACATAAGGTCAAACAATTCTTATGTTCATGTTATTTTTGTTACGTGTTTCGTGTTGTGTGTTACGTGACTAATTTACGCTTGGCCCGCATCCTGTTCGTCCTCATCGCTATCATCCTTCTTGGCATCCACCAGCTCCACATTCAGTCCCAAGCCTTTCAGCTCAGAAACCAAGACATGGAAAGAAGCCGGGATATTGGGACTCTTGATCTGTTCGCCCTTAATGATCGACTCATAGGCTTTTGAGCGCCCCATCACATCATCCGATTTGATAGTCAGCATTTCCTGGAGAGTATAAGCCGCTCCATAGCCTTCCAAGGCCCACACTTCCATCTCGCCGAAGCGCTGGCCGCCGAATTGAGCTTTGCCCCCAAGAGGCTGCTGAGTAATGAGAGAATAAGGCCCGATAGAACGCATGTGAATCTTATCGTCCACCAAATGGTGGAGTTTCATAACATACATCACGCCCACTGTCGATTCATTGTCGAAAAATTCACCGGTTCGGCCATTAACCAATTTTATTTTGCCGCTTTCCGGCAGTTCAGCTTTCCGGAGTTCTTCTCTGATCTGATCTTCCGTCACACCTTCCAAGGCTGGAGTAGCCGCTTTGTAACCGAGCTTCAAGGCTGCCCAACCCAAGTGAGTTTCCAAAATCTGGCCGATGTTCATGCGGCTTGCCACACCCAATGGATTCAAAATCATATCCACCGGCGTTCCATCGGGAAGGTATGGCATATCTTCCACTGGCGCAACGCGGGATATAACACCCTTGTTGCCATGGCGGCCGGCCAACTTATCGCCAACTGATATCTTCTTGAGCTGAGCCACGGAAACCTGAATCTGTTGGATGACTCCGGTCGAAAGTTTGTCGCCTTGTTCCCGGGAAAATATTTTAATGTCCACCACTTTGCCATATTCGCCGTGCGGCAGATAGAGTGAACTATCTTTGACATCTCTTGATTTCTCGCCGAAGATAGCGCGCAACAAGCGCTCTTCACTGGTCAGATCGCCTTCTCCTTTGGGAGAAATTTTTCCAACTAGGATATCTCCGGAAATCACTTCGGCTCCAATCCGGATAACGCCTGTCTCATCCAGATTCTTGAGCCGCTCTTCGCCGATATTGGGAATGTCGCGGGTCACCACCTCCGGTCCAAGCTTGGTGTCGCGAACGTCGATGGAGAAATCTTCAATATGGATGGAGCTGTAACGATCGTCCTCCACTAAGCGCTCGGAAATAATGATAGCGTCTTCATAGTTGGAACCTTCCCATGGAATAAAAGCCACCACAACATTTTGCCCGAGCGATAGTTCACCATGATCAGTAGACGCGCCGTCCGCCAAGAGTTGACCCTTTTTGATTGTCTGACCTTTAGACACCCGCGGAATCTGGTTCATGGAAGTGAAGGCGTTTGATTTTACGAAAGTCTGCAAAAGATATTCCCGTTTGATGTAGGGTTTTTTGGCTCCGGCCGGCGCTTCTTCTTTAACAACAATGTGGTCAGAATCGACTTCCACCACAACGCCTGGCGCTTTGGCAATCACCACTTGTCCCGAGTCGGCCGCGGCTTTGTCTTCGATGCCGGTTCCTACCAACGGCGATTCCGGCTTCACGCAAGAAACCGCCTGCCGTTGCATGTTGGAACCCATAAGGGCCCGGTTGGCGTCATCGTGTTCCAAAAAAGGAATCAGGGAAGTTGCCACAGAAATACACTGCTTGGCTGAAACGTCGATATAGTCAAGTTTCACAGCTTCAATTTCTGTCGCCTGACCGTGAACGCGCGCACCTACGATTTCGTCTAAAATATTTCCTTCATCGTCGATATTGATCCCGGCGTGGGCAATATTTTTCCGGTCTTCTTTGGTAGCGTTCACGTATTCGATCTCACGGCTCGCCCAAGGTTTAATCTTGATGGTTTTTTTATCTTTGAGCTTGGCGATTTGCTTGGCGGCCATCTCGTCGATTTTTGTTCCAGCATTAAAGCCGTCCACATTCTCATTCAAAATCTTGTCGAGCAGCAGTTCTTCTTTGTTTTCTACTTCGTGATATATCTTAAGATACGGCGTTTCCAAAAATCCGTAGTTGTTGATTTTAGTATAAGTAGCCAAGTGACCTACCAATCCGATGTTCGGACCTTCCGGCGTTTCCACCGGACAGATGCGGCCATAGTGAGATGGGTGAACATCGCGCACTTCAAAACCAGCTCGCTCGCGAGTGAGTCCGCCCGGTCCCATAGCGCTGATCCGCCGTTTGTGCTCCAGCTCGGCCAGTGGGTTCACCTGATCCATAAACTGGGAAAGCTGGGAACTGGAAAAAAATTCCTTGATTGAAGCCGCCACCGGCCGAGAGTTAACCAGCTGTCCCGGTACCACAGTCACGATATCGCAGGTGCTCATCCGATCCTTGATGTTCCGAACCGTCCGGGCCAAGCCGACGCGCAATTTGTTTTGCACCAATTCACCCACCGAACGAACCCGGCGGTTTCCCAAATGGTCGATATCATCAGCCACAGATCGCGGATCATTGTTAAGGCGGATTATTTCTTTGATAATTCGATTCAAATCATCCAGTGTCAAGATTCTATGCGCCTCATCATCCGGATGCTCCACTTCCAAGCGCTGATTCAAACGATAGCGCCCCACCCCGCCGAAGTCATATTTTTCAAAACTGAAAAACATCGAATCCACCACTTGTTTGGCATTCGATTCGGTCGCTAAGTCTCCCGGCCGGATCCGGCGGTAAACTTCCTTGTAGCCTTCGCCTTGATTTTTAGCAGCATCTTTTTCAATGGTTTTTTCGATAAAACGGATTTCACCATTATCGGTATCCTTGAAAATTTCCAAAAGTTCTTTGTCGGACGAATAGCCGAAAGCCCGCAGCAGCGACGTAATGGCCACTTTTCTTTTTCGATCGATTTTGACAAAAATAGCTCCATCCAAATCGGTTTCCAATTCCAACCAGGCACCCCGGTTCGGAATGATCTTGGCGCCGAAAAGCTTCTTGCCCTTGATGTAGCTCATGGTGAAAAAGACACCCGGACTACGAATAATCTGACTCACCACCACTCTTTCCACACCATTTATAATAAAAGTTCCCCGATCGGTCATCAAAGGAAAATCACCCAAGTATATTTCCTGCTCTTTCACTTCTCCCGTGCTCTTGATGAGCAGCTGGACCTTGGCCCGGAAAGGGGCCTCATAGGAAATATTCTTATTCTTAGCCGTTACCTCGTCGTATTTCGGTTCGTCCAGATAATATTCCTTGAAGGAGAGTTCCAGGTCCTTTTCGGTAAAGTCCCGAATTGGATTGATCTCGTCCAAAAGTTCCCGAAAACCTTTTTCCAAGAACCAGTCATACGAGTCAAGTTGCGACTCAATAAGGTTAGGAAGCGACACGAAAGATATCTTTTTGAAAAACTTTCTCTTGGAAAGAGATGAACCGGCGCCGAAGGCTTCCTTGACCTTCAGTTTCTTTTCTACTTTAGGCATAAAAACAATGCTCATTGTAATCCGTCTCGCTTATGGTCTTGGAGAACGGATAGGGAATGAGATTATATTAAAGTATTTAATTATTCGGTTTGGTCGTTCAAATTTTGAAAACCCGAAAGCAATGTTCCGGGGATGAAAGCTGGATATATAACAGCATTATACACGAACAGAAAAATAATGCAAGTGCCATTGCAGTCCCAATCACCCTTTTTAAATTTTTGTCTTATCTTCCTCGTCTGATTCGCTTTTATAATCAAATTATAGCTTACTCCGAAATAGTGTCAACTCTTCCCAATTTCCATGTTTTTGCGACTGTTTGAGCGATTCTTGTCGTGGTAAACGTATCCCCTTGGTCGCTTTCAACCCGTATTTTTTTTACATCCCGAGCCGCCAGTTTATTTCGCGCCAAGAGTTTGTCGATCTCAGGAAGAAGTTTTTCGGCCAAACTGCGTTCCTCGGCAATGGTCGCAAAATCAACTTCCTGATTCTTCTCTTGAAGCGCCAGTCGTATTTTTTTTTCTTTAATAGTAATTGATATTTCCATAATCTTAAGACATCTGCGCCACTGAGACGCAAGATCTTGCGTCTCTACAATCGTACAATACAACCACTAAAACGAAAAATCAACCCCGATGCCCGAACCGAGGTTGATATTTCGTTGTGCGGTCTGATTTTGCGGTACGCCGCCTGAATCGGACGCGCGTTTTTTAATACGCCGGCAAAAAAATTTTATTTCACTCTATCATTACCCGATCAATCCATGCGTCATTCTTTTCACAATCAGTCGAAACCAAGGCGTGAATTTTTCCGAAGAAGCTTCTATTTCTTTTTTTAAGTCCGAAACGGAAACCCAGCGCCATCCAGAGGCTTCCTCCGGATTAATCCTGGGCTCACCATCAAATTTCCCTTGAAAAACATGATCGAACTCATGCTCAACCAGACCGTTTTCAAACTCAGCCCGGTATACAAAGGAAAATATTTCGCAAAGATCCGAACGCAAGCCCATCTCGGAAAACAACCGCTCCTCGGCTTCATTTTTAATGTCTTTTCCGGGTCGCGGATGGCTGCAGCAAGCGTTGGTCCACAAGCCGCCGGCGTGATATTTCCCAGTCGCCCTTTTTTGCAGCAGCATTTCCCCCTCAGAATTAAAAATAACAATTGAAAAACAACGATGGAGCAAGCCCTTTTGATGCACGTCCATCTTTTCTCCCGTTCCCACCTGCTTGTCGTTTTCATCAACTAAAATTATTTCTTCCGACATAAAATTATTTTAATCCTTGCCCGGCCGGACTGGCGGCATCGCCCCTTTCAAATCCGGCGGCGGCGGAAGACGCATCATTTCCCCGTCCCAGGGACGGATATCTTCCGCCTTGAAATTGTGGTCTGCCTGTTTGTCGCCAATGACTTTTATCATCTCGCCCAGAGATTCGCTCACCTGCGGCTCAATTGTAGCTTGGGAATAATCGACATCCCAGCGATTCGACCGCCAGTCCTCAAGCTCCAATCTGTCCATAACATTGTCATTCTGAACAATCATGCCGGAAAGAAGCCCGTCGGATGGACGCGACCACACGCCTTGAGGCGTTGCCACGATACGACTATAAAGAGGGAACTGATTTTCTAAATACATCTCAATGGAATCGCAATATCCGAGCGCGTGAAAGACAGCTCCCAGAAAAAACATGCCGACAAAAAGCGCGACGCCGATATGAAGCAAACGATATTTATATCCATGGCGCGTCCGGGCGAAATCAGCCAAGGCCAGCACCAAGAAGAAGACCACAAAAATGATCCAAAGATAAGGCAAACTCAGAAGTACGACACCCGGACCGCCTGGCCGACCGATAATGCGCGTGATCTCAACCTGGCGGACAATATCGAAAATTATCCCGAAAGACAGCGCGCCGGCCAAAATGAAAAACGAGAGTCCGGCGAGAACCGCCGCGCGCAACAAGAAAAAATGCCACCCCGATTTTGGCGCAAGGCGTTCTTTCTTGATTTTATCAATTACCTTTTGACTGACATTAGTGTCCATAAGTTCTCTAAACCCGATATTATTTTGAATAAAAATTATTCCCGCTTTCAATTTCTTTTTTCAATTCTTTCTTGGCCCGCAAAATCAGCGTACCGATAGTGCCGACCGGCTTTTTCAAAATGTCGCCGATCTCGGTATAATCCTTGTCTTCCATATAGCGGAGAACCAAAACTTCCTTATAGGCCGGCTTGATCTTATCCAAAACCTCGCTCATCCTTTCGGCTGTGATCTTTTTATCCAAATCCCGGGTCAAATCATCGTCAGACTCAAACATATTCTTGAAACTTTCATCCGCGTCCCAGGAAAGCAGCTTCTCATTTTTATATTTCCGCCAGTGGGAAATCACATGATTATGGGCGATCCGATAGAGCCAAGAGGAAAATTTGAGAGTTTCGTCGAAGTCATTTATATTTTCATACGCTTTCAGGAAAATTTCTTGCACAAGATCCTCGGAAACCTCCCGTGAAACATTGGCAATCCTCCGCACGTAACGCAAGATCTTCTCCTCATAGCGTTCCATGAGAAAATAATAAAAATCAGGATTATCTCTGGTTAATCCTGCCAATTCCTCGTCACTTTTATTTTTCGCGTCAAAATTCGGAACCATTTTGGCAATCTGGCTTATTTTTAAAGCCTTAGTACTTATTACGTTTTTGACAGTAAGTGCATTTTCCACTTCATTTTTCCTTTCTTATCTTCCTTTCTTAATTCTTCAGCGCTTCACTCCATCTTTCCTAATTGTATCTTGTTCCAATTGAAATTCCAAGGATCGGTCTTTCGACCTGGAGCAATGTCGGAATGGCCCAGGATATGTTTGATGGAATATTTAGCATGTAAATAGTCAAGCAAGCTGTTAAGCGAAGCGTATTGGGCAGCACTGGGGCTTTCCGACATGGCTTCCACGATCTCAATCCCTAAGGAGAAATTATTAACATTTGTCCGTCCGTCCGGCAACTTGGACACCCCGGCGTGATAAGCGATATCTTGATCAAGAACTAACCGATAGATGGTTCCATCCCGGCCGATGATGTAGTGGGGCGAGACGCCATTCGGTTTGTATTCGTTATTGATGATGCCCTCGACGCTATGCGCCTCTCCGCCAGTGGCGTTGTACGATGAATGGATAATTATAGTATCAATCACGCGTCCACTGGTTTTGGCGAATCCCCAACTAACCAAATTGTTTATGATTTTAGGCGCCCCGGCCGCGGGCGTCGAAGTAGTCGATGTTTTGACGGACGGCGCAGCTTGATTTGTGCCAGAGTCGGAGGAAGCGGGAGCTGCCGGAACGGCTGACTCGCGCGCACTGGCTGTCTTCGGATTCGGCACTGCCTTTGTCGCGGAAGAATTGTCTTTCTCCTGCTTATTTAACGACGGAGCGGTTTTCTCGGACGCGCCCGCCTCACTCTGGACGACCAGCTGGTTTTTTCTGCTGCCATCCCGAAAGACAAAGAGAGCCAAAGCCAAAATACCGACCGCCGCCAGACTCAAGCCAAAAATTATCTTATTTTTCAGTGGTCTTTTCATTCGCCCCATCTTAACATAAAACGAGCGGCCCATCAATCCGGCCGCTCGTTCATTTCACAATCTTCTTCATTTTTGGCGTAGACAATAGTTTCTTCCAGTTTCTTGATCTCATTTTCCAACTTATCATAATCGTCCCAATCTCCAGCATTCAGGCAATCTTTCTGAAAAGCCGCGTAATATTTAAGTTTTTTTACCAGTTCGATTTTTTGCTGGACTGTCATAATTTTTGGGAAAATTAAAAAATAAAAAAATACTTTATTATGGATAATAAAATATTTTCGTCCTCCTTTTGGGCTGTTTCCGTTCTATTCGAGAGACCGCACAACCTAAGCATTATACTCTCAAAAACCCATTCTGTCAATCACAGGCCACAGCTCCAATTTCATCTTTCCGGATTTTTCCTTTATAATTAAACTACCAACAAAAAATAATTTAAGCTTAACTGATTTTTTTATGCCAAACACACCCGCCTCGAAACAAAGAAATTACACTCAGGATTTTATCCGAGCGCTCGCCATCTTCATGGTCATCCTGCTTCACATCAGCGCCTATTTCATGGGAGACAATTGGCATCAGTTGAACGGCCAGTTCTGGTCCGGCACCATCTTCGATGCCTTCACCCGGGTGTGCGTGCCACTTTTCGTTTTAAGCAGCGGCTTTTTCCTGATTAAGGAAAACGTGGAAAAGGTCGAGGTCTTTTTCAAGAAACGCACCAACAAACTTTTGGCACCGTTGGTTTTTTGGGGGTTGTTCTATTCGGAATATTCGCACAACTGGCACGCAACGCTTACTCAAATAAGCTGGAGTTTCCTGTCCGGCCGACCCTACTATCATTTCTGGTTTTTGTTTATGCTCATCGGCCTCTACATGGTTACGCCTTTTATCAATGTTCTATATAACTATTACGGTCTCAAAAAAATGAACCTGCTGGGGCTTGGTCTTTTGGCCTTGGGCATGGTGGTTAATCTTTGGAGCGTTCGTTTTGGCAATCCGGCTCTTTTTGTCTTGTGGTTCATTCCCTATCTTGGTTATTTCATCCTCGGTCACACCCTGCCCAAAATGAATTACTCCATTGGACGCGGGGTGGCGCTTACGATCTATGTTGCCGCCAGTCTCGGGCTTGTCGTGGCTGCTTACTTCGCGCTTATCAAAGCCGGCAACTCGGAATACGCTTTCGATTATCTGAGTCCGCTGGTGATCGTCGCTTCATTGGGTTTCTATTTGTTCCTTGCCAGTTTCGAGATGAAAGAAAACTTAATCACCCGCATCGCCCCCTTCACACTCGGCATCTACCTGATCCATATTCTTTTCATGGAAAGACTTTTCGACATAACCCACATGATTATCTTCGGCAACGGCGCCGCCGATATCCTGGCGCTTACTCTTCCCGTTTTTCTTCTCTCCTGGTTTTCCGTCTGGCTCATTTCCAAAGTGCCGGTGTTGAAACGCGTCATCTGAATTTATTTTTCCAAAACTAAAAGCCGAGACAACTTTGCCTCGGCTTTTTCTTTTATCTGAAGAGCATGGCAGCGATTACATAGATCACCACATAACCGCTGCACTGCCCTCCGGAATTATCCCGTCCAAAACCACAAAATTGATTTATGAATTTGGATGGAAGGGAAACGCGCTTGTGTTGAAACGAAATCATTTCCCATAAAAACCCCAAAGAACTTTCTCGAAAAACCCCGAAGGGTCCACAGGACAGCCTTTTCGTACAGAGCACTGTTTTATTCCGTTGCCTCGCCCGAGGTCGGTCGCCAGTGTTGCAGCTGTTTTTGTTTCTGCCGGTTACCTGTGAGTAGCCGTCGCAGTGGGGTTTATAGTCATGGCCCCCAACTTCGCCCATCAATTACATTGGATGATAGACTATCCAGCCAGCAATCTCCAGCCACTACGCTCCAAGCGAATTGTTTCGTGGCCGCGCCCCTTTTCTGACGTCAGGACAAGGTTAATTTCATCTTTTTCTCCCTACGCCAACTCCTCCACCGCCAAAAATTGTGACCACTTCTCGCCCAAGAGCATTGTGCAACTCCAAAAAATCATGACTTTTCTGCCATCCGGCTGTCGGCCCAGTGTAGGCAGTCGTTGGTAAATTCATGCCGGGTAGCAAGCTGCTGATGTTAACCAGAAGTAGAACATCAATCGCCAAGGACTCAGAAGACCGTGGCGCAAAATCTTTCATTTCTCCTATGATGCGCTCTAAATATTTGCCATAGAAGTATGAAAGTGGAGTAACAAAGAGCATAGCCTGAAACAATTTCTTTTCCGGATACTCTTCGTCTCCGGGAATAACTCGCCCGCTTCCTGGAATAATTTTTTCCTCAATTTCCTTTAGGGAAAATGAACCGGGCAAAGTCCCAAGAGCAAAGTCCTCGAAATTTTTCGGTTCACCGACATTTATACGAAGAACCGGACAATTGCAATTGGGAGCAATAATATTGTACGTCGCTCGTCTTTGCCATTTTTCCTCGTCACTCCCAACATCCTTTTCTTGTCGCATTAAAACAACAATAATTTTAGGACGTAGGATACGACAAAGGAAAATAACATGAAAGGGATTGTCCGGCACTGTAAATAGGATATCCATACCCTTCTCTACTTCCTCCCGATCAAACTGGCCAGTCTCCCAGTTGTCTAACATGATTGGAAGGATTTTTTCGAGAAAAAATCCGGTATCCAGCCTCCTCTGCGCCCAGATCTTATTCAGAAGGATAATTTTTTCTTCTTCCATCTTAGCAGCTCCTTTTTTATAATCTTGGCTGCGGCATCGCAGCGACAAAATGACAAAATTATTTTTCATCACCTCATCGCTACTCCGCAGGTTTTTGAAAAGAACATTTCGCGTTTCTAAATTTTCATCCGAACGCTTTTCTAAAATTACTACAAAATAATAACCTTGGAAAAACGTGAGGGGGCAGACTTGTGGTCCGACCCCTCAAAACCCGAAAGAACAGCTTCGTATTATTCTCAAAGAACTTTCCCTTTCGAGAAGAATGATGAAAAAAATTTCCAAAAAACATTCGGGATTCGATTACTTCATTGTTGTTAATAATCCCTTACGTTTTCTAATACTATTTCTCTCATCATTCTTCTCAAAAAACATTTTATTCACCGTAACGCCCAATGATAGCACATTTTACTGTCCCTGTCAAAACAAATTGCATGATTTTGGCTAATATAAAGCTTTTTATATTTTAAGTTCAACTGATTAAGGCTTTATACAAGCAAAAATATTCAAAAAACCGCCCACATCTAGCAAGTGGCTTAATTTACCTTTATTAAAAGCAAAAAACGAAGCCTCATTTAGCTTCGTTTTTCTTGAGCGGGTAGGGGGAATCGAACCCCCCTCCTCAGCTTGGAAGGCTGATATAATAGCCACTATACGACACCCGCCTTCGTCTCGCCAAAGCGAGACTACGGCGGGCAAATCCCGCAAGTAGTCCGCGAAGGCGGACTTTCCTATGCAATAAAAATTTTAAATTAAAAATCTAAAATTGTCTGCTGTCGGGGTGCTGGGAATTGAACCCAGTCTAAATGGTCCCAAACCATTCGTACTACCGGTATACGACACCCCGTTCAATAAAATCCCGAGCGCGCCGGGATCTTATCGCTATCCTTTCAATCTTCACGCAAATGCGAAAAAAGAATAGATAGAATAAAGTTTCAAAAAAACTGTTGGACTATTTGACGGCTTCTTTCAAAGCCTTACCGGCGGTAAATTTAGGAACAGTCATAGCTGGAATGGTGATGGTCGCTTTGGTCTGCGGGTTGATGCCTTGGCGAGCTGCTCTCTTGGAAGCGCGGAAAGTGCCAAAACCGGTCAGTGTCACTTTTTCGTCATTCTTAAGCGACTTCGTGATTTCCTCTGTCATGGTGTCGATCACCAATTCAATATCTTTCTTGGAGAGATCGGTCTTTTCGGCGATCTTAGAAACCAAAGCGTCTTTGTTTACATGGGTTGTCATAAATATCACCTGCCTTTCTAGTTAAAATATTATTGATTGCGTTTCTTATATTTTAGTTTATTGCCTTAAATTAGGCAAATTGATTATCCACAATTAGCGGGCGTATTCCGTCACCCGCACTTCCCGAATGACATTCACCTTGATTTCTCCCGGGTATTTCAATTCTTTTTCTATCTTGTCAGCAATGGCCCGCGTAAGTTTCAACGCGCCCAGATCATCCACCTTGTCTGGCTTCACGAACACCCGGATCTCCCGACCGGCCTGGATAGCATAAGTTTTCTCCACTTCCGCGAATGAATTGGCCACCGCCTCCAAATCTTCCAAGCGCTTCAAATAATGCTCCAGAGTGTCCTTTCGGGCGCCCGGCCGCGAGGCTGAAATAGCATCGGCCGCCGCGATGATCATTGATTCGGGGTTCTCGAACGGATAATCCTCGTGGTGGGATTTCATGGTATTGATGATTTCTTTCCCGGCATGGAATTTCTCCAGTATCTTGATGCCGATCTCAATGTGCGTCCCCTGCACTTCGTGATCAACCGCCTTTCCAATATCATGCAACAGTCCAGCTTTCTTGGCCAGCGCCACATCCGCCCCTAACTCGGCCGCGAGAGCGCCTGAAAGATGCGCCACTTCCAAAGAATGCAAAAGAGCGTTTTGTCCATAACTGGTCCGATAGCGGAGACGTCCCAAAATATGGATCAGCTTCGGGTCAAGACCGGCCACGCCCACATCATAAGCGGCCGCTTCGCCGGCTTCTTTGATCTTTTTGCTGATTTCCGTTTTGGCGAAATCCACCGCTTCTTCAATCTTGGTCGGATGAATCCGTCCGTCGGCAATCAATTTTTCCAAGGCAATCCTGGCCACCTCCCGCCGAATCGGATCAAAGCCGGAAATAACAATCGCTTCCGGCGTATCATCCACGATTATTTCAATGCCAGTCAAACGCTCCAGAGCCTTAATGTTCCGGCCTTCTCGGCCGATAATCCGTCCTTTGACTTCATCCGATGGAATGCTAACCGTACTGGTGGTTACATCGGCCGAGTGAGATCCCGCGTATTTTTGGATCGCAGCAGTCATAATATCCCGCGCCTTTTTCTCCAGCTCATCACGTCCCACCACTTCCATTTCCTTCATTTTCTTGGCCAGATAATCGCGATTTTCTTCTTCTGTCAGCTGAAGAAGAATTTTTTTAGCCTGATCTTTCCCAAGACCGGCAATCTTTTCCAACCGTTTCAATTCTTGTTTTTTGGCTTCGTCCGTTTCTTTCCGAATCCTCCTGATTTCTTCAGCTTTTTGTTCAAGGATAGTCTTAGCCCGTTCAATTTCTTCCGTTTTTTTGTCCAAATTTTCTTCCCTTTTTTCCAAGCGTTCTTCCGAGCGCATAATCTGATTTTCTCGCTCCAATTCTTTCTTTTTAGCTTCCTCCAATATGTTCACCGCCTTATTTTTGGCTTCAATGATAATTTCCTGGGACTTTTTTTCTGAATCTTCCAGAAGGCCAGAAGCCTTGCCTTCGGCGGTATGGAGTTGTTTTTTAGCGATTGTTTGCCTGACCCAATAACCTAAAACTGATCCCGCCCCCAAGCCTAAAATGCCTACACCAAGAATAGCCAAACTCGCGTCCATAGTATTGTTTTCTATTCAATTGATAAATCATGATCATGGATTAAATGGTTGTCTTCAAGTTGCCTTTCGGTCTTTGCCATATTTTTCGACACCGCTAAGACAATTAAAATTGCGTTTATCAATGGAAATCGACTAGTTTTAAACAAATTATTATAACTTAACACATAGTAAATACTACCCGAGTGGCCGCTTTTTGTCAAAGGAATGGAAAAATGTTATTATTGACAGATAAACAGTCAAAAAAGAAAACGCCATATGCCAAATGATAAAAAAAATCAGACTCGACCAAAACCTGTCATGCTTATCATACTTGATGGCTGGGGCTTGGGTCAAAAAAATGCGGGGAATACGCTTTCCAACGCCAAGTTGCCCACTTTCGAAAAACTCGACGAATATTATCCGCACGTGGCGCTCCAGGCTTCCGGTATTTCTGTAGGGTTGCCTTGGGGCGAACCAGGCAATTCCGAAGTCGGGCATATGACGCTCGGCGCCGGCAAGGTTATCTACCAAAACATGCCGCGCATCACCATGGCCATTCAAAACGGCGAATTTTACAATAATGAGGTTTTTTTGAAAACAATCGAAAATGCTAAGAAACGCGACCAGGCCATCCACCTGATGGGACTGGTCGGACGAGGAGGCGTTCACTCCTCTTTGGATCATCTCTATGCTCTCCTAGAGTTGATGAGTAACCAAAAAATGCGCAAAGTTTACCTTCATGTTTTTACGGATGGACGCGATTCCTCTCCCACTTCCGGAGCGGAAGTTTTGAAAGAGCTGCAAATCAAAATGCAAAAATTTCAAGTCGGAAAAATCGCTACGGTTTGCGGACGCTATTTCGCCATGGATCGCAATAATAACTGGGATCGGACAAAAAAAGCTTACGACGCCATAGTGCGAGGAACGGGCAATCAAATTAAAGACCCGGAAAAATATCTGCGAGATTCATACAAAAAAGAAGTTACCGATGAATACATGGAACCAGCCGTGGTCTGCGAGGGTGATGCTTCGGACAAACTGACACCAATTGCCCAAGTTAAAGACGGCGATTCGGTCATTTTCTTCAATTACCGGGAAGATCGAGCCCGCCAACTGACAAAAGCCTTTGTCGTACCGGGATTCAACAAGTTTCCCATCGAAACATTCAAAGATCTTTTTTTCACGACCATGACTCAATATGAAGACAATCTTCCGGTTGAAGTGGCTTTCCCGCCGATCGAAATCAAGGATTGTTTGAGCAAGGTTTTGAGCGGAAGAAAACTCACCCAACTGCGCATTGCCGAAACGGAAAAATTCGCCCACGTCACCTATTTTTTCAACGGTGGAAACGAGGAGCCATATCCGCTCGAAGATCGAGTAATCATTCCATCCAAAGACGTGGCCACTTATGACCTAGCGCCAGAAATGAGCGCTTCAGAAATAACCGAGAAGGTCCTTCAAAACATTGAGCGAAACAAATATGATTTCATCCTACTCAATTTCGCCAATGCCGATATGGTCGGTCACACCGGAAACGAAGAAGCGGCCATAACCGCGGTGGAATTTGTAGACAGGTGCATGGAACAAATAATCAAAGCGGTCCTTTCATCCGGCGGCCAACTTCTAATTACGGCTGATCATGGCAATGTGGAAGAAATGATTGATCCGCGAACCGGCGAAAAAGACACCGAACACTCGGCTAATCCCGTGCCGCTTTGGTATGTCACGCCCAGCAACCATCGCGGAAAAGCTGGGGAAGAAATACCGGCCGAGATTGCCGGACTCTTGTCCGACATCGCCCCGACCATCTTGGACATCATGCATATCGAAAAACCGGATGACATGACCGGCGAAAGTCTGCTGCCGGTTTTGAAATCATAGCTTTCACATTCGACTCGAATCCAAAAATAAAATTCTGAAATATTATAAAAGACCTTCGCTTAAAAGAAGGTCTTTTATATCAATCAAAGCTTCTGGGCATCAAATTGCCTTATTTGATGATCTTGTCCACCACTCCGTACTTTTTCGCTTCGTCGGCACTCATGAAATAGTCGCGCTCGGCGTCTTTTTCAACTTTATCAAGCGGTTGTTCGGTGTGACGCGCCATGATCTCGTTAAGCTTATTCTTCACAACAAGGATATGCCTGGCATGGATGTCAATATCGGTCGCCTGTCCCTGCGCCCCGCCCATGACCTGATGAATCATGACCTCACCGTTGGGCAAAATCAATCTCTTCCCTTTCTTCCCAGCCGTAAGAAGGAGCGCTGCCGCCGAAGCTGCCATGCCGACACAAATGGTCGAGACGTCCGGCTTCACATATTGCATCGTATCATAAATCGCCAGCGCCGAAGTGACTTGCCCGCCAGGCGAATTGATATAGATCCGGATGTCCTCTTTGGAATTTTGCGACGTCAAAAAGAGCAACTGCGCAATCACCGCGTTAGCCACCATGTCATCAATCGGCCCACCCAGAAAAATAATCCGGTCTTTCAGCAAACGCGAATAAATATCATAAGCCCGCTCGCCGTAACTGGTTTTTTCGATAACGGTAGGGATGAGATATTGGTTGGTTATATTTTCCATATATTTTTACTTTTACAACTTCTCTAAAAATTCAAACACTTTCTCATTCTCCACGATCCCTTTGCTATAATTATACAACCGCTCCATATCAATATTCTTCTCAATATCTTTGACGTCTTTGTAATAAGTCAGGGTCTTGTTCATTTCTTCTTGCGTTTCCTCGGAGGTAGCTTCCAGCTCGTGTTCCTTGGCCACAACTTTCAACGCCATCGCGCCAATCACTCGCTTAGTTGCTTCCGGTTCCCAATCTTTTTCTAAGTCTTTTCGGTCTTTTTTGAGCTGGGACAAATACTGATCAAGTGTCATACCCATCGGCGTGAGCTGATATTCGAATTCGGCCAACATCCGTTCGGCTTCTTCGCGAACCAAGACATCCGGCAATTCCACTTCGGCATTTTTGACCAGCGCATCCATATATTTAGCCCGTCTTTCATCCTTAATTCGGTGTTCGTTTTCATGTTCCAAGCCTTCCCGGACGCTTAATTTCAATGCTTCCAAATTCTCGAATTTTCCGAGCGAGCGGGCGAAATCATCGTCAATGGCCGGCGTCTGGCGTTCCTGCACCAGATCCATCTTCACCTTGAACGTAGCCAGCTGACCCGCCAAGCTTTTTTCATGGTAGTCGTCCGGAAATTTCAATTCAAATTCCTTCTCATCTCCTTCGGTCATGCCAATTACGTTATCTTCAAAACCGGGAATAAAAACACCCCGTCCAAGAATCAAAGGATGTTTTTTGCTGGTCCCGTTCTCGATCGGCACGCCGTCCCGGATGACCGTAAAATCAACTTCCACACTGTCACCCTTTTGGGCAGCGCGACGGACCGCCACTAATTTAACACGACTGTTGGCCAATTTCTCCAACTCCAATTCCAAATCCTTATCTTCCGCCTTAACAGATTTTTGACTGAATTCTTCGTTGATTTTTTTGATATCCGCTAAATAAGCAACCTTGATCTTGAGTTCCGGCATCACGGAAACCGTGGCTTTGTATTTTAAGTCCTTTCCCTCTTCGGCTTCCAAAAGATCCACTTTGGGACTGCCGAGCACTTCCAAATTTTCGCCCGTCACAAAATCCACGTAACTCTTTTTGACCGCCCGTTCAGCAGCGCCATTCATGATAACATTTTTCCCAACCTTCTGTTCGACCAGATTCCGTGGCGCTTTCCCCGGCCGAAAGCCGGCGATTTTTATTTCTTTAGAAGCTTCTTCAGCGGCAGTGGTCAAATATTTCTTCCACTCGTCCCAAGAGACGGTCAACTCAAATTCAACTTGCGATTTCGGTAATTTCTTAATCATGAATGTATTCCTTACTAATTATTTTTCCAGTTCCGCGGTCAACGGCGGGATAATTTGTTTTTTTCTGGAAACTACCCCTTCCAAAAACATAATTCCATCCGCCATTTTTCCCTTGAAAACTTTTTCGGCCAGTTTCTTTTCTTCTTCGCCAATCATATACAAGTAGCTGTTTTGCTTTATGATATCAGCTACCATAAAAAATACATAATCCAACCTATCGACTTCTTTTTTTATTTCAAGCACTTTGGCAATTTCCACCTTTTTTTCATTGACGGTTTCCGGATTTGTCGTTTCCCAGGTTCCCACTCCGACTTTTTTTCCGCCCATTTCAAAATTTTTATAATCGAGAGTGGTAATGTCTTCAATGGAAATTCCTTCCAAACTCGATTTGGCCACAAACATTTCATCCGCAAATGAGAAGACATCGATTTTCGCGATTTCGTTAAGCTTTTCGCTTATTTCTGCATCCTCATGAGTCGCAGTCGGACTGGTCAAATTCAACGTATCCGACAAAATTCCCGCCAAAAGAAGCTTGGCGGTTTTTGCGGAAAATTCCCCGCCCTTTTCCAGAAACATTTTCGCGATTAAGGAAGCAGTCGAACCGATCGGCTCCGTCCGCAAAAAAATCGGCCTTTCGGTCTGAAGGGAAATTTTGTGATGATCGAAAATATATTCGACCTTAGAATAATCCACCCCTTCAGCAACTTGGCTCACTTCATTATGATCAACCAAAGAAATGGCTTCGTCCTCGCTGGCAGATTCGAGATACGGCGGAACTTCCACGCCGATATGCTCCAAAACAAATTTCGTTTCGTTATTAATTTCTCCAGCCCGATACGCTTCGGCGTCAAGACCTAAGACTTTCCTTAAATATTCCGCCGCCCCAAGCGCCGAGACAATCGAATCGGTGTCGGGATTTTTATGCCCGATGACAATTATTTTACTCATAATTGCTTTTATCTGAACAATTTAACAATTTAAACATTTTCTTCCGCAGATTCTTTGGGACTTTCTACTTCAGCAGAAATTTCTTCAGAGACGGACTCTTCTTTTTCGATATTTTTTTCTTCCCCTTTATTCTCAGCCCCGTTTATGTCAATTTTCCATCCGGTGAGTTTTGCCGCCAATCTCACGTTCTGGCCGCGCTTGCCAATAGCCAGGGACAACTGGTCTTCCGGCACTATCGCCACCGCTTCTTTGGTCGCTTCATTGACATCCACCCGCAAGACTTTAGCCGGAGAAAGAGAAGCTGATATAAACTTAGAAGTATCGTCGTTCCATTGGATAATATCGATCTTTTCTCCACCCAATTCGTCGATCACCGCTTGCACGCGGGTGCCTTTTTGCCCAACGCAAGAACCGATCGGGTCCACGCCTTCCTCGGTCGAAGACACGGCAATTTTGGTCCGCTCCCCGGCTTCCCGCGCGATTGATTTAATCTCTACTGTTCCGGCGAAAATTTCCGGCACCTCAAGCTCGAACATCTTTTTGATCATTTCCGGATGGATTCGGGAAAGAGTGATGCCAGGCCCCTTGGTGCCGGCATCCACTTTCAAAAGATAAACTTTGAGTCTTTGTCCGACCCGGTATGACTCGCGCTCAACTTGCTCGCTCGGAAACAGCACGCCGATGGATTTGCCCAAATCGATGAAAACGTTCCGTCCCTCGATCCTTTGCACGGTCCCATTGATGACTTCGCCTTCCCGGTTTTTGTATTCGTCGTACATTGAATCACGTTCCGCTTCCCGAATCCTTTGGATGATCACCTGCTTGGCAGTTTGAGCCGCCACCCGACCATATTCGCTTTTTTGCTCCAGTTCCATTTCAATAATATCGCCAATTTGGGCATCTTTTTTGATTTCCAGCGCATCCTCCAAAGTCAGGTCGCGCTCTGGATTATACCGCTGCAGCTTCTCTCCCTCGGATTCTTCGGGGACATTCCCCTTATTCTGTTCCGACTCGGTTTTATTTTCTTCTTGCTTCTTGCCTCTTTCTTCTTGCTTTTCTTCTTCCGTTTCTTCTTCCACAAATTCACGCGTCGTCTCATCCACCACTTCCTTGACCAGATAGAATTTGGTGCCACCCGCAACCTCATCGAATTCGGCCCGGATATTCTGACCGCGCTTGCCATAGTCCTTCTTGTAAGCCGCCGCCAAAGCTGCCTCGACTGTCTCGATCACCCTATCTTTAGAAATTCCCTTTTCTTCACAAATCTGCGTGATGGCCGATCCGAAATCTCCCATCCGCGCCGCCGCCACGTCTTCGTCCGTTTGCATTTTTTTTCTTGGCATAATATTATGATTAGATTTATTGTTTAAATACGATTAAATTCCTTTAAAAAAAGTTCGCTTACGCGAACTTCATCTCTCAACTCTCTTATGTGTTAATACTACCAGCTAAGGCGTTTTCTGTCAAATTGCTTTCAAAATATCAGTTCAATACTTTCTCCACCTTCACGTTGATCACTCCCGAGCCAATGTCGCCGATTTTGGAAAAAGCCACTTTGTCCAAATCAATGATGCGGCCGGAGCCATAGGGTCCGGAATCGTTGATTTGGACGATGATGGATTTTCCGTTTTGCGCGTTGGTGACACGAGCATAGCCGCCGCGCGGGATAGTGAGACTGGCCGCAAACATTCCGCCCATATAAGAATACCAAGTCCCCTGGCCAGATTGGGAACTGCCGACTTTGACGTAAGTACCCTTGGTTTGGACTTGGGTCACCGGTTCTTTCACAATCGAACTGGAAAGAGCCACTTTTGAGATGACTTTCCCGTTTTTATAGGTGACTTGATATTTCACTTCCTTAGTACCTTTTATGCCAGGCGTGGTAATGTCAACCTCTCGCCAGCCCAGCTTCGGGTCAGTTTGGTTGATTGTTTGAAATGGAATGTCTTTGTCTTCGGTTACGTTTTCTATATTTATCCGCGTAACTGTGATGGTTGCATCATCTCCGATCGGCGCGTCCAGATCCGGGTCGGTTTTATCGAGACGAAACAAAGTAACATTATTCTCAGCCAGTGCCTGACTGACTGTTTGACCGAGTGTCCAATTGGCAATTGTCTTGCCATCCACCAGAATTTTTATTTCTTTGGCCCGTCGAATATCGATATTCATATCCGGCAGAAGAGACGAATTTTTATCCGGAATAAGCTGGTCATGTTCGCCAAGCGTGAGATTTTTTTCTTTCAAAAAATCCCCTACAGTGTCGACCTGGCTAGTGGTTGAATAAATGAGACCATTGTCGTTTACGGCAATGGATTTGGAAGCATTCTCGAAACTCAAAGCAGGAGAAGGAGAATTGAAAAAGGCAAAGGCCTTATAGGCGATTAATGCCAACATGGTCGTAATAATGATTTTCGAATATTTATTTGAAATCATAATCCGCAATAATTTTAAATTTCCAATTTTGAATTTTGAATCAATTTTGAATGACAGAATGTTTTAAACATTCAAAATTAAGGCATTATTTAAAAATTATAAATTCAGTTTCATTCAGTCTTAAACCGGTACTGGATCGCTTCGGCGATATGCGTGGACTGGATATTTTCCATTCCGGCCAGATCAGCGATGGTGCGGGCAACTTTTATTATACGATAATAAGCCCGGGCACTCAAATGCAAACTAGTAACGGCGCTTCTCATCAATTGGACGCAAGCGGCGTCGAGAGCGCAGAAATTCTTAATCTGCTCGCTTTCCATTTCGCTATTGGTGATCATCCGACCCCCGAAAAACCTTTCCTTTTGAATATCCCGGGCTTTTTCCACCCGTTCTCGGATTTTTTTTGAAGATTCGCCGGACGTGCCGCCGGCCAATTTTTCGAATTTTAAACGTGGCACTTCGACGTGAAGATCAATGCGATCCAGAATCGGCCCGGAAATTTTGCGTTGATATTTGATGATTGAAGCCGGCGAGCAGGAACAGGCCTTCTCGGGATCAGTAGCATTGCCGCAAGGACAAGGATTCATAGCGGCAACCAGGGTAAAACGAGCCGGAAATTCCAATGTACCCTGGGCGCGAGAAACAGTAATCATCCCATTTTCAAGCGGCTGCCTCAAATTTTCAAGCACTGAACGCTGGAATTCCGGAAACTCATCCAGAAACAATATCCCGCGATGGCTCATGCTGATCTCTCCTGGCCGGGGAAAAGTTCCGCCGCCGACCAGCGACACGGCGCTAGCACTGTGATGCGGAGCGCGAAATTGTCGTTGCGTAATCAGTGAAGTTTCTCTCGGTAATTGGCCGGCAATGGAAAAAATCTTGGTTACCTCCAAGGCCTCCGGGACGGTCAGGCGCGGCAAAATAGAAACCATTGTTTTGGCGAGCAGAGTTTTCCCTGAACCGGGCGGCCCATTGAGAATGGCGTTGTGCCCGCCGGCGGCCGCGATTTCCAAAGCGCGTTTAGCGTGTTCTTGACTTTTAATATGGGCCATGTCGACTACGTGCTCTTGGTCGGAAAAAAGCTCCACCAAGTTTATTTTCGGCGCCGGCGCTATTTTTTCTCCGCCCAAATCCAGAAGGTGTTCCAGGAGTTCTTGTAAGGTTCTCACGGGAAAAATATCTAAGCCATCGATAACTGCGGCTTCGTTGGCATTTTCGGCCGGAACATAAAGCTCCCGGATGTTTTTTTCCTTGGCCAGAATGGCCATCGGCAAAACGCCGCGCACCGGCCGGATTTTCCCATCCAGAGACAGTTCACCCAAAAACAAACGGTTTTGAAAATCAAAATAAACCTGCTTGGTAGCGAGAAGAAAGCCGAGCGCCATCGGCAGATCATAGATCGGCCCTTCTTTTTTGAGATCGGCCGGCGCGAGATTGATCGTAACCCGGCCGGCCCGGTGGGGCGGCCTGAAACCGGAATTGCGGATAGCCGCGCCGACCCGGTCTTTGGATTCCTTGACAGCCGCGTCTGGCAGACCCACGATATTGAAATGATGAAGACCGGCCGCCACGGTGTCGACTTCGACTTCGACTAGTTCGCTTTTCAGCCCGACAGTGGCGGCGGAGAAAACTTTGGAAGACATAGATTCATGTTAGCATGTTAGCACTTTAACATTTTAACAAAAACAAAACGAAGTTATTAAAATGTTGACATGTTAATATGCTAAAATTCTTTCACAATTTTCCAAATAATTAGCGCTCCTCCTATTGTGATATAAACATCGGCCAGATTAAAGACCGGCCAGACGCGCAAATTGATGTAGTCGATAACGCAACCAAAGAATATTCTATCAACAATATTGGAAATAGCGCCTGATAGGACAAGCAAAATTCCAAATCTCAATTTTTTAAGCCAGCACTGGCTTTGGATTTTATGTTTTGATATTGGAATTTGTTTCTTATTTGATGCTTGTGATTTGTGATTTCCGGCCGTGATGATAAAAGCAGCTATTCCAAAAATCACGACAGCCAAGATAAAATATGAAAGTTTAATCCCAAATGCCAGGCCGGCGTTGCAAATATAAAATCCGCCCCTGGAGCGGATTTCGTATTTCATGAATTGATCCAGTAAGATAAGAAAAAATCCGGATACAACAAAAAAATATCGGGCTATTTTTTTTCGTAATTCATACATTCGCAATTTGTGAAGATTATTTGCAATTAATGCATGTTCTGGCTGATGGATTGGCGCGGAGGCGCTCCACCGGAATCTCACCTGCGCAGTTGGCGCACTTGCCATAGGTGCCGTTCTCCATGCGCTCAAGCGCGTCCAAAACCTCCTGAAGCTTCTTCTCCAGAGTGTTTTCTACGGAAAGATCCTGAGTGTACTGATCCACTTCCGTAGCGTTGTCGTCCTTGTCGGTGCCGAGTTCGGAAAAAGTTGTTTCATAATCTCCTTCTTCCTTATCAACTGGACGTGCGATACGGCCAAGGTTTTTTTCCAGATCCTTCTTTTCCGCGATAAGCGCGTCTTTCAATTCATCTAAAGTTTTTTTATCCATTGCCATACTTTTTTGTAATTCAAAAAGCAATCCGGTGGGTTTGCTTGCGAACTTTTTAAAACTGCTAAATAACGGATTAATGTACTACAATTCTAGCAAATAAAACATTCAATGTCTAGCGAGTCATAAGCTCTCAATATGTTTTATCCGGGTGATATTCTTCTCCAGATTAAGCCAAACAGAAATAGCATCGAAACGATAAGGCAAATCTTCGAGTTTTTTTAGCCGAATATAAGTTTGGGCGATTTTTTCCAGACGGCGCAGTTTCGGATAAGTGATATTTTCTTCCGGCAGAGTGTCCCCGTATCCAGCCATTTCCCGTGTCTTTACTTCTACGAAAACCAGCTCATTTTCTTTCCTGCCTCTGGCGACAATGTCAATTTCTCCCAACCGGCGTCCGGAATTATTTTGAAAATTACGGTCAAGAATGACATAGTCTTTTTCTTTCAAATATTTGACAGCCGCTTCTTCGCCGAGGTTGCCGATGGTTTTTCGGGCAATATTCATGGTTTAAGTATAACATGTTTTACGAAATACTAAATTAACGAAATAAAAAATATTCTTCCCGCTTTCTTTTTCGTACTTTCGCCAATTTCGTAGTTCTTAAATAACAAAAAACAGCCTCCACGGCGTTTCTCAAAAAGTGATTTTTGGATGAAATCCGTGGGCGTCGAAGCCCGAAATAAAAATTATAGGCTGACGCCCACAGATGTTTGTCGTACTAACACGTGAACCGTGAATTTTATAGCCCGGGTGAGAGGCATATTCGAAATTACTTGGTCGCGTGTATTTTATGTGCGACTTTGTTGTGACGACTTATTCTGACTTTATTCTAAGTGTCTTTTCTTCTACCGTCCTCTGGCATTACGCCTTTTGTTTTATAAAGAACTAACTTTTTATTTTTTATTTTTGTTTAAAAAGTTTTTTTATTTTTGTTTTGGGGTCCTCTGGCCAGATCAGAGGCGGCTATCGCGCGTTGGCGATAACACTTGGACAGCAGAATAGTTTTCAATCGCAAATAGGGGGAAATTGCGATTGAAAACTATTCTGCCGTGTGGATTTAATTTTTAATGTTCTCACACGGTCTTTACTACTCTCCCATTATAACAAGAAAATAGGTGAAAGTCAATGCGGAATAATAAAATCAGCTTGTTTACTCGATAAATTTGATTGCGGTATCTTTTTAGTAGGGTTAGCCGCTTTCGGGTCAAATAAGAAACAAATTCACTTCTTTCGTTCCAAATTGGAAAATGGTCGATTTTTTCTACAAGTTATCCACAGGTTATACAGAATTGTCTCGATTAGCTGTATTTTATTGGGAATTAGCGGCATTGTTACCAGCAGTTGGAGCAGTTTGACTATTCAACAGGTCAACAGTGGAGCGTAAAGTCAGTTCTGTTGTGCCGATAAGCCACTGATTCTGATAAATAGTATAGTCGACCGACAAGTTATCTGGAGAAATGATATTATTGTATCGGATCGGAATTCCGTTATAAGTGCTGCTTCCGAAAGACCTATTGTTTAAAGTATACGAAGAAGCCAGAAAAAGCGGCTCGATATCTTTAGGCAAATTTGATTCTTCCTGGATCAAAGCGGCCGCCAATTGAGCGTCATTTTTTTCGGCAGTAGCCAATCCAATTCGCGTCTTGCCAGCATCGTTGTACATATAAAGGGTAAAACCGGGACCCAGTTGGGCTGTAAGACTTTGCGGCAAAGTTAGTCCGACAGCTTGCGCAAAGTCTTGGAATGAAATCGGGTTGTTCTGCGCGTCGGTCACGATAAAGGCAACCGGAGTTACGGTTTTTGTTTGGGTAACTTTACCAGCATAATCCGCCAAGGTTTTTTTAATGGCGGAAGCATCCGGATTTTTAGTATCGATGCTCAAATAGTTGGGCTTATCAGTAGCAATGGCCGGCAAAGTCGCCGCGCCTGCGGAAGCTTCTTGATTTTGGCTCGCGGATTTTTTTGCAGACCAGGAAGGCGCCACCCGAGTTTTCCAAAAATAATATCCGCCTCCCACTGCCAAAGAAACAATGAGAACGATAACGATAACGGGGAAAATATGCTTGGATCCGGGGTTTTTTATTAAAATTTTATTTTCTATAGGCTCACTGGCTTTTTTAGCTACACTAATTTTATTATTACTTGGAGCCTCAGTTAAAAAAGGACTGCTAGTTTTTATTTGGGGAGAGACTCGTTCAGTATTTTTGGTTTGTACGGGCTGGCTTACTACCGCAGGATTTTTTACGGCATACGCGCCAAGCGGGTTTGCCAGATCCTTTTTCATGGTATGAATGGAAAGTTTATCAATGGAAGGCACCGGTTTTTGCGGTTCAGAATTGGTTGGTTTTTTTTCAAACATTTTTTTATATTAAAAATAGAAGCATCTTGTCGATGCTTCTATTTTACAACATATTTTCTTTTTTGGCTAGACTAATCTATCTTGGTTGCGGCCCTAGCGGAAAGATTAATGCGTCCCTGATTGTCAATCTCTTTGACTTTAACCGGAACAACATCGCCAACTTTCAAAACATCCTCAACCCGATCGATTCTCCGGTCAGAAATCTCGCTAATATGAATCAGTCCTTCTTGCCCAGGCAGAATTTCAGCAAACGCCCCAAAGTTCATAATGCGAGTAACGCGGGCATTAAAAATTTCACCCGGCTTCACCTCATGAGTAAGATTGTCGATCCATTTTTGGGCTTTGGCGGCGGAACCGGCGTCCGGAGAGGTGATAAAGACTGAGCCGTCATCTTCGATATCGATTTGTACTCCAGTTTCATCGATGATTTCGTTAATGATCTTGCCGCCGGTGCCGATGACTTTCCGAATCTTGTCTGGATTGATCTTCATGATAATGATACGTGGCGCATATTGGCTCATTTCGGTTCTTGGAGCTGGGATGGCATCGGTGATATGCTTCAAAATTTCCATCCGGTTGATTTGGGATTGTTTGAGCACAGCAGTCAGCATCTCGACCGTCACGCCATCCACCTTAACGTCCATCTGAAGAGCAGTGAGACCCAGTTCGGTTCCGGCTGCCTTGAAATCCATATCGCCATAATGATCTTCCAAACCCTGGATGTCGGTTAAAACTTTGAATTTCGGATTCTCGGCGCCTTGTTCGACAATGATGCCCATGGCAATTCCAGAAACCGGGCGCTTGATCGGAACACCAGCATCCATAAGAGACAAAGTTGAACCGCAGGTGGAAGCCATGGAGGAAGAACCATTGGAAGACAGCACTTCGGAAACCAAAAGCATAGTGTAGGGAAATTCGTCTTTGGAAGGAAGAACCGGAACCAGGGCTTTTTCAGCCAAGGCGCCGTGTCCGACTTCGCGTCTTCCCGGTCCACGCATCGGACGCACTTCACCGACGGAATAAGGCGGGAAATTGTAAAGATGGATATATCTTTTTTTCATATCCACTTCCATGGTGTCGATAACTTGTTGGTCGCCAGGCGAGCCCAAAGTGGTAACAGTCAGGGCTTGTGTTTCGCCGCGAGTAAAAAGGCCGGTGCCATGGGTACGAGGCAGGATTCCAGTCAGACATTCGATATGACGCACTTCATCCAGTTTTCGGCCGTCCGGGCGCTGTTCTTTTTCAAGAATGTTCTGGTGAACAATCTCGTCTGACACTTCCTCAAAAACAATCTCGGCAATTTCCTGAAGCTTGTTAAATTCTTCGGGAAAAGTCGTTTTGATGTATTCATCCACTTTTTCTTGGATAGTTTTGGTTTTTTCTTCGATGACTTTTTTGTCCTTATCATAAAGCGCTTCCGCCAAGCCTTCAGAGAGCAAAATTTCTTTCACCTTGGCTTCGAATTCAGACGTTCCAGCTACCAAAGTTGGGGCGTTCTTGGCTTTTCCAACTTCTTTTTGAATTTCGGAGATAAAGTTGGCAATCTTAGAAACAGCTTCCTTTCCAAAAGCGAAGGCTTTGGCCATTTCCTCTTCCGGGACTTCCTTGGCGGCACATTCGATCATATTGATCTTGTCGGATGTACCGGAGATGACCAGATCGAGATTGCCTTCTTCCAATTCGCCGTTGACCGGGTTCAAAATAAATTCGCCATTCACTTGCCCGACACGCACCGCCGCTACCGGTCCAGCCCAAGGAATATCAGAGATGGAAAGGGCAGTCGAAGCGGCAACGATGGATACGGTGTCCGGATCATTTTCCCCATCATAAGACAACACAGTTAAAATCACCTGAACATCGTTTCGCATCCTATGATTAAAGAGCGGACGAACCGTCCGATCGACAGCCCGACCGGAAAGAATGGCGTCGTCAGACGGACGGCCTTCGCGCTTAATGAATCTTGAACCTTTGATTTTTCCGGCGGCGTAGTATCTTTCTTCGAAATCAACCATCAATGGGAAGTATCCGCTGACGCGCGAAGCGCCTTTTGACATAACGGCAGTGGCCAAAACGACCGTGTCGCCATATCTGGCGGTCACTGCGCCGTTGGCTTGACCCGCCAAAAGGCCGGTCTCAATCTCGAGAATTCGTCCCCCGATCTGAAGGGACCACTTTTTACGTTCCATTAAACATGCTTAGCCTAAAGAGGCGGCGCAAGGAAGTAAAGTCAAAAAAGAAGCAAGAAACGTGAAGCATTTTTCTTCCTACCTCTTTTTTGAGCTTACCCGAACGGCGCCAACAAGGCCTTATTTACTTATAAAAATTACTCAATCAGTAGTACAACTCTAGCTTATTTTTCTTGTTTTGTCAACAAAAATAGATTTAAATCAAAAATCCCTCCTGTCAATCAGAAGGGATTTTTGTCTTCTATGTTATTTGTTTCCTGTTATATACTCCACGCCATGTGATTTACATAACCACCTGCGCCGTAAGCTGCCGGCGACCGAAATCAAAAGCTTGTTTTTTGGTTTTCATGTAGATGTCAAAGCGATTGCCATGGATGGCTCCACCCCGGTCTTCACAGACATAAGTGCCCATCCCTTTGATCTTCACTTTGGTACCAAAAGAGAAATTTTCCGGACAAGCGATTGTTTCATCCTCTTTCACTTTAAGACCCGAGGCCGTAATACCATCGCTTTTTCCACATTCGTCGCTGGCGGCCGTATAAGCCGAAGCGTTGATAGCGAATTCTTCTCCTGAGGAATTCATCTTGCTGGCCGCCTCTTCAAATTCGGCCAGAGCAATGTCTCGCGGAGACCACTCCGAATCATCGGTAGTTGCCAGCGCGTAATCAGTCGCAACGGTTGGTCCCATGGCTAGCTGTCCGTTTTGGACGCCCAGGACAATGCCGTTGTTATTTGAATTATTTTGTGTTTCGAAATTTGTTTTTATTTCATTAGAATCGATTCCGGGAAGGGTATCCGCCCAAGAAACCTGCGGAGCAATCACCATAAGAACCATGGCTAAGGCCGCCGCCTTTCTAATGATACGCATTCACAATTTTTTCAATTGTTAATGCCCGCTTAACCGGTCTAGTCCGGAGGGACAGTCTAATCAAAAAAGCCTTGTAGGCTATTTAAATTTGACGTTTCATTGTAGCAAAGAGACTCTTAAAAGTCAACCCATATTCCATGATTTATGCTCAAATAAGCCATTTTGTTTTTAATCCCTGCCACATTCAGGCTTAAGCAAGCCACAAAATTTCTAAATTCCCCAACCTGAAAAATTGGCTTTAAAAAAAACCTTTTTAACCAGCATTTTTATTCAAAATCGAATTGATCACATCTTCATCGCCACAACCATATTGATTGCTGGCCGAATAAAAACCCTTCTTCGCGCCGTAGCAGCCGCCATTGGCGCGGTTAAGAGTGGCCATCATCGGCAGCATGAAGCCCATATTCTTGGAAGTGAAATAAGTATAAAGCTTCTGGATAACCGTTGCTCTCTTATCTTTATCCATCCGAGCGAAAGAACTCATATCATCAAATTGTAATCCGCTCCAGTCAAGCGCCAGAAAAACATTTTTGGCCTTGGACGCGTACTGCTGATTCCAAAGCAACGCCCAGCAACTGGACAGCTGGCTCCAGCATGGTCCGCTCTCGATCGTTCCAGAATCGCCGATTCCCACGCCGCCTTCGATGTAATCAAACTGCTGGAGATATTTCTCATCCGTAATGTTTCCCGTCTGAGCGCCGATCACAATCTGGACGCCTTTTTTCTTAGCGTACGCCCGGACCGTATCTAAGACTTGATGGAGTTTCGATTGGGAAAGATCCGGATTATCTTGATAGTATATTTGACCGAACATAAAGCTCTGGATCCCCAGATCGATGCCGCGTTCCATGATATAAGTCACATAATCACGATAAGCCCGGCGATCTAGATTGGGTTTGCAAGTGTGCTCGCCCCAGGCATTGTCCGAACCATTCCGACACATGTCACGAAAATTAAACTGCTTGGAATCACCGTTCGAACCGGCATAACTATAATCAGCGCTGGTCCTAAGATCTTCAGCGATAAACATGCCATAGATAAGTCCGGGCTTATTTATCTTTTGCATAATTTGAGCTGCCTTGTTGAAATCAGGCGGACTGCCCCAAGTTTCCAGCGCCCGATGGAGATAGGTGCAATCGGACCGTTGAATCATAGCCACTTCGGCATTCGTATCCTTGCCATAGCCGGAAAGCAGGCCGTCCGCCACACAGCCTTTGTTTTTCATGGTCGCCATGGAAATCGGTCCGGTTTGGTAGTGATAAAGAGTCGGCGGCTCCGGCGGCGGCATCAGTTCATTTCCGACCGTTTTCGGCCGTTCAATCGGCAATGCCGGCACCGAAGCTTTTTCATGCTTCCAATAAATAACGCCCACGCCCAAAAGCGCCGTCAAGATAAAGATGGCCCCCAGGCTGACTTTTTGTTTCTTGTTTAATTTTATTTCCATTAAGAATAATTTACGCTTAAAGTTTGGAAGTATATTTTAAACCTATTTTAAGAATTGCTCAAGCCTCGGGAAAATTACCATTTTTTTATACCTGCCCGTTGTCACGATCTGGCCAAGAAAAAACTTCCAGTCGGGAAGTTTCATTCTTTATTACAACAATACCTCTTCAATACTTTCGATTTTCCTTTCGACGATAAAGCAGATCCGGATAATCTGTAATAATCCCCGCTACGTTTTTATGTTTCAAAAATCTCGCCGCTGTTTTTTGCCTGTCTACCGTCCAAACAATGACCGGCAATCCAATGCATTGTAACATCATCAGATAAAACGGCAGAATCGCCAATGTCCATTGCGGCAAGATATAATCCGCGTCAATTTTTTTTGCCGCCCCGAAAGAAAAAAGTCCGTCCAGATACGCGCGGAATATTTTTCCCGTTTCCCCTCTTCCTCCCAACAAAAGTCCGGTTCGGATGTCAGGGAATTTCTTTTTTACAATTCGAAGAGAATTTTTTTTGAATGAAGTCATGATAAATTCCGATTTATCAAAATACCGCAAAGCCAACTCCACCGTTTCCGTCTCGCAACCTTCTTCTTTTAATTCGATGTCCAATTTAATTTTATTTTTCAACAGCACCAATAATTCCTCGAGCTTCGGCACGCCAAATCCCAACCTCTTGGAAATATTTTTTACTTCTTCGTAACTCAACTCGCAAATTTTCTGGCCCTCGACTTTGGAATCGTGAATGACAACCAACTCCCCATCCCTTGTCCGCCGCACGTCGAACTCGACCATGTCCGCCCCCAACTCGACTGCCTTTTGAAAAGCCGCCAGCGTATTTTCTTTTTCATATCCCGACGCACCCCGATGGGCGATGATTAATTTTTCCATTCCTCAACTATACCAAAAAAACAACCTGCGGAACAGGTTGTTTTTTCTTTGAGCGGGTAGCGGGAGTCGGACCCGCATCTCTACCTTGGCAAGGTAATATAATAGCCGCTATACGATACCCGCGAATTAAAATTTTTAATTTCCAATTTTTAATTTTTAAACAATGTCCGAATTTTCAATTTTAAATTTAATCATTGAGATTTGTTTGAAAATTTAAAATTTAAAATTGAAAATTATTTTATGGTGCCGAGTCCCAGGATCGAACTGGGGACACAAGGATTTTCAGTCCTCTGCTCTACCACTGAGCTAACTCGGCCCACCCGGTCACTGTGGATCCTATAGGACTCGAACCTATAACCCCCTCGGTGTAAACGAGGTGCTCTAGCCGATTGAGCTAAGGATCCGGTCCGTGCCTTCGGCGGGACTCGAACCCGCATGACCTTACGGCCCATGCACCTCAAGCATGTGCGTATACCAATTCCGCCACGAAGGCTTCTGATTTAAAATCAGGCTATTTTTTCTGAATAGTCTTTTCCTTTTTTGCTTTCACTTCTTTTACTTCTTCTTTTTTCCCCGCCGCTTTCACCTTCGACTCCTTATATTTCATGCGGCTCTGCTTAGCAGTCAGGCTCCGGACGTAATACAATTTGGCTCGCCGTACCTTAGCACTTTTGACCAGTTCGACCTTTTCCACATTCTTAGACAAGACCGGCACAATCATTTCCACGCCCACGCCATGCGTCACTTTCCGCACAGTGATGGTCAAAGAAGAGCTCTGGCCGCCTTTTACGGCAATGACCAAGCCCTCAAACATCTGCGTTCTTTCCTTGGCGCCTTCTTTGATTCTGAGATAAACTTTCACGACATCCCCAGCGCGCCACTTAGCCGCCGCCTCGCCTCGCATTTCTTTATTGAGCGCGATGATTTTCTGATTCATAGTATTCTTATTATAGCAAATTATGGTTCCAAATAAAAAAATAGCCTTAAGTGTTCCAGGCTCCTAGTTTTTTAGCCTTTTTATACTAGCCTTTTCTTCCGTTTTCGTCAAGACTGGCCAGAATTTCTGTAAAGAGGAAATAGAAATGTCCGCTTTTGCGGGAAATAGAAATGTCCGGTTTGGACATTTTTGTTAGTTGTTAGCGTATTGGTATTTTCTCCATGGATGGTTGGCGGCTGGCCTGGATGGCACGGTTTTCACCAAAACCCATGGAACATCTTTTTCGGATATCTTTTTGGGTCCGGCTGGAAGTTGTTTGTAATTCAGATATTTCCCTCTTAATTTAAAATTGATTGTGCCATCGAACCTTTCTTCAACCGTAACAACTTCTTTTCTGAACATAGCCACCGACTGAGTCTCTTCCAGTTGGTACCAGATATTTTTGTAGCTCAGGGTGTAGTCACTTCTGATGGTGCGCTCGTAATGTCTGGAAAATATTGAGGGGAATTGGTCTTTTTCCGATTGGGCCAGTTTTTTGTGCAGGTTGGCATCTGATCTGGGAATGACACCGAACTTGGCATTGAATTTGGGAATGAATGTTTTCTCTAAAAATTCATTGGCTTTGGCTACTGTGGAAATTTTGTTCAGGCGCAATTCTTTAATGAGTCTATCCTGTAGTGTTTTGAAAAGTCTCTCCACTCGGCCTTTGGCTTGTGAGCTGTGCGCGTTGATAACTCCTACATTCAATTGAGTCATAGCTCTTTGAAATTGCGTAAGGGTGTCCGGATTCTCCTTGGCCAGCTTGTGGTTCATGGAATAGGTCGAAAACTTGTCCACGTAGATTTCATGGGGTTTAACGCTCTTTTCAAAGTATTCCTGCCAGAAATTAAAGGTTGGTTCTACGCCCTCATGCTCATCAAATTTTATGTGGGTAATCTTACTGGTGGCGTCATCGATCGCGGCCAGCAGGCAGCATTTTTGACCCCTGTCCTCAAACCAGTATTCATAGGAACCGTCATATTGTTCCAACTCTCCAAAGGCGGATCGCCTTTGTCGCCAAGCGCGGTATTCCTGTTTCTTTTTTCTTCTTGGTTTCCATAATTCTTCCGCAATCATAATGACGCGGATTGTTTTGGCATCTCTTTTAATCCGGTGAACTTCATCCAGTTTTTCAGCTGCGAATGTCGGCCCGAAATCCGGATAATGTTCGTGCAGCAGTTTTTTGATTTTTTCAGTTTCTTTTTCCGGCAACTTTCTTTTGCTGGGCTTGCCTCTGCCGGCATGAATCAATCCTTGTAGTCCATTTTTGGCGACTTTCTTTTTTAATCGGCGGATGTGCCTGTCTGTCAGGTTGAGCATCTCAGCTGCTTCGATTCCTTTGATTTCTTTTTTAATGGCTTTTTGGATGATGTCATAGCGGCTAGCTTCTTTTTGGCTCATGATAATGTGCTTGTCCATTGAGTTGATATTAGTTGATTGAACTAATATCTTAACTGGTTAGGACGGACATTTCTACTTCCCGCCACTAGGACATTATCATTTCCGTGTAACAGACTGGCCAGAATTTCCTGAAAATCGCGCGGCGGCTCGGTTATGAAGGCATATCTTTTGCCCTCCAGCTCGAACTCCAAGCTTTTGGCATGCAGCATTTGCCGTGCCGCACTGCTACGCATAGCGTTGCCGGCAGACCCCTTGCTTCCTTGCTTTTTCGCTTCCTTATTTATATAGATTTTGTCTCCCACGATCGGATGACCGACCGAAAAGAGATGCACTCGGATCTGATGCGTTCGCCCGGTCTTGGGCGAAACTTCCAACAGCGAAAAATTCTCACCAGATTTCAAAACTTTATACTCGGTCACGGCCGTCCGAACTTTGGTCTGGGTTTTTCTGCCGGCCACCACCTGTTTCCGATAACTGGACGCACGCGCCAGCGGTTTGTCAATCACCCCCGAACTTCCCGGCTTCCCCAAATTACCAAAAACAATTGCCCAATAAATTTTCTTCATCTGGCGAGTTTTAAATCTTTTCTTTAATTCCTCAAAAGTTTTCTGGTTTCTAGCCGCAACGATTATTCCGCTGGTATCCTTATCCAACCGATGCACGATCCCCGGCCGCATATTCACTTGCCCTGAGTTTGTCGAAGGGTCGCCGACATTTTTTATTTCCGGCCAGGAAGCAACAAGCGCGTTGACCAAAGTATTATTTTTTTCGTGCTGATCCGGATGAACTTGCAGTCCAGCCGGTTTGTTGACCACGATAATATTTTCATCTTGAAAAATTACTTCCAATTTTATTTCTTTATTGGAAATTATTTCTGAATTATTTTCTTCCAAATTTATTTCCAGCTCATCGTTTTCTTTTAGAGAATAGCTCGGTTTTACTGTTTTATTATTAACTAAAATATTTCCGCTTTTTATATTCCGGATGATTTGCCCGCGCGTAATTTTGTCATTAAAAAAAACTCCCTCCTTCTTGTCCGCCAAATCCTTGGCGAAGGAGGAGAGGAATTTGTCGATCCGGATTCCGGCTTTATTTTTGTCGATGATTATTTTATCCATGTGCCGCGAGAGAGACTCGAACTCTCAAACCCTTGCGAGTACCAGCTCCTAAGGCTGGCGCGTATACCAATTCCGCCATCGCGGCAAGCTTATCCCCACACCTTTTTTACGTGTGCCTTGGGGGAGACTCGAACTCCCAATCCCTTGCGAGAACATGCTCCTGAAGCATGCGCGTATACCAATTCCGCCACCAAGGCATAACCTATCAAATTGTGAATAAAATATTCCCTAAAATCTCCAACTGCCCTAATCTTCCAAAATCATTCTCAGTCTTTTCACCTCTTCCGCCAACAGTCCCTCGTTTTCATATTCCCCGTGATGCCGCGTATCATTGCCATAGGTCTCTTTTTTCTGGTCCAGATGAATGTTGATGGCCATATCCGCCCCGGTAATTTTAACATACATATGAAACCTGGGATAGCCCGAAGCTGAAAACGGCCGAATAAAACTCATTTCATTCCCTTCATTCCGTTGAAAAGCATACCCCGCCCGACGGAGCATATTGACTGGATTTTCTTTTATACCCTTAAACTCCAGCTGCATATTTTTAAACAATTTTACTTTCAACTCGACAAATTCCTGGCTGCCGTAATCGTATTTTTCAACAGCATAGCGATCGTCATCGGCCCGACGCCACCCGGCACCGGAGAAATCGCACTGGCAACATTTTTCACATTTTCAAAATCCACATCCCCGACCAACTTGCCATCCGCCATCCGGTTGATTCCGACATCGATCACAGCACTTCCCGGTTGTACCATATCGGCCGAGATTAGTCCAGCTTTCCCCGTTGCCACTATGAGTATTTCCGCCCGCAAAGTTTTTTCTTTCAAATTACGCGTCCGGGAATGACAGACCGTTACAGTTGCGCCGGCATTGATGAGCAATGCCGCCAGGGGTTTCCCCACAATATTACTCCGCCCGACTATGACACAATCTTTCCCCGCCACCTCAATATTAGAGCGTTTCAAGAGTTCCAGAATCCCGCCGGGCGTGCAGGGCAAAAATCGAGGCCCGTCCGCATCGCCACGCGAAGCGTTGCGGGCGGACTGGCCGATTAACAATCTCCCTGCGTTTTCCGGATGGAAACAATCCACATCCTTTCGCGGATCGATCGCTTCGATGATTTTTTGCGTTTCAATATGTTTCGGCAACGGCAACTGCACCAGAATACCGTGAATATTTTCATCATCGTTTAACCTGGAAATTAGTTCCATTAATTTCGATTGAGAAATATTTTCTGCCAATTCGTAGCTTGCTGATTTTATTCCCACTTCTTCGCAATTTCTTTTTTTATTGGCGACATAAATCCGCGAAGCCGGATCACTCCCGACTAAGACCACCGCCAGTCCCGGTGTCATTCCATTTTTTCCCATTTCCAAAATTTCCGCCTTGAGCTCAAGCTTTATTTCCTCCGCTATTTTTTTCCCATCTAAAATTTTCACAATAGTTTTTGTATATACGCTAAGCAAGAGATATTTTTAAAAAATTCCTGTTTGAGAATACGCTTTTTCTTCAAAATTTTCCTGTGACCGCCTTTGATTGAGGGAAAATTTTGAAAAGAAAAAGCAGTGTTCGAGTTAATTTTTTAAAAATATCTCTTGCTTAGACGGCTGAACAATTTAGAACAATCCGGAAATTTTCCCCTCCTCGTCCACATCAATATTCTCCGCCGCCGGCACTTTCGGAAGACCCGGCATGGTCATGATGTCGCCGGCCAGCGCCACCACAAATCCCGCGCCGTTTGAAAGACGCAACTCAGAAATATTGAGCGTGAACTTTTTCGGCCGCCCTAAAACTTTCGGATCATCTGTCAGAGAATATTGAGTCTTAGCGATACAGACAGGCACCTTATCCAATTTTTCCTGCTCCAACTTTTCCATCTGCTTTAGAGCTTTTCCGCTAAACACGACTTTTTCCGCGCCATAAATTTTTTGGGCGATCGTTTCAATTTTTGTTTTCAAGTGTTGAGTCTCGGAATAGAGAAACTTGAAATTGGATTTTTTCTTTTCGAGCGTTTCCAAAACTTTTTTGGCCAGCTCTTCTCCGCCCGCGCCGCCATGCGCCCAGACTTCCGAAATCTCCGCTTCCACTCCCATAGCTTTGCATTTTTCCAAAATCAATTTTATTTCCGCCCGCGTGTCGGTCGGAAAAATATTGATCGCCACCACAATCGGCACCCCAAAACGCTTGAGATTTTCAATGTGCTTTTCCAAGTTCCCGATGCCTTTTTTGAGATAAGCCGTACTCGGGATCGCCAGCGCTTCCTTGTCCACTCCACCGTTATATTTTAAAGCTCGCACCGTGGTCGTCAGTACCACCGCGTCCGGTTTCAAGTTTGCTGCCCGGCATTTGATGCCAAAAAATTTCTCCGCCCCCAGATCCGCTCCGAAACCGGCTTCAGTAATGAAATAATCTCCCAGCTTCAAGCCGTAACGCGTCGCCAAAACACTATTGCACCCATGAGCAATGTTGGCAAACGGTCCGCCATGGATGAGGACCGGCGTGTGTTCCAATGTTTGTACTAAGTTGGGTTTTAGCGCGTCTTTCAAAACAGCCGTCATCGCCCCGGCCGCTTTCAGTTCCCGGGCATAAACCGGCTCACCTGCGAAATTATAAGCGACGATAATATTTTCCAAACGTTTTTTAAGATCAGCCAGATTTTCGGCCATACAAAGAATGGCCATCACTTCCGACGCGACCGAAATATTAAACCCGTCTTCCCGCGGCGTGCCCTGCGCTTTTCCGCCCAAGCCCGAAACAACGAACCGCAACTGCCGATCATTGAGATCAAGACATCTCTTCCAAACAATCTGGCGCGGATCAATTCGCAGCTCGTTGCCTTGGAAAATATGATTGTCGATCAAGGCTGCCAAAAGATTGTTGGCGGTCGTCACAGCGTGGATGTCGCCGGTGAAATGTAGATTAATGTCTTCCATCGGCACAACCTGGGCATATCCCCCGCCGGCCGCCCCGCCTTTTATCCCCATACATGGCCCGAGCGACGGCTCCCGCAGAGCCAGCAGCGTTTTTTTTCCAAGCTGATTCATCGCCATCGCGAGACCGACAGAGGTGGTCGTCTTTCCCTCCCCGGCCGGCGTTGGACTGGTGGCTGTCACTAAAATTAATTTGCCATTTTTATTATTTTTTATCCGTTCCCAGAGCGCCGGCTTAAGTTTGGCTTTATGATCACCATAAAGCTCCAACTCATTTTCCTGGACGCCGGCCTCAGCAGCGATTTCTTTTATCGGCTTCATCTCCGCCTCTTGGGCGATTTGGATGTCACTTTTCATAGGTTACGAAATACAAACAGAAACGAAATACGAAAATACAAACTTTCTTGTTTCGTACTTTCGTTAATTTCACAGTTCGTAAATTAATTACCAATTATTTGCAACGCGATCATTCTCGGTCGGGCATCGTCCAACTCCACCGCGAAGATCCGCTGCCACTTCCCCAACTGGAGTTTCGACTTGGCAATATTGAGAAAAACCCCGGGCGTGAGAAACAGAGCCTTGCAATGACTGTGTCCGTTTATCGGCTCGTTGGGATTCATGTTGACCGTCCGGATAGAAAAATTGTCATGCATATACTTGGTTGTTCGTGGCGCCACTTTTTCCAAGGTCTTCTTGAGATCGCCCAAGAGCAACGGTTCAGCTTCCTGAATGATAACCGCCATGGTGGTGTGCATCGACTGGATATTGATCACCCCGTTTTTCACGCCTTTTTCTTTGATCATTTTCAATACTTTGTCGGTAATGTCGATAAAATCAAGTGTCGCGTTGGTAGTCAGCTTCATGACATGGTTCCTTATTTTCATACTCTGATAATTAAAAATTTAAATTATCTCTTCCAAAACATTGTCTAGAATCACAATTGCTTTTTTATTTTTTCGCAAAGCCTCCACAGATTCCATAAGTCCATTCACTATAGCGATTATCTTTGGTTGCTTGGAAAGAAAAATCCGCATGGATTTGTCATCGGGTTTTCGCTCGGCGTATTTGGCAACAACGGCATACCAAAGATGAAAAGTTTCACTCGATACTCCCACGCCCGCGTCGATATAGGGCGGGTTGTTGAAAAAATTCACGATCTTTTCCCAGTTATTATATTTGTCGTAAACAAGCTCGTCTTCCAAGATCTTGGCCGGCTGGTTATAAAAATCGGTCGTATGTTTCAAAGAATAGAATTCGTGTTTATTTAAAATTTCCTCCCGCCGCATATCGCACCACAGATGAAATTTCCAGCCTGATTCGAACGATGTAAGTTTGGAAAAATCCAAATCAAGCGGATCGAACCGCAGGTGCGTATCCCTCCTTCGGACCTCAGGGTCGATCCGCCGGATGTCCGGAAAAACACACCCGAGCAGAAACTCGTCCCGATCCAAATTTTCGGGCGGAATGTTTTTCTCATCCTTTCCCGCAATCTCCAGCCGATCAAAATATTTTCTGGCGTAAACAATGTGCGCGATTTGTGATGCCATAAAAAAGTAGCATGTATCTGGTAGTAAGTATAAAGTATTTTCAAAAAAAATAAAAACCGCCGGAATAAAGGCGGTCCTTACTCTACCCAATATTTTTTCTTCATATATTCCTCCTCTCTCTCATTCTCTTCCTTTATCTTCTTCTTCGCGATTCCCCTGATTTCCCCGATTTCCCTTTTCTCCAACTCCGCCGCTCTTTCCAGAAGTTTTTCTTTCTCGTTTAGTTCCGAATTTTCAATCACCTCCGAAAGCAAAACGTCCAGGATCGCGCCGATCTTTGGTCCGGGCGCCAACTTCAATTCTTTCATCAAATCATTGCCGTTTATTTTCAATTGCTTGACCGACACGGCGTCAGACGAAACTTTTTCCACCATGAATTTGAAATGGCGCAATTTATATGGCACGGCTTTTGGCACGCCAGACCCAAGCCGATCGGCAATTCGGACGTCGATGAGATCATTGATATTTTCCAGGCCGACTTTCCGCACCACCCGCCGCACACCAGCCTCGCCCACTTCGTCGACATTATAATAGAACATATGGTTTTTGACCAATAACACTACTCTATCAATGACTTTCCGGGAAAATTTCAAGCGCTCCAAAATCCGCTCCGCTATTTTGGCCCCGGCGTATTCGTGATTGTAAAAAGTCGCGTTCTCGCCCTCTCCCCGCTTGGTCTTCGGTTTTCCGACATCATGCAGCAGCGCCGCCAGGCGCACTTCCAGTTTATCCGACGGGCATTTTTCCAAACTCGCCACCAAGTGCTTGTAAACGGTATTGTACGGTCCATAATAATGATGATGGCTCTGCGTGACATCCACCCCAACTTCAATTTCCGGAATGATATATTGCAAAAGTCCAGTTTCATGCAACAATTCTACCCCCTTGGCCGGCGCTGTAGACAGGATTATTTTTTCCAGCTCGTCCTTGATTCTTTCGACGGAAATATATTTCAAATTCTTGGCGTTCTTCCTAATTGCCTCTAAAGTTTTTTCTTCGATGGAAAAATTCAATTGCACCGCAAATCTAATCGCTCTCATCATTCTAAGCGCGTCCTCGTTGAACCGATCATCTGCCTTGCCGACCGCCCGTATAATTTTATTTTTTAAATCTCCTTGTCCGGAAAAAAGATCAACAATTGCATATTCGCTCTTTTTTTGTAATTTCAACGCCAAAGAGTTTATCGTAAAATCACGCCGCGACAGATCTTCCTCCAGCGTCTTGGCAAATTTAACCTCATCCGGATGCCGCTTGTCAGTATACTTCGACTCGATCCGATAAGTCGTAATTTCCACCATATCAATCGTCTCTTCTCCTTCTTTTATCTTAATTCCGACCGTCCCAAATTCATTCTCATAAACACTGTCCGGAAAAATATCAACTATCTCATCCGGTTTCGCCAAAGTCGCCACATCCCAATCTTTCGGTTCTTTTCCCAAAAGTAAATCCCGCACGCACCCGCCCACCACAAAAGCCTCAAAGCCGTTCGCTTCAAGTTTCAAAATCACTTCAATCACATATTGTGGGATCTTGTCTTGCATGCTTTAACTACAATTTGGTCTAGAAATAAAAAATAAAAAGTGCCAATGCGTCTTTTTTATTTTCCCATTCCGCGCTATAATAGATGCAAATAATTATTAGTGTCATCCTATGTCCGATCAAAAATCCATCATCACTCTCTTTGAAGAGAACGAACTCAAAATCAGCCAGCTCTATGACATGTATGCCCAAGCTCTGCCGGATCACAAGGATTTCTGGGAAAAGATTTCTGAGGAAGAGATTGGTCACGCCAATGCTATCTCCGACGCTTTCGCCGTCCTGGGGAAAAAAAATGAATATTTCGAAGAAAATAACTTCACCCGCGGTATCATAAAATACGTCAGCGATTTCGTGGAAGAACAAATCATGGCCGCGGTCAAGAAAAAGCCCACCCATCTCGAAGCCATCAACGTCGCTCTCCGCGTCGAACAATCAATGCTCGAAAAAAAATGTTTTGAAATTTTCATTCCGACCGACGACGCCTTGAAAGATGTCCTAAAAAGACTGAACCAAGACACCGAACGCCACGTCAATCTCTTGCGGAAAGAACTGAAAGATTGCCAGAAGAAATAAATATCCTTGTGCGCTTGGCAGGAATTTCACCCCGCACCAAAAAATATTTGTGTCCCCGCCAAGAATCGAACTTGGATCTAAAGCTTAGGAGTCTCTTATTCTATCCATTGAACTACGGGGACAATTATGCCACTCGATTTTTGGTGCGGGGCGTGCCTGCGAACGCCCACCTGATAGACGGCGGCGCTCTATCCACTGAGCTACAAGCGCAGGTTAATAAATTGTGGACCTAGGCAGAATCGAACTGCCGTCTCTACAATGCGAATGTAGCGTGCTACCACTATACCATAGGCCCGAATAAATTTATTTTTACACTGAATGTTTACACCGAGAGAGCAAAATGAGTCGAAATGTGGACGATACTGGGCTCGGACCAGTGACCTCACGAATGTGAATCGTGCGCTCTAACCAACTGAGCTAATCGTCCGAAAAAAAGTGGACCCAAGGAGGTTCGAACTCCTGACCTCTTCCATGCCATGGAAGCGCTCTACCAACTGAGCTATGGGCCCGCGACTGTCCGCCCTAAACTACAATCTATCATACGAGATTAAATCAAGTTAGTCAATAAAAAGAGCGGGCTCGCCAGAGATTTCTCCAGCAAGCCCGATGTTACTCATCTTTTGCGTCCTCGACCGCAACGTCATACTCTTCTTCAAGAGATTTCATCAACTCCCTGACCGACATAATTCGATCCACTCGATAAGCATTCTTTCCAGCGAAGGCAAAGCCATGCTTCAATTTCCCTTTCTTTGCGTTTGCAAGCGCCATGGCAATGCAATAAGGGCTATCCGCGCAGTTGCACGAACTTATGCAGTGATAGGGACATTTGAAGGGCTTTTTGTTTCCAGCTTGGACATTCTTTATGAAATCATTTTGTATCGCGCGCCCAGGAAGCCCGACCGGACTTTCGATAATAACCAAGTCCTCCTCTCTGGCATTTAAGTACGTTTTTTTAAATTCGATGTCCGCATCACATTCATGCGTCGCGACAAACCGTGTGCCCATCTGCACTCCCGCCGCACCCAGTTGCATTATTTCATAAATATCCGCACCAGTGTAAATTCCACCAGCCGCGATCACTGGGATTTTAACACCATTTTCACGCTCAAAAATACCTACTGCCTCAACAACTTCCGGAATTAATTTTTCGAGACGATAATTCGGATCGTCGATTTGTTCCAGAGTAAAACCCAGATGTCCGCCTGCCATCGGACCTTCAACTACAAACGCATCAGGCAGTTTTCCATATCGAGTAATCCATCTTTTGCAAATGATCCGCGCCGCTTTAGCTGAAGAAATAATAGGCACTAGTTTAGTTTTTGCGCCATTTTTTAAATACTTCGGCAGATCCATCGGAAGTCCCGCGCCAGCGAAAACAATATCCACTCCCTCTTCGATGGAAGTTTTGACCATATCAGAAAAATTGGTCAGGGCAACCATGATATTCGCACCAACAATGCCATTGGTTACTGCTTTTGCTTTTCTAATTTCGTTGCGAAGAATTTCAATACTGGCCTCTTCATAATTTAAATCACCCGAATCGGTCTCTCGTATTAATTCAATGAGAGTCGCCAAGCCAGCAGTGGCAATTACACCAATTCCATCCTGTTCAGCCACAGCCGAAGCCAAGCCCGAAAGAGAAATTCCAATCCCCATACCACCTTGGATTATGGGCTTAGCAACCAGATCACCGATTTTCAATTTTGGAAACGGCATCATTATCCCCCTTTATTTTTTTTTGCGCAAACTCGCAGATTGTTAACTACAATCAATTTTCCCCCTCGCCATTTTCAAGAACTACCCGCATTCTAACACATCATTTGTTTTTATTCGAGCGACAAGTATAATTAAAGCAATAAACATGAAAACGATAAGAAAAATTTGGAGAAACATAAAAATCCAACCTGATACTTGGCTTTTCTGTGGTTTTTTATTAACTTTTACCTTAAGTGTCCGGAAAGTGTTTTTTTACTTTCCAAACCAAGGAACTTTCAATGAATACACAGGCATATATTTATATACCTCGGATATCTTCCTATTTCTAGCTATTTTTAGCTACTTTACTATATTATGCAACAACAAAGAATTTATGTCAATGTATAAGCTGTGGATAACTAAACTTATTCACAATTTATCCCTTCTAATTCCGCTTTTTATAGTTATCCTATCTTTCCTTTCAATTCTTTGGTCTCAAAACAAATCGATCGCCGAATATCAATCCATTAAGCTATTCGAATTTTATTTGCTTTATTTATACACATCTTTAAGGGTTATTCCATATTTTTTATCTCGTAATTCAAAATTGTTCCACGTGGAACAATTTATAACTTTGATTGTCGGAATAGGTTTTATTCAAAGTATTATTGGGGTAGCCCAATTTTCCCTGCAGCATTCAATAGGATTGATTTGGCTCAAAGAAAGCATCATTTCACCCAGCATTCCAGGCGTGGCCAAAATAATCTTAGATAATCATAAAATCATCCGGGCCTATGGGTTAATGCCACACCCCAACATTCTAGGTGGGTTTCTTAGCCTTTGTATTATTTTACTTTTATATCTCACCAGAATATTCCACGGCCAAAACCAAGAACCACACAACAACACTCAAATTGTTCCACGTGGAACAATCAGTGCAAGTACCAGCAAGCCCCAAAAAAAGACTGACTATCCCTACATTTTATTAAAAAAGTCCCTCTTTAAAAATAAATGGCTTATTTACTGCATTTTTTTAGTACTTGCCCTAGGTCTATTACTCACTCTTTCTAAGTCAGCAATTCTGGGATTATTCTTAGCGCTTGTATATATCTTTATAATTGTTCCACGTGGAACAAATGCGACACTTGGGAATCAGCTGCTAATAAATTTCAAGCGACAAATATACAGCCTCAAAGAAATGTTCCACGTGGAACATTCGCGAATTTTCATAATTTCACTGGCAATTATCATTATCTCATCATTTCTAATTCTAAAACCCAGCCTGCATTCGATATTTATACAATCGCTTGAAGAACGGGGAATTTATCTCGATATTTCATATCATGCGATCATAGCCAATCCTCTTATTGGAATTGGCGCTGGTCAATTCGTCTGGAAAATGCAGGATTTTTCCAGCATGATTCTATCATCCTGGCAATATCAGCCAGTTCACAATGTATTTCTTCTTATTTGGAGTGAATTGGGAATTGTTGGATTGGGATTATTTACTTGGTTAATTTGGACATTGTTTTATTCTTCAGAGTCACCAATTGTTCCACGTGGAACAATTGGTGAAAAAACAATTGCTACAAAAGAAAATCTAGCAGGGGATAGCATTGCTATATTAGATAATACTTTTCATGTTTTGTCAACAGAATCAATCCTGCCTTATTTTAAAGCAATCTTCCTTAGTTTTTTATTCATCATGCTTTTTGACCACTATTTTTGGGATATCCAGCAGGGAAGCTTGATGCTCTGGATGGTTATGGGAGTCATCGCTGGAATAGAATAATTGCAAACCCAGAACTTAAAAACCCGGAACCTAAGTCCCGGGTTTTTGCTTTATATTCAGAATAACGCCTTATAAGACAGTGCTGGCCGAAACCTTATCACCTGGCTGCGGGCGCATCACCCGAACACCTTGAGTGGCGCGACCAAGGGATGAAACACTGGAAAGGGGAATGCGAATAATCTGACCGCGCTCGGAGGTAAGGATGAGATCTGCGTCAAGAGCATCAACATTAATGATATCCGCACCAATCATTTTTCCGGTCTTAGTCGTGATTACGGCCGTTTTAATGCCGGAACCGCCGCGCTTTTGAATTTTGTAGGCCTTAAGATCCGTTCGCTTGCCGTAACCATTTTCCGTAATGACTAAGATTTGATTGCCTTTTTGATTCTTAAGGACGACATCCATGCCGACCACTTGATCGTCCTTTCTGAGTTTGATTCCGCGCACTCCGGCCGCCGAGCGCCCCATCGGACGCACATCCGTCTCACGAAAGCGGATCGCTTGTCCACCCCAAGTGGCAATGGCTACTTCATCTGAACCGGTCGTAGCATCAACCCAGCGAAGCGCATCACCTTTTTCCAAATTGATAGCAATGAGGCCAGAACGACGGACATTTTCAAATTCATCTAGCGAAGTTTTTTTAACTGTTCCCATTTGGGTCGCCATAAAAAGATACTTGTAATTATCATCTTTGCCAAAAGCAATGATGGCGGTCACAGTCTCGTCTTGAGAGAGCGACAAGAAATTGACAACAGATTGCCCCTTAGCAATTCGTGACGATTCCGGAATCTCATAAGCCTTGGTTTGGAAAACTTTGCCCGTGTTGGTGAAAAAGAGAAGATTGTCATGAGCCATCACGCCCAAAACCTTTTGAATTTCGTCACCTTCTTTGGTAGTGGCACCCATCACGCCCTTTCCGCCGCGTTTCTGAACGCGATAAACGGACGGGTTCATCCTTTTAATATAGCCTCCCTTGGAAATAGTGATAATGGCTTCTTCATTGGGAATCAAGTCTTCCTGCTTAAATTCGGTAACACCGGATTTAATAATCTTGGTCTTCCGTTCGTCGCCATATTTTTCTTTGACCTTGCTGAGTTCATCCTTCACAATCCCAAAAATTTTTGTTTCGCTTTTGAGAATGGCTTCCAATTCCGCAATGAGCCGGAGTTTTTCCTCAAGTTCGTCCTCGATCTTCTTTCTTTCAAGGCCGGCCAGAGTTTGCAGGCGCATTTCCAAAATAGCGGTCGTTTGCCGATCGGAAAGCTTGAATTTTTTCATCAAATTTTCGTGGGCGATTTCTTTGGTGGCGGATTTTTTGATCGTTTCAATGACCGCATCAATATTATCCAGGGCAATTTTGAGTCCTTCCAAGATATGCGCCCGATCCTTGGCTTTTTGCAAGTCAAATTTGGTGCGCCGCACGACCACAATTTTTCGGTGTTTCACATATTCCTCCAAAATGCTTTTCAAATTGAGGACTTGCGGCTCGATGCCATCAACCAAGGCCAACATATTCACGCCGAAATTCTTTTGAAGGTCAGTCATGGAATAGAGCTTGTTGAGGACTTTCTGGGGATAAGCGTCCTTTTTTAGATCTACCACAATCCGCACTCCGTCTTTATCCGACTCGTCGCGCAAGTCTCTGATGCCGACAATTTTTCCTTCTCGCACCAGATCGGCAAGCTTTTCGATAAGCGTCGCCTTATTGGTGGCATAAGTCATTTCTGTAACAATGATTTGGAAAGCGCCCGCCTTGGTTTCCACAATTTCGGCCTTTCCGCGGGTCAAAATCTTGCCACGACCAGTACGATAGGCTTCTAAAATGTCTTTTTTATTATAAATAATTCCTCCAGTTGGAAAATCCGGGCCCTTAATGAACTCAGCCAGATCTTCCACACTGGCCTCCGGGTTATCGATCAAGTGATTGATGCCGTCCACCAGCTCGCTCAGATTGTGAGGCGGGATGTTAGTGGCCATGCCGACCGCGATGCCCATTGTTCCATTAAGAAGCAATTGAGGAAGACCAGCCGGCAAAACAGTCGGTTCTTTGTGGGCTCCGTCAAAATTAGGCACGAAATCAACCGTGTCTTTTTCGATATCAAAAAGCATTTCTTCAGCGATCGTCGAGAGTTTAGCTTCTGTATAACGATAAGCTGCCGCAGAGTCGCCGTCCATGGAGCCGAAATTTCCTTGACCCTTAACCAAGGGATAGCGCAAAGAAAAATCTTGAGCCATTCTCACCATAGACTCGTAAACAGCACTATCTCCGTGCGGGTGATATTTTCCCAAAACTTCTCCAACCACCGTGGCTGATTTCCGGAATTTGGCATTAGCGCGGAGACCGGTCGACCACATGGAATAGAGGATGCGGCGATGAACCGGCTTCATGCCATCCCGAACGTCCGGAAGGGCGCGCGCCACAATGACACTCATCGCATAATCAAGATAGGACTGGGAGATTTCGGCGGTTATTTCTTTGTCTTTGATGTTCTTATTATGATTGTCGAACAAATTTTCTTTCGGCATAGCAAAAAATAATCAAGATACAAGAAACAGGCGTCCAAATCTCATATCTTGGCTATTGGGTTATTTTAAAAAAATTTTAGTTTTGAGTTGCGTCGGTTGACGGGGATTGGTCCAGCGGATCCGTCTGGCTTTGACTTTGTGTTTGATCCGGCGTCAAATCCGGGATTGTCTGCTGATCAAGAGTTGACGATTGGTCAAGACTTGGATCTGGCAAGGTAACCTGATCATCAGAAGTCGGGTCCGGACTTGAATTTAAATCCTGACTATCTGATTGATCCGGCGTCAAAGTTTGACCTTGATCCATAGCGGCAGGATCTGAATTTGGCAGTTGAGTTGGATCTGAGGTGTTATCCTGACTTTGCGATTGATTCTGGATAGCACTGTTTATCTGCCCAGCCGAGCTTCCAAGCGACTGACTCTGTTGACCAAGCGCATTCAAAGCACCTTCCTGATCACTCGTAAGCTGAGGCATGCTTATTTGAGCACTTTGTTTGGCCAGAGAAACCCCCCAAATAACTATAACAAACACCATGCAGATGGCTGTCAGTCCCCACGCCCAACGCAAACGGATATGTTCCGGCTGGTGGCGAATCTCTTCAAGCTTATGTTCAATTCCCATATATAATTTTTGTTTCTATTCGATGCCCATCAAGACCGTTTCCATGTTTTTTTCTTCCAAATCTTTTTTCTTAAGAGTGATTTTTCCAACTTTTTCTTTGGGACAATTACCCATAACATCGCAGAATTTCTTTTCATCGTCAATTTCCACTTTTAAATCTTTCATCTTATAGTGCATCGGAATAATTATTTTTGGTTCAATTTTTTTGACAATCTGGGCCGCTTTTTCCCCATCAATTGTGTATTTTCCGCCCACTGGAATCATGAGCACGTCGATGCCATTTATCATTTCCAGTTGTTTTTCCGTCGGTTCCGCTCCCAAATCGCCCATATGACAAAGACGGATATCCTCAGACTCAAAAACAAAAACGGTATTGAGACCCCGCTCGGCGCCGCCTTTGTCGTCATGAAAGGTGCTTATCCCCATGATATTCACACCTTTTACGGAATATTCGCCGGGAATATCGATGACCGACGGTTCGCCTTTCAAAGCCGCAATATTATTGTGATCGGGATGATCATGACTCACCAAAACCAGGTCGGCGCTCCCTTGCGGGGGACGGAGACCAATCATTTTGTCGAACGGATCAAGGAAAATCGTGACATCTTCCTGCCCGCGGCCGGCGGGTTTGGTGGTGATTTTGAAGCAAGATTGACCGTAGTATTGAATTATCATGGCTGAATGGTTAAATTGTTAGACTGCCATATTGCCAAAACCAGAGAAGCGATCTTCTTTGGCTTCTCAATCTTAGCACAGAACCGCTGGGCTATCAAGATTTGACAGGATTGCAAACATAGACTACACTTTCCATACGGTTAATTATTAAGAAAATTGAATACGGGATAGTTTAATCTCGCGAAACAGTTGGAAAACTGTGGATAAGTTCTTAATAATTCGCCCTTTCGGAGGGTTTTTTGTTTTATTAATCAATATTTTAATCCATAACAATCGATATGACTGACATTTTAGACAATTTAGCCAAGGAAGTCGATAAGATTTCTGAAGATGACCGAGCCGCCATAAAAGTCGAGCCCAAAAAAGCAAAAAAAACTGAACCAAGTATCGCAGCAGAAGAAGATAAATCCCTTATGGCCCAGCTTTTAGACCGGGGTGACTTCAATTTTCCGGAAGTGGGCGCCACCGTTGAAGGCAAAGTGATTGAGGTTTCTTCCAATGAAATATATCTGGAACTCGGTCCGTTCGGGACCGGAGTGGTTTTAGGAAAGGAAATTAAAGATGGTCTGGGTAGCGGCAAACTCAAAATTGGGGACATTGTGACCGCCACCGTCACCGACTTGGAAAACGAAGATGGTTTCATCGAACTTTCCATCCGGGAGGCTTCATATGAAAAAGCTTGGGATGACATTGAATCCAAGCGCGACACTCAAGAGAAAGTCACAGTCAAAGTCCAATCCGCCAACAAAGGCGGATTGCTCGCCGAAGTCAACGGAATTTCCGGATTTTTGCCTGTTTCCCAATTGTCCAGCAAGAACTATCCGCGAGTGGAAGACGGAGACAAGAACAAGATCTTGAACTTGCTCAAGAAACTCATCGGCCAGGAAATGGAAGTGCGCATCATTGACGCCGACCGCGAAACGGAAAAATTGATCGTCAGCGAAAAAGCGGCCCAAAGCGAAAAGGACATGGAAGTCATTTCCAATCTGGGCGCGGGAGACGTCATCTCCGGTGAAGTTTCCGGCGTGGTGGACTTTGGAGCTTTTGTCAAATTCTCCACCAAAGACGAAAAAGGCGAGAATGAAAGAAAACTCGAAGGTTTGGTTCACATTTCGGAGCTTGCTTGGCAACTGATCGAAGATCCGCGAACAATTGTTAAAGTCGGCGACAAAGTGGAAGCCAAGATCATAGGAATCGACGGCGACAAGATTTCTCTTTCCATCCGAGCCCTCCAGAAAGACCCTTGGAATAACATTGAAGAAAAATATAAGATCGGCGACACCGTGTCCGGCACCGTCAACAAACTCAATCATTTCGGCGCTTTCGTCTATCTCGACAAAGACATCCACGGCCTGGCGCATATTTCGGAAATGTCGGAAGCTTTTCCGGGCAAGAATCTGGACGAGCTGATCAAAGTCGGCGAGAAATATGACTGGAAAATCCTTTCCATTGAACCGAAAGACCACCGGATGGGCTTAGTGCTAAGCAATAAGAAATCAGAAAAGAAGACGGAGAAAAAAGCAAAGGCGGAAAAAGAAGAAAAGAAAGAAGAAAAGCCGGAGAAGGAAAAGAAAGAGAAAAAAGTTTCCAAGAAGAAAAAGGAAGAAATAAGTCAAAAATCAAAATAACAGTGTAAAATGAAATTTTACTCGAATTTTGATTTGCCATTCCTATGATAATAACCCTCAATGGATCAGAAGGTTCCGGAAAAACTACGGTCGCAAAAAAAATTGCCAGTGAGCTTGATTACGTTCGATACACAACCGGAGAAATTTTTCGAGCCATGGCCAAAAAGAGAGGCCTCACCCTGGTGGAATATGTACAGCTTGGCGAAACAGATCCCGAGATAGACAAGGAAGTTGATGATTATGTCGTAAAGTTGTCCAAAGAACAAGATAATTTTATTTTGGACAGCCGAATGGCTTGGCATTTTATTCCGCAATCCACGAAGATATATCTGAACGTGGATGAGCGCGAAGGAGCAAAAAGGGTATTTGCAGAATTGCAAAAAGATAATTCCCGAAATGAAATGAAAAATACACCCAAGACCGTAGAAGAAGTCTTAAAAAAAATCCAAGCAAGACAAAAAACGGATGATACGCGGTATCTGCAATATTACAATGTTAATATCCGCGATAAGAAAAATTACGACTTCGTGTTGGACACGACCGAACTTTTTCCGGAAGAAGTTTTTGAAAAAGTGATGGCATTTATTAATTCGAAAATTAATGCCCAACCTAGTTAAAAAAGTTCAGAACACCATCTTTCAATATAGCCTTTTGAAAAAAAGGGATAAGATTGTTTTGGCGGTTTCCGGCGGACCGGATAGTGCGGCCATGCTAGACATTTTCTCCAAATTGAAAAGAAAATATGATCTCGAGCTGATTATCGCCCATGTCAATTATGCCCTCCGTGGTAGAGATAGCGAACGGGACGAAAAATTCGTGAGGGAACTGGCGGAAAAATACGGAATGGAAACATTTGTTTTGCGTCCCGAGTACGAAAAAAATATTTCTGAAAATTATCTGCGCGACATCCGTTACGCTTTTTTTGAAAAAATCAGAAAAGAAAACCACTTTGATTTCATCGCCGTGGCGCATAATCGGGATGATCAAGTGGAAACGCATCTCGCACGCGTGATCCGCGGCGCTGGTCTCCAGGGACTTTCCGCCATGCGTCATAAAAATAATTTCCTGATCCGGCCACTGCTTGACCGGCCCCGCGAAGAAATTCTGGCCTATTTGAAAGAAAATAAACTCAAATATCGTATCGACAAAACCAATCTTGAATCAAAGTTTACCCGAAACAAAATCCGCTTGAAACTTATCCCATACCTTGAAAAAAACTTTAACCCCAATATCCGGCAAACCATCTTTGATTCCACTATCTCAATTTCAGAAGATTATGATCTGCTGGCAAAAATCGCAGCTAAAGAATCCGGGAAAGCGAAAGAGTTGAAAATTTCTCATCTTCTCGCGCTTCACCCAGCCATCCAAAAACGCGTTTTGAGAAACAAGATAGCAGCGGTTAAATCCGACCTGAAAAACATTGACGCCGCTCACGTCACAGAAATCCTAAAAATGGCCAAAAGCACGAAAGGCAAGGCCCAGGTTGTAGTATTTAAGGGATTGAAAATCAAGCGGATCGGTGATAGACTGGAAATGCCAACAGCACATAACACGTAACACATAAAGCGAAACACCATGCAAAAACTATTAAAAAATATCGGCATCGTTATTGTCATCTTTCTTTTGATTTCCGGTATCGTTATCCTTTACGGCGCCCCGCAGAAAACTCCCCAGCCCGTTTCACTCACCCAATTGGCCCAGCAGGTCAACGGCGGACAGGTCAAAACTATCAATGTCAACAGCAATGAACTGGACATCACACTGACCAACGGACAAACGGAAAAGACCACCAAGGAGGACACCTCCGGCATCGTGGAGACACTCAAAAACTACGGGGTCGACAGTCAAAAGATCCAAGCCGTGAGCATCGACATCCAGGGAGAATCCCCTTTGAATTCCTGGCTAGGAACGATCCTTACGATTTTCTTGCCCGTCATCTTGATCGGAGTGTTTATTTGGTATATGATGCGCCAAGCCCAAAGAGGAAACAGCCAGGCCCTGTCTTTTGGAACCTCGCGAGCTCGCATGATTGACCCAAAAAATAAAAGTCAGCGGATCACTTTCCGGGACGTAGCTGGTTCCAAAGAGGCCAAAGAGGAACTCAATGAAATCGTGGAGTTTTTGCGTAGTCCCAAGAAATTCTTGAGTCTGGGCGCTAAAATTCCCAAGGGAGTGCTCCTGCTTGGCTCGCCTGGCACCGGAAAAACTTTGATCTCCAAGGCCGTAGCCGGCGAAGCCAACGTGCCATTTTTCAATATCAGCGGCTCGGAATTTGTGGAGATGTTTGTCGGTGTGGGAGCCTCGCGAGTCCGCGACCTTTTCAAGCAAGCCAAGAAAAACGCGCCGGCCATCATTTTTATCGACGAGATTGATGCCGTCGGAAGACACCGCGGCGCGGGCCTCGGCGGGGGACATGACGAACGAGAACAGACGCTGAATCAAATCCTGGTGGAAATGGACGGCTTTGACACCAACACCAATGTGATTATCATTGCCGCCACCAATCGGCCGGATGTTCTTGATCCGGCATTGCTACGGCCAGGACGCTTTGACCGAAGAGTTGTTATGGACCTTCCGGACATTGAAGAGCGGGAATCCATCCTGAAACTCCACTCCAAAAATAAACCTTTAGCCAAAGATGCTAATTTGACCAGAATCGCCCAGCGCACCCCCGGATTTTCCGGCGCCGACCTTTCCAACCTTTTGAATGAAGCGGCAATTCTAGCCGCCCGCCGGAATAAGAAAGAGATCAACATGGACGAATTGACCGAGTCGATTGAAAAAGTCATCCTTGGTCCGGAACGAAGAAGCCGCCGGATTGACGAAGAAGAAAAGAAAATTATTGCCTATCACGAAGCCGGCCACGCTCTCTTGGCTTCCAGTCTTAAAAACGCCGACCCAGTCCAGAAAGTTTCCATCATCTCGCGCGGTCACGCCGGCGGATACACCTTCAGCGCACCAGAGCGGGACAAAACCCTTCATTCTAAAGACTATTTTATCGACGAATTATCTGTCCTTTTGGGCGGATATGTCAGCGAGATGCTGACTTTTGGAACCATCACCACCGGCGCTTCCAATGATTTGGACCGGGCCACCAACATTGCCCGGGGATTAGTCACTCGCTACGGCATGAGCGAACTTGGTCCGCGCACTTTCGGCCACAAAGAAGAAATGGTGTTTTTAGGCAGAGAGATTCATGAGGAAAAAAACTATTCGGAAAAAACGGCTGAATCTATCGACAACCAAGTCTCCAAGTTTATCGATAACGCCTACAAAGTTTCCGAAAATATCCTGCGCGAAAAAAGGAATATGTTGGAAAAAATCACGGGCGTACTTTTGGAAAAAGAAACGATTGAACAGGATGAGTACAACAAACTGCTCGGAATCGAAAAGAAAAAAGATGTTGAGGAGAAAGAATTGTCCAAACCAGCCATGGCAGAAAACCTAGCCTGACGTTCGCAAATTACAAATCCGGCACGAATGTACAAATGAGCACATCGCGTGTTTGTTTAAGGTAATATTATTCAGTAAAAAATAAAATCAATGATAAATTATTTGTCCATTCTAAAAAAAGCTTTCACGCTGACCTGGAAAAACCGCTATCTTTGGTGGTATGGTTTTTTCATCACCCTTTCCGGAGTTGGAAGCTTCAATTATCTTTTCAACAATAACCGGAATGGCCGCCGAGACTTGGTTCATCAGCATGCCATTGGAAATTTTATTTCCCAAAACACGCATTGGCTTGTCATCGGCGCGATAATCATCCTAATCCTTTACGCCATTTTTCTGATTTTAGGCATCATTGCTCGCGGAGCCCTCATTGATTCGCTCGGCAAGCGCCTGAAAGATGAAAACAGCACTTTCCGTTCCGGCTTCAACCGAGGACGCCGGTTTTTCGGCCGGATCGCCCTGGTTGCGATTCTCATGGATCTCTTTGCCTTGGCATCAATTATCGTCCTGATTGCCCCGGTGGCTTTCTTATTCCTCAGTCAAGCCTACCTGGTCGGCGTTTTCATGGGAATTTTGGCTGTTATTATTCTGGTTCCCATCCTTCTTCTTGCATATTATCTCAAAACCTACGCCTACATCTACGCTGTTTTGGGAGATTTGCGTTTTTGGCCAGCCATCGAAAGAGCCTACGTGCTCCTTCAGGAAAATATTCTCGCCAGCCTCATTATGGGCCTCATTTTTATCCCCATCAGCTTGGCTTTGGCTATCGCGATTATTATGGCAGCCATTCCGATTTTCATCATCTTCTTGGGAATAGGACTAGTGCTCTACCTGCTCTTGGGACAAATGGGAATAATAGTGACTGTAATACTTGGATTTATTTGTTTCTTTATTTTCCTATTTCTTATCCGCTCAGCCTACGAAGTCTTTGCCCAAGCCGTTTGGTTGATCTTTTTTCGCCAAATCGCCAGTCCAAAAGTCAAAGAAGCTGTCACCGAACCAGAACCGGAAATTAAGGTCGCCCCCAAAGCCATGCCGATAATCGACATAGAAAAAAGCGGGAAATAAAAGACGGTAAATAGGAGATAGAAAAGTGGATAGGCTTTTTTTATTGACCAAAAAAGAATATTGCCGTAGTATCAATTATGTGATTATGGTCGCTTAGCTCAGCTGGTTAGAGCGTCACATTGACATTGTGAAGGTCACTGGTCCGAGTCCAGTAGCGACCACGCGGAAAACTTTAGATTTTATTGCAAATTTTAGATTAATTTCTTCAAACAAGATTGCTTGGGACCATAGCTCAGTGGTAGAGCGCGCGACTCATAATCGCTTGGTCGCAGGTTCGATCCCTGCTGGTCCCACCAAAAAGTTTTATATTTTCCCCAAAGTTCCCGGCTTGTCGGGAACTTTATTTTTTCCGCCTCCTCGCGTGGAAGGCCTGATGGACTTCTTTCAAATGCGGATTGGTGACGTGGGTGTAAATCTGCGTGGTAGTGATGGAAGAATGACCGAGCATGGCTTGGACCGAGCGGATGTCGGCGCCGTTCATGAGGAGATCCGTCGCAAAGGAATGACGCAGGGTGTGCGGATGAACATTTTTGACAAGACCAGCTTTAGCCGCATAATATTTCACAATTCGTTGGACGGAACGCGGCGTGAGGCGCAAATCTTCTTCTTGTGTGTTTTTATTATTAGGATTATTATTCTTGCCCTTGAATTTTCTCAATCCTTTTGTGTCTCTCACAAAAAGTGCCGGATCAATGTCGGTCCTTTTTTTCAAATATTCTTCGAGAGCTCCAGTCGCCGTGTCTGAAATGAAGACCACCCGAACCTTGCCGCCCTTTCCTTGCACCGAAAGTTCGCCGCTTTTGAAATTCAATTTTTCCCGATTAATGCTCACCAACTCCGAAACCCGCAGGCCCGCCGAAAAGAGAAGTTCCAAGATCGCCCGGTCGCGCCTAGACTTGAAATCCACGCCAGACGCCGCTTCCAAAATCCGCTCTATCTCAGCACTCTCTAGAAACTCAACTTCCCGCTCAGGCGCATGGCCGATTTCGATTTTTTCCGCCTGAAGAGCCTTGACGTCCCGCTTGGCCAGAAATTTGAGAAAGCTACGGATAATGATAATATAATAATTCTGGGTAATTTTCTTGAGTTTTTCCCCTTTTTCATTTTCAAAACGATTGAGATGAAGACGAAAATCACGAATAATCTTGTCGGTTATTTCGGTCGGATTTTCAATTTTGGCCCACACCAAAAATTTGGCCAGATGCCGATCATAGATCTCAATCGTTTTGGGGGACCGATCTCTTTCCACTTCCAAATATTCCAGGAATTGAATTTTAAGCTCTTGGAGATTCATATTATGCGACACTACATTCCCAGTTTACACCCACTCGCTCCATTTTCCAACCTGGGGATAACTTCTTTGACAAAAAACATGTTCTCGGATAAACTACTGGATAGATAAAAATTAGGGTTTTGGGCGGCATAGTCGTTCTGTATTATAGTCGTTTCGAAAGAGCGGATCGCCAAAACCAAAAGAAAGGTCAATCGCTATTAGTAAACTAAGACGAAGATTTCCGAAAGGTTTATTGACGCGCCAGAACCTGATTGGTCCGCTTACCCGGATTTATCAAACACAAAGAAATATAGCGCGATTCATCAAGAAGCGCCGTACTGTGAAAATACTACACCTATTTCGGGGCTATTCAGCCCTTGTAGTTGTGGTATCCAGCGCGCTCTTAGTCAGCGTAACCAATTTTGCCGCCGGATTCCAGTCCGGTGGTTTTTTGTTCGGTTATTTCGGCGTCAACGAAAGCACTGACAGTCCCCTGGCAGACAAGTTTTTCCTAAAAACCGCCGCCGAAACCGATTTGGCACTGGCGCCATTGGCAGAAGCCAAAACCGCCCCCAAGCCGGGTGCCGATAATTCACAAAGTGGCAGTAATGATTCAATGCTGCTTCAAGGACAAGCTTTGGTGGCTGGCACCAGTCCAGTCAAAAGAGATCCCGAAGAAGGCGGGGGAGTGGCCATCTACACAGTCCAATCCGGCGATACGGTCAGCCAGATTGCCGCTAATCATAACGTTACCGTCAATACCATTCTTTGGGCCAACGACTTGGACAACGTCGATCAGATTGCTCCCGGAGACAAGATCTTTATTTTGCCGGTTTCCGGCTTGAGTTACACGGTCAAAAGCGGCGACGATATCAACAGCATTGCTAAAAAATATAACGCCGAAAAAGATAAGATTATTGCTTTCAACGATCTGCCGGCTAACGGCGAATTGACGGTCGGACAAGATATCCTTATTCCTGGAGGCGAAAAAGAAACTCCCAAGCCAACACCGCCGACTGGATCCTTCGGAATTGCCCAGCGACAATATGAATCGTTCGGTTCTGGCAGTTCTGGCACCTTGCTTTCCGGACGGGGCGGCACCGGTCACGCCTTCCCATATGGATACTGTACTTGGTACGTTTCTCAGCGCGTCTATGTCCCATGGAGCGGAAATGCTGGTGCCTGGCTCTATAACGCCAAGTCGGACGGGTATTCCACCGGCCGGGCTCCGCGCCCGGGCGCCATCATGGTGGCCGCCGAATCAGCTTATGGCCACGTGGCTTACGTCGAAAAAGTCAACAGCAACGGAACATTCGTCGTTTCAGAAATGAACTACGACGCCTGGGCTAAAAAAGATTTGCGCACCGTCAGCAATTCAGACCCGTTTATCAGAGGCTTCATTTATTCCAGATAGCCTTTGTAAATTTATAAAAACCTGGTTTTATCGCCAGGTTTTTTATTTGTCAGCAGGATATTAATTTTGAATTGGATCTATATTTTTCGAAGTGGCGCTATCGACACCGATAATTTCTTTAGCCCAATTTTGCCGAACGCCACAGTAATAATATCTCCTTGGGTCGCCACTATCATTCCGTCCCCAAACTCGGGATGCCGCACCCGGTCACCATCCTTAAATCGCGTATCATGAAGCCCATATCGCGTATCGCGTATCGCGGAACCTGCGTTACGTTTCGCAATTTGCGCTCCACGCTCCACGCTAGACGTTTCGCATTCCACGCTTCGCGTTACGAGTTCTTCTGGGATATCATCGAAAAAGCGCGATGGGGGATTAATCTGGGTTGAACCAAAAATATTCCGTTCCATGGTGAAAAGCAAATAGACTTTTCGCTTGGCCCGGGTAATGCCAACATACATCAGCCGCCGCTCTTCTTCCATCTGCTTGGGGTCAAGCATGGATCGCGAGTGCGGCATGATGCCCTCCTCAAGACCCGCGATAAAAACGAACTGAAATTCCAAGCCCTTGGCGCTATGAAGCGTCATCATATGGACCGCCTCCGAGGCTTGATCGATGTTGTCCGTGTCGGCAATGAGCGCCACTTCTTCCAAGAATAATCGCAAGCCCTCTTCGCCTTCATATTCGTCGTATTTTTGGGCGACTGTCAAAAGTTCTTGGACATTTTCGTGCCGCGCCTGACCTTCATCCGTTCCATCGAGCAGATATTTTTCATATCCGGACTCGGTGTATACCTTCTGAATAAAATCAGTCAGCGACAACCTCGCCTTAGCCTCTGTTATCCGATTTATGAATTCACAAAATTTAGCTATAGCATCGAATTTTGCCTGGCGAATTTTGAATTTTGAATCAATTTCTAATTTTGAATTTTGAATGTTTAAACCACATTCGATCAGATTTTTATTTTGGCTTCTTGAGATACCGGTCCATTTCCCCAATGTGACCTGACCGATCCCGCGCTTCGGTTCATTAATGATTCTTTCCAGTGAAACTTCGTCGTTAAAATTATTGATCAGTCGCAAATACGCGACAACATCCTTGATTTCTTTCCGTTGGTAGAATTTCAGGCCGCCAATGATCCGGTATGGCATGGACGCGCGCAGCATGGCTTCTTCGATCGAGCGCGACTGGGCGTTAGTGCGATAGAGCACAACCGTGTCGGAAAGTTTTATATTTTCTTCCCGTTTCAATCTTTCAATTTCAGAAATGATAAACTCGGCTTCATCCCGCTCATTGTCGGCTTCGTAGGAGACGATGAGGTGGCCACCCTTGTTCTCGGTCCAGACTTTTTTGTCTTTCCGGTTGACGTTTTTGGAAATAACGCCGTAGGCCGCATCCAAAATGTTCTGGGTCGAGCGATAGTTCTGTTCCAACTTCACCGCCACCGCGTCCGGATAATCTTTTTCAAAATCCAAAATGTTTTGAATGTCCGCCCCACGCCAAGAATACACCCCCTGCCAGTCATCCCCGCAGACCCAGATGTTGCGATACTTTTGGGACAGCAATTTGACCAAAGTATATTGGGCGTGGTTGGTATCCTGGTATTCGTCCACCATGATATAGCGGAAAAGGTTCTGATATTTAGCCAGCGTCTCGGGATAGTTCTGGAAAATTTTGACCGTCAGCATCAAAATGTCGTCAAAATCGAGAGCATCCTGGTCTTTTAATCTTTTTTGATAGGCGGTATAAATTTTAGAAACCACCTCTTCCCAAAATCCGCCGACAGTTTGAGAAAAATGCTCGGCGTCAATCAGCTCGTTCTTGGCTTTGGAAATGGCGCCGAGCACCGCTTGCGGTTTAAACTGGTCGAGATTTATTTCCATCTCCTTCATCGTTTTTTTCATGAGCAACAACTGATCCTGGCTATCATAGATATTGAACGAACTTTTGTAGCCGGCCTTTTCTATTTCCCGCCGCAAAATCTTCACGCAAATTGAATGGAACGTACCAATCGTTGGCAGATTATATCGATTACTCCCTCGCCCGTACTCGGGAGAGGGCGCGTTGTCCGCACGGCTCAACAATTTAGTAATCCGCTCTTTCATTTCCGAAGCGGCTTTGTTTGTGAAGGTGACTGCCAAGATATTCATTGGCCGGACTTTTTTGTCCAAAATCAAATAAGCCACCCGGTGGGTCAGTGCCCGCGTTTTCCCCGATCCCGCTCCCGCAATCACCAAAACCGGCCCTTCGGTCGTTTCGACGGCTTTCCTTTGCGGGAGATTAAGTTTTTCCAAAATATTTTTCACAACTATGTCATTGTAGCACAAGAGTTTTGTTTAGACATTCTTGTTGCGCTTGACAAAATATACGTTTCCATATATTATTATATATATTAATATAAGTAAATGATATGAAATTCTTCGAATTTGAGAAAAAAATGCTTAAATATCCGATTTTTACCTCAAAAGAAGTCCGAAATATTTTTTTTAATGAACCCGCCATTCTCGTTCAAATTGCTTTTTGGTCCAAAAAAGGTTACCTTAAAAAAATCAAAAAAGGACTCTATGCCATGGCCAACACTCAAAATAATATCAACCCGATGGAGCTGGCGGAGAAAATTTACGCGCCGTCTTATTTGAGTTTGGAATTCATGTTGCATCATTATGGAATAATTCCGGATGTTCCAGGCACTTTCACCTCGGTAACCTCTCGAAAAACCATGTTTTACAAAACAGATTTCGGAAATTTTTCTTATCAAAAAATCAAACCGGAATTTTTTTTCGGCTACATCAGACAAGACAACGCCGGCATGGCCGCGCCGGAAAAAGCTCTTTTTGATTATCTTTATCTAAATAAAAAAAAATTTGAGGCTGAAGAAAATTTTTGGCGGGAAATGAGAATCGATGAAGATTTTAAATTTGACCGAAAAAAAATCGAGGCGTACAAGAAAATTTTTAATGATAAAAAAATAAATAATTTAATCGATAGCCTTTTGGCTTATCAAAAAAATGCTTGATAAAAATTTTTTGGATGATTACGTCAAAAAAAATGCCATTCCTCCCAATACGCGCCGCTATCTGGCGGAATATTTGCAGTCGGAAATCCTGTCCATTCTTTATGATTCGAAATACGGCCGGCACCTGTCTTTTTTGGGCGGCACCAGCCTTCGTTTTGTTTATAAAATAGAACGTTTTTCCGAAGACTTGGATTTTGATCTGGTTAAGACCGGCCTTGATTATGCGAAGTTGGCCAAATATTTGGAAAAACAATTGAACGAACGGGGATTTCTGGCGGAAACACGCGTGAAAAAAACGGAAAATATTTTTATTATCTTCGTAAAATTTTCCGAGATCATGAAACAGATGGGAGTTTCCGAGTTTGCCAATCAAAAAATAAAAATTAAATTCGAAGTCGACCCGTCTCCCTATAAAAGTCTTGAGTATGAAACAAAATTAGTTTCGGCCTACGGAAAAACTTTTAATGTTATCATCAACACTTTGCCGACGCTTTTCGCCCAGAAAATTTTGGCTTTGAAATTGCGTCCCTACCAAAAAGGCCGCGATTTCTATGATCTGGTCTGGTTTTTGGCGCAAAAAAACGTCGAGCCGAATTACGCGATCTTGAAAGAAAAAGGAATCAAAGTGAAAAACCGGGAAGAGTTGATCTTGGAACTTGAAAAAATCATTTCTAAACTTGACCTGAAGCTGGCCGCCGCGGACGTGCGCCGATTTCTTTTCTATCCCGATCAAGCTCGATGGATTTTGGATCTCCCAAAATATTTGGACGGGTTTTCAAAAGAGTCAGGGCTTACGCGTTTGCCTCAAAAATACTGAACATGGCTGAATCTTGCTATGTGATTGAGACGTTAAATTCGTCAGGACTTGCTCAAACAAACATAGAGGAATTATTGGCATCTCGAGAATCGGCTTATCTCATCCGTTTTTAATGTATTATTCTCCTAAATCAAAGCCCTACCTTAATCTTGAAAGGCAGGAGGATAGGTGGCACAACACGGAGCAAAGATTGATTCTTTGCAAGTACCTGTAGTTCTTTTACCACTGGGTTCAGGCGGGTTCGCATACACTGCGCGGCTCGCCTTTTTTATTTCTACAAAAATACGAAAATTAACGGTCTGAAAGTTTTTTGCTATAGTTTTGTCATAATGATATGCGCAAAATTAGTCTAAAAAGCGTGGTTTGGAAGGAAGAGAGACATTACGTCGCCCAGTGTTTAAACGTGGATGTTTCCAGTTTTGGGAAAACCAAAAAAGAAGCACTGACGGCTTTGGATGAAGCACTGGAATTGTATTTCGAAGATAAAAAAGTTCCGAAAGCCGCGAAAATTGAAAGGCCGGAACTGGTCAATCTATCCATCTGCCATGCCTAAACTATATTCCTCTTCTGAAATTATAAAAGTCCTGCAAAATCGGGGCTTTTATTTATATTTCCCAAAAGGGTAGCCACGCCAAATTCAGAAAAACCGGCAACTCGACGCTGACTGTCATTGTTCCGGCCGGCAGAAAAGAGATTCCCCTTGGAACTTTTCGATCGATCCTGCGCCAGACCAGTCTAACGCTGGAGGAGTTTGAGAAAAAATGAATCCTGCCTTATCTCCCTGGACAAAAAACCTTTTGTGTTATATCGTTAATCCATAACCAACCTTACCTAGCCGACGCCGGTTTTACCCGGGGGATTCCCGCAACGGGCGTCTGGCCGAAAAAAACTATGGCTCTCAACGCCAAGCAAAAAGCCAAGATCACCAAAGACGTGGTCCGGCACGAGAAAGACACCGGTTCGCCGGAATATCAAGTCGCGCTTTTCACCGAGCGGATCAAGAAATTGACGGCGCATCTCAAAAAGAACGCCAAGGATTTCCACTCCCGCCGCGGACTCTTAAAAATGGTTTCCAAGCGAAAGAAGCTAATGGATTATCTCAAAAAAACGAACGAAAAAGCGTATAAAGCACTGATTAAGAAGCTTGGCTTAAAGGGCTAAATCAACTTATGTCTATTTACAAAGAACAACGCGTCGGCGTCGTGGTTGATATTCAGAACCTCTATTATTCCGCCAAGGTCCTCCACAGCAAAAAGGCCAACTTCGGCGCGGTCCTGAAAGAAGCAGTCGGCGACCGGAAGCTCATCCGCGCTATCGCCTACGGCATCAAAACCGTCGAAGGACAGGAAGAGAAATTTTTTGAGGCACTCGAGAAGGTCGGCTACGAAGTCAAGACCAAAGATCTTCAAATTTTCCCCGGTGGCGCCAAAAAAGGCGATTGGGATGTGGGCATCGCGGTCGACGCCATCAAGATGTCTAAAAGCTTGGACGCCATTGTTTTGGTTTCTGGAGACGGCGATTATATTCCGTTGGTCAAATATATCCAATCTACCACCGGCTGCCGGGTGGAAGGAGCGGCCTTCCTGGAATCAACCAGCAACAAACTGATCGAGGAGCTGGACGACTTCATCAACTTGAGCGGGAATAAGAAAAAATTTCTAATCTAGGTTTCTCAGATAGCAAAACCGGAACAACTAAGGTTCCGGTTTTTTGTTGACTAAGCGAGAGCGCTTTGATAGTATTAGATATAGATTTTTTATTTGGTCCGATGGCCGAGCAGTTAGGCAAAGGTCTGCAAAACCTTCTACAGCGGTGCGACTCCGCTTCGGACCTCAAAATCAGACTTCGGGCGAGTGGTGAAATTGGTATACACGCTAGACTTAAAATCTGGTGGCCGAAAAGCCTTGCGGGTTCGAGTCCCGCCTCGCCCACAGCAAAAAATCGCTTCGGAGGCGATTTTATTTTTCTTCTTGAATTTTCTTGATAATTTTTGGAATGCGTTTGAAGTCTTGGATGAGGAGCTCGCGCATTGAGCCGTTGTAGAGCGCGGCGGCAGGATGATACAAAGTATAAAAAACTTGTTTACCGATGCCCTTGATCTCTCTCCGCATGGCTTTTCCGTGCACTTGGGAGATTTTTTGATTGGGTAGAAATCTTTCCATGGAATGCCGGCCGAGAGTGACGATCAGTTTCGGTTGGATAATTTTTATCTGTTCCAGCAGCCATGGCCAACAAGCGGCAGCTTCTTCGGGAAGAGGATCGCGATTGCCCGGCGGGCGGCATTTAACGACGTTGGCAATGTAGACGTCTTCCCGTTTAAGTTTAATGGCCTCTAGCATCTCGTCGAGAAACTTCCCGGCTGCGCCGACAAACGGCCGACCCAGCTCATCCTCCTTTTGTCCCGGTCCTTCGCCGATAAACATAACCTCAGCTTCGGCGCTGCCTTCGCCCGGCACAACATTCTTGCAACCAGAGCGGAGGGCGCATTGGGAGCAGGCGGACATTTTTTTATTCAGTTCGTCAAGGAGAAATTGTTTGGATGACATATGAATAAAATTTTTTATTTCAAATCATGCACCCGCACCAGGCTAAATTTATCATTTCCCGTGTTCCAGACCGCAAACGTCGGCAAATAGATCTCGCCGGCTACGTTGCCCGGGTTTAACACCTTGCAATTGCCAACCATTTCTTCCCAAGGTTTGTGAGTGTGGCCATAAAAAACGAAATCGTATTTTTCAGTGAGAGCCAAATGTTTCGCGTCTTCCGGAAAGTGGACGAAAGAGATCCTTTTTCCGCCAAGAATTGTTTCGCCGAAATCTTTATATAAAATGGCATTTTTATAAACATCTGCAAATTTGAAATCGCGCAACTGGTCGTTGTCCATATTGCCGAAAGTATAGTGGATATGGCCGGCGAAATTATCAGTGAGATATTCCAGAGTTTCGGCTGAAGCCAGGTCACCGCAACAGATGACAGTTTCAATTTCTTTTTCCGCGCAATAACGCAGAACCTTTTCGAGGTTAGTGGTGTTATTGTGGATGTCGGAAATGATAGCTACAAGCATAATTTTAACCGCGTAACTTTTTTAGTAATGAGATATCCTCCTTCACCTTATCATGCTCTGTCTCCAGAATCATATCGATGTCATTCTTTTCGGCGAAAGCCACGATGTTTTTGAAAGCAGGAAGATCGATCTGACCTTCGCCGATGTGGGCATGGCGGTCGCGGCGAGAATTAAATTCGGTTTGAGAATCATTGGCGTGGAACAGTTTTATTTTATCAATGCCTAGTTCTTTGTCTATCCGGGAAATAGTCTTATCAAAATCGCGCCAGTCATAGCCGGAAGCAAAACTGTGCTGCGTATCCAGACACACGCCGGCAATCGCCGAAGAATTTACGCCTTTAATAATTTCCGCAAGTTCGGCGAGATTAGCGCCGATAATAGCTCCCGCGCCGGCGCTGTTTTCTAAAAGTAATTTGGTTTCTCCTTTGTATCCATCTAAACATTTCTTGAGCATCTCGATAGTTTTTTCGCGCGCTTCTTTTTCGCCCAAATCTTTGGCGGTGCCAAGATGAGTCATGACAAATTTAGCGCCGATAAGATTTCCTCGTTCCAGTTCGTCGCGGACAACAGAGACTGAGCCATAGCGAATCCGGTTATTGCTTGAAGCGAAATTGATGTAATACGGAGTATGAATATATGTATCGCGAATCACATAACGCGCAACGTGAAACGCAAATTCTTTAATAATTTCCGGTGTGAATTCTGGCGCTTTTCCACCTTGCGGGGAGCGGGTGAAGATCTGCATCGTCTCGCAACCTAAATCCGCCGCTCTTTCGGGAGCATTGAAGATTCCGCCGGCGATGGAAACGTGAGCACCTATATTCATAGTAGCAAAGTTATTTTACTGGGACACTTTTATTTTAACACATAATGCCTATCAATAAGTCAATTACTCAAATTTCTAATTTCTAATTTTCAATTTCTAAACAATTTTCAATGATTGAATTATCAAACCAGTTTTTAATTGAAAAATTAAAAATTGTTTGAAAATTGCAAATTGAAAATTGAAAATTATTCCACCTTCCATCCATCTTCCGTTTCAACTATCTTGCCCTTGATTTCAAATCCGCTGGCCAGCTTATGGCCGCCGCCGCCGAAAAGGGCAGCAATTTTTGAAACATCCGCGCCTTTATATTCCTCACTCCGAAGACTCCCTTTGATGACACCGCCTTCCCGTTCGGACAATATTAAGGAAAATTTGGTGCCTGGGACGGTATTCAGGATTCCAGCCACCTGAGAAATGTCATCGGTCCCGGCATCGCACTCATCCAGTTCTTGCTGAGTGAGAACGGAAACAATCATGCCGTTTTCCGGATTTATCTTGGCTTTTTCAAAGGCTTTTCCCCAAAGTTTCAGGGTGGAAATTTTTTTATTAGTAAAAGTCATTTCCACGATTTTGGCCAGCGGAGCGCCCAGTTTCATGAGCTGTGAGGCAATTTCCATTACGCGCGGCGTGGTATTGGAATGCTGGAACATGCCGGTGTCGCCCATGATACCGAGCATAAGATAGGTGGCCATCTGGCGATTGAGTGGAATCTTTTGGCTTTCGAAAAAATTGAAAACAATTTCGCAGACCGAAGAGAAGGCCGGGTCGATAATGTTGATGTCGCCAGTCAGCGTGATGTCCGGATGATGGTCAAGGATGGCAATGACCGGCTTCTCGCCAAACTGGTCTTTGATTTTGTGAAAACCGCGTTCGACAGAGTCGGCGGCGATAACCAGATCATATTTAGCCAGATCAAGATGGGCCGGATATTCGAAATGATTCTGCGACAAGGGCAAAAGATATTCAGGAAAGGGATCAAGACACGCTACATCCGCGTTTTTCCCGATATTTTTGATATATTCATGGAGCGCCAAAACAGATCCGGTGGTGTCAGAATCGGGACGCGAGTGAGCGAAAAGAAGAATATTTTCGGAATTTAAGATGGCGTAATTTAGAGTGTGAAACTCTTTGGCGAAGTTTGTCATAATACCGATTCGAATCTACGAATGCCGGTTATAGTTCTTTTAGCAGTTTTTCAATTTCGTCGGCTTTCGATTCGGTGAGATCAACTTTGAATTCAACGCGCGGAAGCGGTTTCATGTGGAGTTTTCGATTCAGTTCTCCCTGTATTTTATACAATTCGCGAGTCAAAGTCTTCAGAGCATAACTAATCTCTTTTTCCGGAAAAATACTGACGAATATTCGAGTATAGCGGAGGTCGGCCGTAGTGTCAACCTTGGAGATCGTAACAAAAACCCCTTCTTTCAGAGAGAGGTCTTTGAGGATAATTTCACCGATATTCTGCTTTATGAGTTCGTTGATTTTTTCGATACGTAATGACATGAAGAATTTTAAATTTTTACAAAGCTCTTTTTTTTACTTCTTCCTTATAGCTCAACAGCACATCACCGACTTTGATTTTCGTTTCACCCAAGAAAGTTACGCCGCATTCTTTTCCGCTGACACACTCATCCACATTGACTTTGTTTTCTTGAAGATTTGAGAGTTTTCCTTTGCCAATCACATTGTCATTCCGAGTCACTTCAATGAGCGATCCATTAGCCATCTTACCGGAAGAGATCTTTCCTCCGATAATCATATCGCCGTGCCCGGTTTTGAAAATAGCCAACACTTGAAGTTTTCCAAAGTCAGTCCGCTCGACAATGGGCGGCAACATGGCAACTAACTTGTTTTTAATGTCTTCTACCAGTTCGTAAATGACCTTATAATTCTTAATCTCTACATTTGAGGCTTCGGCCATCCGTTTGGCAACCGGCGTAGTGTCGACATTAAAACCATAGACAATCGCCTTGGCGCTGGCGGCTAACCGCACGTCCGATTCGGTAATATTGCCCACGCCGATGCCGATGTAATCAAGAGCCACTTCATCAGACTTGATTTCGCCTAAAATCTGCTGAATTGCCTCCAAAGAACCTTGCACGTCCGATTTGAGAAGAATGTTGAACCTCTGAATTTTCTCATCAGCGATGGTTTTCATGAGAGTCTTGGCGCTTAGGGCTTCGTGCTCGAGGGTTTTCTGAAGACGCCCGGTGTGCATTCGGGAATGGGCACCCGTTTTTTCCACCACCATTTGCAAAATATCATTTGAATTGGGCGCGGTTGAGAGGCCAATGATGCTGACCGGGGCTGATGGTCCGGCTTCATTCATGCGTTGGCCCTTGAAATCTTCGATGCGACGCACCCGACCCACAGCCGAACCAGCCACGATATCCTGGCCTTCTTTGAGCGTTCCGGTCTTGACCAGGACGGTCGCTACCGGGCCTTTTTGCGGATCAAGATGGGACTCCAAAACGATACCCAGCGGTTCTCTTTTATAATTAGCCTTGAAATCTTCCACCTCCGCAACGAGCAAAATATTATCCAGCAGATCATCGATCCCGATATTTTGCTTGGCGCTAATCTTGGAAACCAAAACCTGTCCACCCCATTCTTCCAAGAGAATTCCATGATCAGCCAGTTCTTGTTTGACTCTCTGCGGGTTGGCTTCCGGTTTATCGATTTTATTAATGGCTACGACAGTTGGAATTTTTTTAGCCAGAAGATATTCAATCACTTCTTTGGTCTGGGGCCGCACGCCGTCATCGGCTGCTACCACTAAAACAGCGATATCGGCAATGGAGACGCCGCGTTCCCGCATAGCGCTGAAGGCTTCGTGACCGGGAGTGTCGACAAAAGTGATCAGTTGGCCCTTTTTCTTGACTTGATAGGCACTGATGTGCTGAGTGATTCCACCCGACTCCTTGGCGGCGACGTTAGCCTTCCGGATAGTATCCAAAAGCGTCGTTTTGCCATGGTCGACATGGCCCAGAATGGTAACGATCGGTGGGCGGCTTTTCAAATTTTCACCGGATTCCTTTTCTTTCTTTATGATCTCGTTCAATTTCTCAATGGTCATTTCGGTCCCAGTATCAACAGCCTCTTCAGAAACTTCATAACCCAGATCGGAGGCGATAATGGAGGCGGTCTCAAAATCAATCCGCTCATTAATGGTGGCCAGAATACCGTTTTTCATGAGTTCCGTGATTACCACGTTTATCGGCAAGCTCAAAATCTCGCTGAATTTTTTTACAGTAATGGATCTTGGCAGAGATATTTTTTTGGCGATAGTATCTGGCATAATATATTTTCTAAGGTTCTTTAGAATATTTAAGTTATTTAAGTTTCTTATCCTGGCTTATCGCCATTTCAATCGCCTTCTTCTCCTCCTCCGTCAATGGATGCTTTTCCGATTGACCGGCTGTAATAAATTTGGCGTAAACGCGAGCGCCTTCCCGGGTATAGAGCGAGCTCAAAGTGAGACCGTTGCTCTTGCCATCCAAGAGGGCAATGGCAAAGCTCTGGTCGCCGCCAACATCCTTGAAAGGATTAAAGCGCACAAAGCCCATTTTGTGAAAACCGCGACTTGCCAGACGATTGATCTGATTCGAGATATTATACAACTCCTGGATATCTTTGTCCAGCGTTTTCAACGCTTGGACATGGGCAAGAAGCAAGTCCTCGACATTGGCGACTTTCCGGCCGGAAAAAAGCTCGGCATTCCTTTTTTTGAATTTTTGAAGTTGAACTTGCTGAACGCCGTTCCAAACAATCAGAAAAACAAGCAAAAGAAGAAATGCTCCAAAAATATAGGACAAATTGTTTTGTAAAATGTTTCCCAAACTAGCCATAAAATTTCCCGCAATCGTTCCGGTTGCTTATCCCAGGCTAGCATCTAATGGGCTTTGTGTAAAGTTTTAATGCGACAAAATGTCGCCTTCGCGAACATTCGACGGACTGTGTCACGCCGAAGGTTCGCTACTGCGAACCGAAGGCGGAAGCGGAGGGATTCGAACCCCCGGTACCCTTTCGGATACAGCAGTTTTCGAAACTGCCCCATTCGACCACTCTGGCACGCTTCCGTGTCACACTAGTTTAATTTAAAATAAATATCGGAATAAATCAAACGCCTTTCCGATTTGAGCTTGAATTGAACACCGTAATCGGATAGTATAAGGATGTCAGGCCTAAACATTTTTCACATCCGGATGAGAAAAAAAATTCTTGAATTTGCAAGATTAAATCCCGGATTCTTGTTTCTGGCGGCCTATGGTATTTTTTCAGCGTTCTATAAGACCGCCGGCAGCTTTGCAACAGACGAAGCAATCTACGGACAAGTGGCCCGAGAAAGCCTTCTGAGCCATTCTTTTTTGATTCTCCATTGGCAAGGACTATTGTGGTTTGAAAAACCGCCTCTTTTCATTTGGCTCACCGCCCTTGCTTTCAAATTGTTTGGATTTTCAGAAGCGGCGGCCCGCGTTTTCCCTGGACTTTTTTCCCTGGCCTCGACAGCAATTTTATATTTCCTGGCTAGAGACATTTTCAAAAGCAAAATGGCCGGATTTTTCTCCGGCTTTATTTTTTTGACCATCCCGCTTATTCATCTATATTCCCGTTCCGCCATGATGGATATTCCGGTTGGGACCTTTGATATTCTGACAGTCTGGGGGATTTGGAAAATTTTTCACGGAGAAACTAAATGGTGGCTAACTGTCGGTCTCTCCTTGGGACTCTCAGTTATGACCAAAAGCGTGGTCGGTTTTTTGCCACTGGCGCTTTTTCCTCTCATGAGCATTGTTTTAAAAAAATATAATATATATGAAGAGCGTTATTTCTGGAAAGGACTCGGCGTCTTTTTTTTAATCAGTCTTCCTTGGCACGCGTACATGACCTGGCGATATGGCCAGACTTTTTGGGACATATATCTCGGTTTCCATGTCTTTTCCCGATTTTTTCGGCCCATTCTGCCTCATCCCTGGCAGAACAACAGTCCCTGGGCCTACTTTACACTGCTTGAAGAACGAAGCGGGCTCTGGATCTGGGTATTTTTAATTCTAACTTCAGCCTTGTTGGGAATTTTTTTTATTTCAATTCGAAATAAAAAATTTAATCCGGAAAATGTCATCAGCCAGGAATTCATTTCTTGGGCCAAAGAAAACAAAAAAGGCTGGTTCTTCTTATATGGCTGGCTATTGATTGTCTTTTTGCCATTTTTACTGGCGGAAACCAAACTGCCGAATTATATGGTGCTGGTTTATTATCCGCTGTCGATTTTGACCGGAGGATTTCTGGCTTACCTTTTCAAGCGGAGCAAACCAATCTCGCTTTTTCTTTTGGCGGCTGGCTCCCTTCTGAATTTCCTGCCGGAACTCCGTCTACGCACGTCGGATTTTGGAGAAGCGCACATTTTTTTCCCGGAATCGCTGATTCACTTTCTCCACTTTGGCAACTTGGGATCAGAAGCGGCACTTGCGGCAGAAATAGCGGCACTGCTGGTGTTTTTCCGTCATTATCGCTCCCGGAAAAACTATCTGAAAAACGCGGCTCTGGCGGCAATTATCGGCATGAATTTGCTTGTTCCCTTCAGCCCTCTCCGGAATGAATTTATCAAAAAGCTCGCCGGCGATATCAATGGCTACACCCAAAACCGGCCCATTGTTCTTTATATCATCGCCCAGTCCGACTATTACGCTTTCAATTGCGTCAGTCCGTTTTATTTGCCCCCGGGGTCGCGCGTGAAAAACGTCAATGAACAATCCGCCGAAATCATTCCCAAACAATCCGCTGACAGAAACAGCTTTTGCTTTTTTGAAAAAAATTTTTTGGGAAAAAACATCGCGGAGCAATCTCTGAAGCGATATCAATATGGCGCTCTGGTCGGTTGCCGCGCAAAAAACTTCTGAAGCATATTGTTTGATTTTTGTTTTTGTTGTAAAATCAAAGCAAGCGATATCATCAAGAAAACAAAATGAAAATGGAATCTTCAAATAAAACCGGAGTCTACGAAGCAAGGTTTATAAATCCGGATTCTTTAATCGCCGAGCTGGGCATCGCCAAAGGCATGAAGGTGGCACATTTCGGTTGCAGCACCGGCCATTTCACTTTTGCCGCCGCCCGAGCAGTCGGCGAAAACGGGGAAGTGGAAGCTTTTGACGTGTTAGAGCAAAAAATTGATCTGGTCCGCGGACAAGCCAGAATCTTTGGACTGAATAATGTTATCGCGCGTCTGGCCAACTTGGAGGAACGCGATGGGTCGAAGCTTGCCGCCGAAAGCATGGATTGGGTTTTGATGATCAACATTCTTTATCAGAACGACAAGAAAAGCCGGATCATCGGAGAAGCCAAAAGAATTTTGAAACCGGACGGACATATCTTATTAGTAGAATGGGGCGCCGGCGATCTTTTGCTCGGACCGGAAAAAAACTCCCGCGCCTCCCGGGAAGAGTTGATAAAGATCATCCGGAAACACGGACTGGGGATCGCCAAAGAAATCGAAGCCGGCCAGCTTCATTGGGGGATGATATTAGTTAAAAGTTAAAAATGAAAAGTTAGCCGGTAAAACAAAAAAGTCATGAACCAGAAAATAAAAATAATTTCAGCTTTGCTTTTGATCGGCGGCCTGCTGCTGGTTTCCGGTTGCGGATGCAAACAAAAAACCGGCGCCAATTATAAAGTCAGCCTGGAAGTTTGGGGCATTCTGGATGACAGCGCCGCGTTTCAAAGCATTTTTGATAATTTTAAAAAAATCGACCCGAACGTTTCCAGCATTACTTATAAAAAATTCGATTCAGCCACTTACCGGCAAGAGCTTATAAACGCTTTAGCTTCCGGACAAGGTCCGGATATCTTTGTTATAAACAACACTTGGCTGCCCAGCTTTGAGGATAAGCTCGTAGCCGCCCCGGCGAACAACCCGCAAGTTTTAAGCTTAAAGAAATTCCAGGATAATTTCGTGGATGTGACGGCCGCTGATTTTGTCGACAAAAACCAAATTTACGCAACGCCGTTGTCTGTGGATTCCTTAGCGCTTTACTACAACAAAGATTTGCTGAACCAGGCGGGCATCACCGCGCCACCCGCGACTTGGGGCGATTTTGAAAGCGACGTGCAAAAAATGACTCAGATAGATTCTTTCGGCAACATTACCCAATCCGGCGCGGCTGCTGGCACAGCATACAACATTAACCGCTCGACAGACATTTTGAACCTTTTGATGATGCAGGAAGGAACCCAAATGGTGGATAGCAACAACCAGCCGATTTTCGACAGCTACATAACGGAACCAGACGGCCAAAATGTTTCCCCAGCCCAATCAGCGCTTGATTTTTACACCCAATTTTCGACTGCCGGCTCGCTTTATTACACCTGGAATCCGATTTTGCACTATTCCATTGACGCTTTTTCGGAAGGAACGACAGCCATGATGATCAATTATTCCTGGCAGATGGCCACCATTAACAGCGAAGCGCCGAAGCTCAATTATGGCGTAGCGCCAATTCCGCAATTTCAAAACGGAACAAAATTGGATTATGCCAGTTACTGGGGTTATGCCGTGGCAAAAAACAAAATTCCGGCCAGCAGTTCCTATGGAGTGCCGAACGCGGCGCCAACAGCCACCGACGCGGAAAGAGTGACGGAAGCCTGGAAACTTTTGACCTATCTCACCACCAAGCCAGATGGCACCTTTATAGGTTCCGGCGGCGGGATGGGACAGCAAGCCAACAACAAGCTTGATCCGGCAGTTCAATATTTAAAAGCCACCAATCAACCGGCAGCCAGGCGCGATCTAGTCCAGGCTCAGCTCAATGATCCGGAAATGGCGCCTTTCGCAGCCGGAAACCTGATTGACAAAAGCTGGCGCGAAAGCGACCCAAATTCCATCGAGGCAATCTTCGCTTCGATGATCGACCAGGTCAACAAAGGCCAGACCACCACTTCCGACGCGATTCAGGCCGCCGCCCAAAGAGTGCGACAGTTGACATCCAATAGTACAGTAAGTAATCAATAATTTTTTTCGCCGAATAAAACAATAAAACGGCGGAGATAAAAATAAAAAAATGAAAAAGAAAATGATTTCCATAAGTCTGATTGCCTTTTTAGGACTTGCGTGTTCGCTCTTCTTTTCTCATAACGCGGAGGCGGATTGCTGTATGACTTCATGTCAGCCATCCACAGGAGGCGTGTGTTTGGACGGCGGCACTCCATATGCAGGCGACTGCAGTCAAGCAGGCTGCGGCGGCGGCAACCTTAGCCCAACCACTACGCCCGCCGCTGGTCCAACCACAACATCCGCCCAAACAACCGGCGTCGCACCAAGTCCCACTACCACAACTTCTCCGACAACTGGCACCGCACAAAGTCCTACCACCGCAACCGCTGGCGCTGGCGCAGCTGGCGCGGCTTCCGGATCGACAACCTTCACCAATCCGATCGCTTTCAACACGGTTTCCGCTTTGCTCACATCCGTTTTGAATAATTTAATGGGAGTCATTGCTACCTTGGCCGTTCTTTTTATCGTCATCGGCGGAATAATGTATGTGATGTCGGGCGGATCGGAGGCGATGATCACCCGGGCCAAAAAAACTTGGACCGGAGCGGCCATCGGGCTTGCGATTGCTCTCGGAGCGCCGGCTTTTATCAACACCATCAAACAAGTCCTGGGTGGCAGCGCGCAAAGCGGACAAAGCCTGACAACCAGCACGATCACTCTCCAGCAGATAGCCACCAACACTTTGAATTTGTTGTTGTCAATTTTCGGTATCCTTGCTATAATTGCTTTGGTTGTCGGCGGCGGAACATATCTCACAGCTTACGGCGACGAGAAGAGAATCGACACCGGAAAAAGGATCATCACCTATGCCATAATCGGAATCGTGGTGGCGCTGGCGGCATTGGTGATCGTCCAGCAAGTGTCGATGCTCATGGGGGGGCAGACTTCCACATCATCAATCAGTCCTTATAGCACTAATTCTTCAGGTTTAGGTATCCCCAATACGACGTCAAACACTAGTGCCGTACCCGCCTCCAATGGCGTAAATTCTGCTTCTGCTCCTAATTCCAGCGCTGCTACCGATTCTGGATTTATGATGCCCGGACTTACGCCTAACTCAAGTTGTCCTCCAGGTGCGCAATGTTGACCGAAAAAATATATTTTATTAGGATACGAGTTTGCTGTAACATGACATTTTCAAAAAACGACAGAAGTCGAAATAAAAATAAAAATAGATGGGAGGTGCAAGATGAAAAACATGAAAAATAATCTCAAGGCGTCCGTTTTTTCCCTGCTGACTGTCGCATTGACTGTTCCGGCCATTGCCTCAGCCCAACTCGACACGACTGCCGGCGGAGGAACGAATTTGCCGTCTTCTTCGCTCTATGACATCATTTCCAATATAATGTATTGGCTATTGGGAATTGTCGGAATCGTGGGCGTGATCGGGTTTGCCATTGCCGGCCTCCTCTATCTGACAGCGGCCGGAGACGACGGAAGGATGGGAACAGCCAAGAACGCCATGATGTATTCCATTATTGGTGTAATCGTAGCTCTCGCGGGACTCGTGGCGCTGCAATTTGCCAACGGCCTTCTCGGCGCGCAAAGCAAATTCTAAACGCGAATATTTTTGGAATTTCAAAAACAAAAACAGCTTCCAAAAAAGCTGTTTTTGTTTTTTGACAAATATGGTATAATAAAATTACGTAATGCATAATGCAAAACGTATAATATAATAACAAAAAAAAATGAAAACAAGGATTGCAAAAAAGGCGGCGGCGATCACAGTCTTCGCTTTGACTGCTCCGGCAGTTGTGTTGGCTCAAACAACGACAGGTAGCGGCGGGTGGAGCACCGGACTGACAAACGCGAAAGCATTCGGTCTGCCGTCAGGATCGATCTATACCATCATTTCCAACACGCTGTCCTGGATATTGGGTATCTTTGGTTTCATCGGCGTGATTGGATTTGTCATTTCAGGCCTCCTATATCTGACGGCGGCCGGTGACGACGGAAAAATGGAAACCGCCAAGAACGCCATGACCTATTCCATCATTGGTGTAATTGTGGGTCTAGCCGGACTGGTGGTCATTACAGCGGTCAACGCTCTGCTTGGAGCAACTTCAACTCAATTCTAAGCCACATGAAAAAAATTAAAAAAAACACTCTTTCAATTTTTGGATATGCCGGTTATTTAGTATTTCTCGCCAATGTTTATTTGACAGACAAAGTTTCGGCGCAAACCATTCCGGGCCTGAACACCGGCACCAGCAGCACAACCAGCCTGCCGAACGTGGGTCTGCCCAGCTCCTCCGGCGGCATCCAGCCGATCCTGTCCAATTTTCTCAATTGGCTTTTGGGAATCATCGGCATTCTCGCTATCATTTCTTTTGTCATTTCCGGCTTCCAATATTTTTTTGCCGCCACCGACAGCAAGACTTTGGAATCAGCCAAACGCAATCTGACATATTCCATCATCGGCATTATTGTGGCTCTCTCCGGCTACATCGTCATCCAGGCAATCAACGCGGCTCTCTCCGCCAACTCAACCACGTTCTGATTTTTCATTTTTGGAAATTTAAAAAGGCGGGAGCTCATGCGTGAGCTCGCCGCCTTTTTTGTCCGCCGCCACCACTTTTAATGTGGCGGAAGATAGATTCTGACCACTTGCTGTTTGGATCCGAAGCCGAGAAGCCGCTGCCCTGGCTTCAATTCGATGAAACCGTCTTTTATGGGGCGACCACAGCCCTCTATTGTCCTGTCGCCCACAAGAAAATATTCACTGCCTCCCTCCACTCGGTATCTTCCTGGGGGGAAGGAATAGATTGTTGGGCTAACTTCCCGCAACGCGTAGTATTCGGTTGGCAAGAGAGTCTCAATGAGTCTGCCCTTGCCTGGATCACTTTGCGATGGCAGATATATTCTGACCGTCTGTTGCACTTGAAACGCCCGAACTATCTGCCCCGGTTCCACAACAAGAGAACCTCCTGTGATGGAGTGACATTCGTTGTCGCCCACAAGATAATACCCGCTACTTCCTTCCACTACATATCTTCCCGGAGGGAAAGTGTATAGCCGACTGACATCCTGAATTGTGAAATCAGTCGAGAAAAACGTTGCCACGAGCTCAGCCGAGCTCATGGTCACGCCGCCAGTATTACTTGAAGTAGGCGGCGGGGTTTTGTCGGAATGGATAAAGTGAAATATCCCCAGAACAATCAACGCGGCCAAGACCCAACGCCAAGGATGATTCACCCTTGTCACCGAAGAAGGCGCTGGTGCGGCTGGCGCGGGCGCGGCAGGAGGGGGTGTTGTTGGTGTTGTTGAAGTTGGAGTTGTTGAAGCGGGTTTTAATTTTTCAATCAACCCCGTATTTATTACGCCAATCACACCCATACAAACTACCCCCAATAGCAATACAAAATAGAAGGGAATCAGATTATACGTGAAGCCGATTGCGATTATAGTGATGCCCAAAATTATTCCGTAAATCATTTGTTATCCTTTCCGCCCTGCTTCTTTTGAGCGTCATTGACGGCAAACATAGTTTGCGCCAGTCCGACGGGCGTATTGAGATTCCCATCTACGCTGGTGGCGATAAGCGTGGAACCTCCCACTGCATCTATCATTCCAAGTTTGAGCAGATACTCAATCGCCTGCTCCTTGGTGAGTCCGAGTTGGCTTATGAGAAGCTGGATTTTTTCGCTTTCTCCCTTGCCTTCGGCATTTTGCAGCAAGATAGTGGCTTGCGATTGGCCTTCTGCGGTAAGGATGGTTGATTTTTTCGACGCTTCAGCCATTGTTACTTGGACAGCAGCATCTTTTTCGGCATTTATTTTTTTCTGCCTTTGCTGGAGCAAGTCATCCGCAAGGCAAAAGTCGAGAATGGTCAATTCTTTATCGGGGTTGGTGAGTGCCACTCCCCATTCCCGTATTGAGGCGTTGATATCTTCAAACACCCTCTTGGCCATGTCACTCCTTCTGTCTAAGTCGGACATAGCCTCATCAAGAGTCATGCTTGCGAATATCTTTCTGTACGCCCCCTCCACTAAGTCAAGCGACGCCTTGCTGTAGTTGTCTACATTATACGTCGCTTTAATAGGATCAATTACTTTCATAATGATCTGAACCGCCACAGCCGAGGCGGAATCATTGAAATCAACCAAACTTTTGTCGCCGGGGTTTCCGTCGTCCACGCCCATGGTCATAGTAAAGGTTTTGTCGGCGCAATAGACCATGCCGCGAACATACATAATGGGTTTTATGGGAAAGTATAAAAAATGAAATCCTGGCTCCCAAACATCCTTGATCGTCGTTTTTTCCCAAGGGAGATTTATCTCTATGACCCACCTTTCGGGCGGCCTGACGATTCGGACTACTAGCGTAATATAAATTACTAGAAGCCCGGCAAAAGTCAGAAGACCGGTTATGGGGCGAAAATAGACGAAAACTAACCATCCGGCAATGATCATTGCCGACAAACTTATAACCATGATACTGAGAACTTTTTTCATTTCTTCCTCCATCCTCGTCTTAATTTACCATTAACTTTTTAAGGAGCCTCCGAAGCTCCAACCATTAGTCGAAAGCCTCATTATCGCTCGCATAAATGAATACAAGCGATAACGTTGAATGTTAGCACAAAACTGGCAAAAAGTCAAGCCCATGTACGCTGGATTCTAGAAATTATTGCATTTGCTCTATCTGGACTAAGATAAGTCCATATGAGTAACAAAACATCAGAACTAAAAGCGTGGGAACGCGAAGAAATCAGTAAGGGCATCTATGCCTTTGAGAAGCTTAATAGTATCG
>JARLIA010000002.1 GCA_031291955.1 Minisyncoccota bacterium
AAAATCTGCCGTTTGGCCGGCATTCAGAAAACCCGGAATACCTTCCATGAGGGGATAGCTGTAGTTGGCCAAGCACAGACTTGGTGCCAGCGCTAAAATGACTGGGAACAGGATGAATAAAAATTTTCTTTTCATGTTTTTTACTCTAATCTTTTTCTGATGGCGCGGAAAAAGACAAAATAAGTCCAGAAGTGAACAGGATGACAAAAATAGTCAGAACCACGCGGAAAAGAAAGGCCAAATAGGAGGGGAGAGAGGTGTAGAGACTGGCTAAGATTTTCTGGGGCGGTGTTTTAGCTTGGGCGGATGTTTGTCCCGAGAGAGAGTCGGCCAGGTTGATTTGGACGGAGGCGCCTACCGGGGTGGAATAAAATTCAGTAATGGGGACGCTCCAATAGTAGTTGAGTGCTTTTTGGGTGGCGATATTCGGATAATACATTGCGGATACGTCAACGTCATAAGAATTATCTGTCGTTCCGCTTGGAAGGCTCAAGATTCCGTTTTGGTCGACAGAAGAGCCGGTGGTGTCATCAGTCGAGCCGGCCAGTGCGTTGTTAACATACCAAGTATAAGCTCCAGCGGGCGGAGCAAATCCGTCGAAATTGGCTTCCAACTTCAAATTTGTGCCAGTCAACCCTTGAAAATTTTGATCGCTATAATCCGGCCACAGCTTTCCATTTAGGTCGACGTAATAGCCCAAAAGAACCGGTTGGAGAATGTTGTTGTTGACTGAGGCGATGGTGGCAGCTGGGTCAGCCACTTCAAAAACTTTGGTCAAATTTACTTTATCGCCAGTGGTTATGTCTGTAGCAGCCAGATTAATGTCATATTGCGTTCCGCTGTCATCCAGAATGGGGAAATAGGCCACATTGCTTTGAGTGGTTGAACCATTAACCAGGGTGACTGGATCACCATTGACTGTCCAGAGGAAATCAGTCAGCTTTCCTTGAGGAACTTCGACGCCGATTATTGAATCCTGGGCGACTGGGCAAATGGCTGCGTCGGCTGCGTCGGTGCAGAGTTGGCTGTCGGTATTCAGGCTAATTTGAGGCGGTGTTCCATCGGCGACTGTGGTGGAATAGGCACTGATTTGGTCATCGGTGGAAGAAATGGGCATTACAACAGTCCCAATCCCCTTTCTGGTTATGCCGTTGGAAACATTTTGAGTAACTGTCAGCTTAACCAGCATGTATTTTTCCGGTGGATTTTGAAAATCAAGATTAAAGCTGAAGCTGTCTAGTCCTAGCCCGGTGGCCGGAGTGGCGTTGGGGTCTTGGGTGTCGGAATTGCTCAAGCCAATAGGATTGCCCCATGAATCAGGGTTGGGATCATTGGACCCATAAACTTGCCATTGATATTGAAAATAGTCCGGGTTGGTATCGTCCATGTTGGAAATGGAAGAAGAGACAGTTACCTCGTCGCCGTTTTGCATCGCCGGATCGTTCATGGGATTTTGGGGAGAATAGGACAAGTTGACGTCCAACCTTTGGGCTTCGCCGCCGCCTTGGGCCGGATCAATCAGGTTGTCCGTGAGACAAGTGTTATTAATATCATCCACGGTTACATCAACGGTGCTATTGGGTTTGTGCACAAATTGCAGGGTGTCTCCGCTGCCGGTCGTCTTGTCGATATTAGAAATGAATTGCGAAAGGTCGCAGTTATTTTTAGGGAAAGCCCACATTGTTCGATAGGATGAATCGTAAGTTTGGGTTGGGCTGATGGCTGTACCTTCCACAGCCACGCCGACCCGGTCGCCCGGCTCATACACCCAAGTGAATTGATCGATGCCAAGTCCCGCCACATTGGCTTCGTCGGGGTTGCCGGTGTAGGCTGTGTCGTCGCTATTTGGGTCAGTGTGCCAAAACTTTTCTTCGTCGAGTCCCCAATGTTTATCCCCGACTATTCCGCGTCCGTTTGTGTCGGGGAAAAGATGTTTGGTGCAACCGCCATTGCCACCCTTCAGTTGGTATTCATTGCCACTAACATCGTCATAAACGAAGCAATAGGTATTTTTTCCGCCCTGGTCATTGCCGCCGTAAATAGATTGGTATCCGGCATGATCGGTTTGTTTGGAATAGTTGGCGTTTTGCCAGTCAAAATCATTCGAGGCAATCATGCGCATGGCTGCGATCTTATAATCTTCGATATCGATTGATCCGTCGCCGTTGAGATCGCAATTTCCCTGGCCGTCGCAATCAATATTTTTCCCCAAGGTCTGGTCGTAGCGGCTTTTGATGCCGTCACCGTTATGATGTTGGATGTACCAGGTGAAATATAAATTATTGGTGTCGTTCAAAAAATAGGATGGGGTGGCCAGAGCGGTTGCCTCCTGGTTCGGCACTGGATCGGCCGGATCAAAACTCAAAGAAACTTGTGGCGGCGTTTGTTTGTTTTGGGCGACGTTGGCGGTCTGAATCTCGGATTTCAGTGCGGGTTGATTGACACCAAAACTGCCCATAAGATATTTCAAGACGGCCAGGGCGATGTTCTGGATCTGGCCGGTGGATATGCTGGTTAAATCAAAAGCATAGGCGGGACGGACGCTTGTGCTGGCCATTAATAAAATTACAAAAATAAACAGACTTAATTTTGTCGGTATTTTTTTAAGTTTTGTTTTCATTGCTTTTTATTTAACGAGGTGGATCATCCACGCATCTAACATTATTATAAACGATAATCCAAAAATATACGAGTAGGCAAATGACCGACTTTTATAGGCGGCGAAACCGCCGGCCAGCGCCCAGAAAATGAGCGGGGCTGATTGCCAGGTGAAGGATCCAGACAGCCCCAAAACAGCGAAATATATTCCGGCCTGGATGGCGATGCTCCAGGCGCCGAAACGGCGGAAGGCATAGATCGCAAATCCTTGATAAAAGAAAGTTTGGGCGAAGAAAAAAATGTTGAAAAAAACGAGCTCATAAAGAACAAAAAACCAAAAACTGCTGGCGACCAGCGGATCGATGGAATAGTTTTGGACAAAAACTGTCCAGTGAGTGAGCGGATAAAAAATCACCGCGCCCAAAAGAAAAGCCAAGAGTCCCCAAATGAGGCCGCTTTTTTTATTCTGCAAATTCCAACCCCAGAGGGAAATATTATTTTTGAGAATCAGTTTAATATAAAGCAAAGGAAGTGCGATAAGAAAAATGAGACTGCGGGAGATGGTTTCGACAGCATTATCAGTCGGGAAAAAAGCGGACAAAAGAAGGCACAGCAAAATCACCGTCGAAGTCAGGAGCAATTTTTTGTTTTGATGGAGGCGTTGAGTTTGGGAAATGTTCATGGGATAATTTTTATGCTACTAGCGCTTTTTGCTCCTGGGCGGATTCTTTCCTTTCAATTAGGGTCAGAATATAGACAAGAAAAACAATAAGAGTTTCCATCGGCAGAACGTCTACGCCCGGGATGAGTTCTACACATGCTCCGATTAATAATATTAGCCATTTAAGAGCGGTTCGTTGTTTTCGGTTAGAGGTGCCGCTTAGCATATCACCAAGAAGGAGCATCATCGCGATAAAAATCGTGCAGAGAAAAGTCGCGATAACTACAAACATATATCCAACTCCGCTCGCTTCCACAATATCCAGGATGTCTTTTAGCATAGCTGCGATCATGGCTATGCCGTAGGTCCAATCGGTAAAAATATTGATTCTAATTGCTAAGGAAAGCGCTCCAACTGGGTTAATGTTTTTGGCTAATTTTTTGGAGATGGCAACTCCCTGTGCGGCTTTTTTCTGTTCTGATTTTTTTGCTCCCGTCGTTTTCAGTCGACTTGCTTCATTGCGCACTTTGCTAAGTGCCTGTTGTCTTTCCATGTCTTGCTGGTATTTTTTTCCCGCGGCGTAACCAACGCTTGTGGGAAGGGGCTCATTCTCGCTAGCCTGTTTTTGCGCTTCTTTCCTATGTGAACGGCTAAAAGCAGGATTGTATTGATCTGAAAAACTCGGATGTTGCCGGTCATACTCGCGAGCTTCTTTTTGGGCTTGCTTTCTTTTTAAATAACCACCATTTCCTGGCCAGTATTGATCAGCCCAAGAGACTCTGTTTTTATTCACCTCCTTTTGATTTTCTGCCATTTCTTTAGTTAAGCCATTATAGAAATTTATTCTTCCTTAAATTCCCGCTTTGCCTCTTCGATTTTCAAAAGCTGAGCCGGGTCGGTGGTAATGATTTGATCTTCGGAATAGGACGCGACCACTTTGATGGCCACGTGCTTGGTGCCGGCGAAAAAAATTCCTTCACCCACGCCGGATTCCAAAAGCAAAAATCTTTCTTGGTCGGTCAGATAGAACGTCTCACTGATGACATCCATGGAAGCCGGACTTTGCTTTAAGAGCAGCTGAATGGATGAGTTGGTAACGATGGCTTTTCCGTAGCGGGAAGTCAGAAAGTCGTTGACGTCCTGGGTGATAGTGGTGAGACCGGTGTAATATTTCCGGCAGCGTTTGGCAATCCCGAACATGAATGAGGCTGCGTCTTCATATTTCATCATGACCCAAGCTTCATCCACCAGGACCAATCTTCTTTTCATGTTGCTCCGCATCTCGTTCCAGATGAATTGCATGACCATATACATGGCCACCGGGCGCAGTTCCTCTTCCATATCGCGGATATTGAAAACCGTCAGTTGGTTGTCGATTTTGATACTGGTGGTGTTGTTCATAAAACCAGAGAAAACACCCTCGGTATATTTTTCCAAGCGGATGGCCAGGTTTTCGCCGCCATCCATGGAGCGCAGAATTTGGTAGAGATCGGACATGGTGGGAAAGGAATCTTTGGGAATGGCGTTCAAATTGGCTTCCGGGGTAATGTCTCGGACCTCATAGGTTTCCCGGACGGCCCGGTCGAGAATGGAGTCTTCTTCTGGCGTGATGTTGCCGAGCATGATGTGGAGCAGACCAAGAAGGCTGGCAACGTTGTTCCGGATGATGTCTTGCGGATCATCATCCTCCTGGACGTGCGGAAGATCGAAAGGATTGAGATGATTGTCTGAATTGATGGAAATCTTGACAAACGTTCCGCCGACCGTTTCGGCCAAGTGTTTATATTCATTTTCCGGATCGATAATGATGACGTCTACGCCCAGCATCATGGAGCGCAAAACTTCCAGCTTGATTGAATAGCTTTTACCGGCGCCGGACTTGGCGAAGATGACCATGTTGGCGTTTTCCATGCCGAAGCGGTCAAAAATAACCAGGCTGTTGTTGTGGCGGTTGATGCCATAAAGGATGCCGGTATTGGATGACAAATTGGATGAGACGAACGGAAAAGTCGTGGAAAGGGGCGAGCTGTTCATGGAAGTTCCGACGTCCAGCTCGTCATTAGCGAGAGGCAGACAGGAATTGAAGCCCTGTTCGGATTTGAAAACAGCCGGTTTGACATAAACCAGTTGCGCTTCCAGGATGGCTTCGATGGAGCGGGTCAGATCGGAAAGTTCCTTTTCTGTTTCGCCGTAAGCGGTAACATACAGACCAAAGCGGAAAAACTTCTCCGTGCCCTGTTGGAGCTTGTCGCGCAGTTCGTCAATGTCCTGCATGGCAGTTTCCAAGGCCGGGTCGCGCACCAACCCTTTCCCTTGTTCGATATGGATTTGCGACTCGACCCGGGTGGCGTTTTTTTTCAAGTCTTTCAGGACGTCATAGGTGTCAATCGGATGGACAAACATCGAGATGTCGATCGGCATGTCGATGTTTATGATCGGCGAAAACCAATTGCTGTGGAGAAACCGCGGATAAGCGATGACAAAAATTGTCGCCGCCAGCGTTTCGCCGACCCGAATGTATCTTGGGGAAACTTTGATGGCGGCCGGCGCGAGAAGATCGTTGAGCTTGGCTACGCCTTCCTGGTAGTAGCGTTCTGATTCAAGCACTTCGTCCGCCAGCTTTGAGCTATTATTTTTTTTAAAGGGGTTAAGCATGATAAAATACAAAAATTTATTTGATCTCCAGCTTGCTTACATCTTTCAACTCCACCGCGTTATAAACGGCCGGGTTGTATGAGTTGAACAGCAGCTCGATCAATTCTTCGGTTTTCAAAACGGCGATGCGCAGTCCAATGCCGGACAAAGCGGCGATGATGTGGTCGACTCTTTGGAAAAGTTGGCTCTTGTAGGTTTCAAAATTCTCCCTTTTTTCCAAAACATTTTTTTTTGGGTTAATCAGGCTTCCGATGTTGCCGAAAAAACTCTTGTCTTTGCTTTCGATGGGAGAAAACGGCACGATGATATAGAAGTTTTTGTCCATGATGTTGGAAACCGAGACAAGCTGGCTGATAAAGCTCCGATATTCGGAGATTTGGAGGCGAAGTAGTTCATTTTTCTGCCCCTTTTCTTTGTCGGTGAGATATTCCAAATAGTTTTCCATGTTGAGTTTTCGGGAGCTGATCAGGATCTGGAGAGGGAAATCAACCGAGTTGAGAAAATTCTGATATTGATTGACGATAGCTTCCTGTTCTTCGGTCGATTTCAAATCAAAGTTTATGGCCGAGACATCCAAGACCGATCGCAGGGCGCCGGACTTCAAGACGATGACATCCTCTTTTATTTCCGCCACGTCCAAATACTTCTGGGTGGGAGAAGTGGTTTTTTTGTTGGCTAATTGATCGGAGTGAAGGGTTTCCATGAAGTTATTTTTGGTCCAGTATATTTGAAATTTCTATTATTCTTTCACCGTTCAAACTTTTTTTGTTATTCATATTTTCTTGAACAGCTTTGGTCGGTTTTCGACGCATTGTTCCAATCTTAGCATAAGTCCTTCTCCAGACATAGACGCGAGGGCGGAAACTGAAGTAGATGGAAGACATGATGAAGTTGAAAAGCGGCTGATTGTAGGGTTTGTAAAAAGCGAAAGCGCCGAAGACCGCCGCGTCGATCACACCGGTGACAATGAGAGTGGAAGTGTCCACCGTGCCCCAGAGAACGAGAAAAATCACTCCGCCGATGGCGAGCCACCCGAGCTGTTTGGCGGTAAGCGGTCCGACAATCTTGTCCTCGATATCTATAAATTGTGGAACGTTGAAAAGGGCCATGGTTATTTTCTGTGACTATTCTTTCAAATTTACTATATTTTTTGAGGGAGAAGTGCTGTTGCTTGTCTCTTCGCTAAAACTTCCCCGCATGCCCGACGGCACTATTCGGATTGGTTGAAGCGGGCGCGGAAGTTGCGGCGCTGATTGAGAGTTTGATGGAAGCGGAATTGACTGGGGTTTTGGCGCGGCGGGTGTTTGTTTTTCAACTGGCATTTTGTGGGGCGAGCTGAATTCCATTTTGGCGCTGGGCAATGTTTGAACGGGCGCAGGTTTTTTTATTTGAGGTGCCGCCGCCGTTGGTGTAGCGGGTGTGAATTTATAGTTTGACTCGTAGGGTTTCGGTATTGGTTTTGGGGCTGGGTTTGGCGCTGGCGCGGGCTTGGCGCTCGGAGTTTCCTTTGGCAGGTTTATCCATTGCCGGTTTTGAACGACAGTCCCGGAAAAATATTTCCGTTCGTTTTCTTGGGTCTTTTGAAAAATATCTTCGGGTTCATTCGCGTATCGCGTATCGTGAATCTCGTATCGCGTATCGCGTATCGCGGAGCCTGTTTTGCGCTCCACGTTTTGCGGGAACATTATTTGTTTCGTGTTCACATTGACCGTCACTAGTGTGTTTTCGTCGTAGGCTTTCAAAAGATATTCCAGCTTTTGCCGGTCGGTGGCAAGAAGCGCTTTGGCGTTAGGGTTTTGGAAAAGATAATTTCCCCGCGCCATGGCGTCGTGCGAATCGTGACCCATGTTGAATGTGTAATCGAACAGCCAGTTCTTGATTGACGGCCGCACCGGATCGGGAAAACTTTTGATGTTGATGCGACTGGAAGTCACCGGCTGTTCGCCGAGGTCGGGAAATTTTTTGAGCGCGTCAGAAATGGTCAGTCTGGCGAATTGGGCTTCATAGGCTATTTGTTGCGATCTGTCGTTTATGATTTTTTGGATAACGATATCAGATATTTCTTTCGCAGTTGCTTGCGTTATACCTATTTCTTTTGATAGAATAAGCGGAAAATTTTCTAGTTGAACTTCGCCAAAATAGTAACTGCGAACAGCTCTGGCAATGTCTGCCAATTGCAAAAGGTTTAAATTATATTCTCCTCCAATTCTCTGAATCTTGATTCCGGTCTCAGAAGAGGATAATTTTTCTCTTATTGGATCTGGTAAGGTTATAAATTTATCCTGTCTTGCAATGACTTGCTCAGTAGTTTCATCATTCGGATTTTTGGTAACCGAAACATGCTGCGGGATGGTGCAGTGTCTTATTTGGATATCATTGTTAAGCCTGGAAAACTCCATATTGGTTTATTGTTTCTACCAAATACTGTCTTTTCCTTTCATGTATTTGTCTCCCTTCATGTTATCAGTCGTCTTGTCTTTGTTTTTAGAGCTCATACCTTCATAAATTTCATGAGCCGCTTGCATCATTGCAGTATCGGAAACGATATTCTTTATATTTTGGTCCTTCCATTTGTCCGGACTTAGGTTTTCAAAGTAGCCTTTCGCAATCTTAACTTCTGTGTCAGTGTTGCCCTTTGCTCCAGGGGTAGTGTTAATTTTATAATTTATTACAATATCAATATTTTTTTCCTTGGTTTTATTTTCAAATTCTTTAACTAAACTATCCCCGCCTTTTATGGTGCTGAGTTTGGCCATCGTGCTTTGATATGTATCAAGATCAATTTTTCCGTCAGATGCTAGTCTGTAAGCAGCTCCCAGGTCTCCGGCGGTTGCTTTCTTTTTTAGGCTTACCTCAGACTCGTTTTCTTTTTTATATTCCTCCGCTTTCTTTTTCATTTCTTGTTCATGATCCACGTTGCCTTGTGGCAACTTGCCATAAACCCAGTTATCTCTTTTTTCCTGCCTCTTCTTTGTCTGTTCGGCACCTAAATAGGATCTGTCCCAACTCTTCTTTACGCCACCCGGAATGCCAGATTTCTTGAATCCCCATCCAGCCGCTCTTCCTGGCGCTTTGGCTGTCCATGAACCCACACCCTTCATGAATTTTGTTCCTTTCCCCACCACCGCGCTGGCACCAACGGCGCCCATTGATTGGGCGAAGCCCAGGCCGACCCAGAGAATGGTGATAGGGAGCAAGAAAAAGGCCATCGGTCCTATGAATGGTCCCAATGTTCCGCCTTGGGCTTGGCCGGCCGCATTGAATTTGGTCAGGACTCCGGAAGTGCTCATGGATTGCATGAGAGCCAGGGCGAGATAGATCATGAAAACCATGATCGGCCCGAAAAAAGCCTGTTTGAAAAGTTTGCCCCACCACTTGCCGGCTTCGGAAGAAAGGCCGGGTACGATCGAGCCGACGAAAGCGATTGAGGAAAAAATGACCAAGATGGCCAGGACGATAATCCGAACAAGAAGCAGGATGCCGACTATCAAAAGGGTGGCCACGAACATAAAGACAAAAATAACGGCCGCCAGAAGGAAGGGGGTGTTGGTTGCCGCGCTCCCGACAGGCTTGATTATGTTTGCCAGTGCGCCGGTGTTTGCGAGTGTTGCGCCAACGTTAGTGAGTTGGGAGGAAAAGCCCAAAGTGTTTATGAAGTAATACATCAAAACATTGGCCGCGTCGACAATAAAAAGAGCGATCGGATAGCTGAAGTTGACCAAAAGCGCCATGATGACCAGGTTGAGGAGGATTTTTTTATAATTATATTTATCTATTCCAAAAACCGTGCAGAAAGCGGAAAAAAGAAGCATCATGATGAAGGCCACATTGAGGATATCGCGCACATCCGCCCAGGCGGTGTAAACAGCTGAACTGCCAACGATTGTGGTGAAAAGGCTCGGGTCAACAGCCATAGTGAACAGTGTGGCGGCCGCTCCCAGCATCAATCCCAAAAAATACAAAACGATAAGCAGGATGCAATCAAACCAAGTGGATGGATGAAAAATGCTCGCGTTGGGGCAGATGTCGCTGCCGCCCACTGCTGTCATTTGTGTGGACGGCGCTCCTAATGTTCCATTATGATTTGTTCCGTCGGTGCTTGTTCCATTTGTTGGATCAGTATTTTTATATACTTGCCCATTAAAAGTTGTTACAACGGGAACTCCTGTTCCGCCAATAGCTTTTTGACATGCTTCTGCGCAGGCAGCTCCGGAAGCCTGATCAGATAGGGTTACGCTTTTGCTAGGGGTGGCGTTCTTAATGCTGCCATCAGTGATGACGCTAGAAGATTGGCAGCTACAGGATGAATCTGCTTTGGCATAGGGTGTCTTTATGGATCCAAATCCAAAAACCACCGCTACTAATAAAACGGCCAGATATATTCTTTTGTGATTGATGTTTGTTTTTGGTTTCATCCTTGAGAAGCGGAAATATTTTTATTTAAAGAGACTAGTGAACAAATTTTTTGGACTTTGGGTGCTCAAAGCGTTGGCTTGATTTTTTTGCGGGTTGTTGATTGTCTGGTTAACATTGCTCTTCGTTTGGCCCAAGCTCATTTGGATGGCTTGGGTGGCCAATTGGGAGATTACGGCGGTGATGATCTGTTCCGGTTTGGTGGCGGAGGACACAATGTTATTGCCGATGTTTTGGGCGCTGGAAACGGCGCGCATGCGCAGTGACCCCGGATTAGTGACGATTTGTTTGCCGTTGGCAGCTTTGGTGGTCACGCCTTTGAAACCGGAATAGGCGACGGCTTGCGACTGAGCTGATTTTTGCAGTTGAGCGAGTTGGGTCTGGTAGGCGCTTTGGGCGGCCATATTGAAGGACCAAGGATTGTTGACGCCCGACAGATAGCTGAACAGATTTTGGAAATTGCCCGAAGCGAACATTTGAGACGGATCGCCTTGGTAGGTCACTTTGGGAATCTGGGTCGGATTTTGGGCTTTAATCATGGTTTGGGCGGATTGTTTGAGTTGGGTTGGATAGCTGCCGGAAGCGCTGGCGCCAAGAAGAGATGAAAGAGCAGACGTGGATCCGGAACCGGACCCCCCCAGGATTGATCCCAGTCCGGACGCGGACTTGCCAGAGCTGCCAGCGGCGGTTCCCGACGTTGATCCCGAACTCAAAAAGCCCTCACTGAGGTAGCCGGTAGTGGAGCCTTTGCCGCCGGTCATCTTGCTCAAGTAGTCATTCATATAGGTGGTGGCTTGCTTTTGCGGATCGGAATAGAGGAAACCTTGCCAGTCAGTGATGAAGCCGGCTGATTTCAAGGATTTACCGGCAATGGACTTGGTGGCTTGACGGCTGAGTGTGGTGGCGGCTTGTTTTTGGAGAGTGGCCATGATGGTGCCCTGGATATGGTTATAGATGGCAGTGAGCGTTTGGCTGATTTCCGGATCGACACCCGGCCAAAGAGCAGCCTGGGTTTCTCGCGGAGAAGAAAAAATAAAAATTGCCGCCAGGAAAACCGCCAGAATTATTTTAGAAATATTTTTTGTGTATTTATTTAATTTCATTTTTTCCAAGTTACCTAAGGTTCAACCTTTGGCTTAGCCAAAGGTTGAACCTTAGGTAATGCTAACTGCCGGAATCGGTTGATGTGTCAGTGGTGGAGGTGTCCAAATTTGGCAGGTCAAGGCCGTAACTTTTCACCTTGGATTGAATGTCGGAGTAATCGAGATTATATTGGCTGAGGGTAGTTTCCACATCACTGGAAAAACCAACCAGGCTTTCAATCAGGGCTTCGACTTTGTAGTAGTTGACCATTTCTCCGATTGGATCGTCCGTGTTGGGCTTCAGGTTTTTTTCTAAGTCCTGGGCATAGAGAGCGTATTGCATGGCTTTGACGTGGATATCAACCAGGTCGGCGGGGACGGGCACATCTTTCAATTGGTCCAAAATTTTTCCGCCGCTCTCGCTCAATTGATCAAGGGCTGAAGTGTCGCTCGAGTCCATGGCCGCGGTGATTTGAGAAGTGATCTGGCTGATGATGGTGGCAGTGTCGGAAGCTGAGGTGATGGGTTGGGGTGAGTTGCTGGCAAAAATATAGAAAACAGAAGCGAGATAATTGGCCACATCCTCCTTTTTCTTTTTTTCAGCCGTGCTTTTGCTATAACCGGAATAATCTTCTTTTTCGATTTTGATGGTGCTCGTGTCTACTTGGGGCAGGGAGACTTGCTGGTCTTGTGAATTTAGAAGGCTGTCGACCATTTGCTGGATCTGATCGAGGGAAACTTGCTGGGAGTTGGGATCGGTGTTGTCGGATAGGGCGTTTATCTTATCCGCCAATTCCTGGGTGAGGTTGCCGTTGTCGGTGGTTCCGTCTAGGAAGGAGGATGCGGCTGCGGTCGAGTCAGTCGCGCTGTTGTCTGAACTGGAAGTGGAAGCAGGGTCGGCGTTGGCGTTTCCGGTGTTGGTGGAAGCTTCTTGGGCGGAGACATAAAAAGCAAAACTTGAAAATATCAAGATGCCCAAAATTAGCAAAGTTAAGTTGACGTTTTTTAGTTTCATTGGTTGACTGAATTATACCACAAAAAATTATTTATCAATAGGGCAAAAAATTTTCTTGTGGATAACTGTTTGCTTAAAAATTCAGGGACTGCTAAATTGGGAATAATTGACACAATAGTGTTGCTATGAAGAAAATCGAAGCCGCGCTTCACGACGCGCTGGAAAAAAAATTCAATCTTGTTTTGTGGGCGGTCATCTTTTTGGCCACCATCTTTTTACGTTCTTTCGTGGAGCAAGTCCTGGCTCTTTCGGCGCCGACGACCAGCGCGGAAACTATCGTGAATTTTCTCCAGAATTTTTATTTTTTCCTGCTGGCCATTCTTTTGCTCTGGTTGCTTTTAAGCGTTCTTTTGTCCGTCCGTCCGCAAAAGTTGACTTATCTGCTGACGTTTGCGGTGGTGCTTATTCTGGCGCCGTCGCTTATCGATATGCTGCAAAATCACGGTCAAATTTATTGGAGCTTCTATCTTTTGAGTGATCCGAAACTGCTTTTCCGTCAATATATAACCATTTTTGGGAATTTGCCGTCCGGCATCGTTTATTTCGGCACTAGGATTGTCTTTGTCGCGGCTGTTTTGGTTCTCGCGTTTTTTGTCTGGCTTGCGACGAAAAAAATTTGGAAAGCCGTTCTGGGGGCTATTGTCGCCTATTCCCTCTTGTTTTCTATGGGCGCTTTCCCGTCGCTTTTCTATTACGCGTATGTTTTTGTTTTCGGACCGGGGCGCTTGAGCGATATCCGCTCTTTTACCATTGCCGGTTTCTTTGGAGCGCCGGAGAAAATTTTCGGCGTGGTTTTTCCAAGTTTTGGCTATACACTGGCGTATAAGTTGGATTATGTTTATTTCTTGTGCCTGCTTTTGTTGCTAGCGGTTCTTTTTTGGCGCGGCAGTCGGAAAAAATTTTTGGCGGTTGTCAAAAATCTGCGCCTGCCCCAGATCGTTTTTCACGCGGGTCTCTTTTTCATCGGAATGGGACTGGGTTTTTTGCGGTACCCGAATAATTTTCAGCCGGATTTCTTTTCTATTTTGGCTGTTTTGGTGCTTCTGGCCAGTGTTTTCTTGTCCTGGATCGCTTCGGTGGTAGTTAATGATATTTATGATTTGGAAGTTGACCGCATTTCCAATCCGGATCGGCCGCTGCCGAGCGGCGTTTTCGCGCAAACTGACTACGTTCAATTTGGCTGGATCTGTTTTTTTCTGGCAGTTTTTGGAGGTCTTTCTGTCGGTCCGATTTTTGCTGTTTTTCTCGCGGTCTATCAGGCCCTGGCCTGGGTTTATTCGGCGCCGCCAATGCGCCTCAAGAAATTTCCGGTGATTGCCACTTTCATAAGCGCCGTGACACTGCTCATGATTTTGTTTTTGGGTTATGTTCTTGTCTCGGACGGACAGACTATTCATACCCTGTCTTCGTCGATTATTCTTTTGCTTTTGATAACTTACACCATTTCGCTTCCCATCAAGGATTTCAAAGACCTGGCCGGCGACCGGGCGGGCGGACTTTGGACCTGGCCGGTCATTTTAGGCGAAAAAAAAGCCCGCCTGTTGGTGGCGGTCAGTTTGTTTGTTTCTTATATTTTGAGCGTCTTTTTTCTCGGCAATCTTCGTCTTTTTTGGTGGGCTCTTCTTTTCGGGACACTTACCTACTTGGTCGTAAATTCCGAAAAAACAAAACCCCGCCAATTGTTCTGGCGGGTGCTGGTGCTGGTGGCGGCCTATGGAATTATTTTAGTGAAGATCGTCTTTTTATAACCGATGCGAAACTGCGAAACGCATTCGAATCTACGAACAAAAAATTCTTTCGTAGATTCGCATTACATTCGTAGTTTCGCATCGGTCAGTTTTTTCCAATCCTCCACGCTCAATTCTTGTGCTCTTACATTCGGTTCCAAACCGGCTTTTTTTATCGCCTCTTCGGCGATTTCTCTGTCCAGTTGAAAACTATTGGCCAAATTATTCGCTAAGGTTTTCCGCTTGGCGGAAAATCCCGCCCGCACTATTCTAAAAAAATTCTTTCTCTCATTCTGCGTTACGCATTTTGAGTTATGCGTTACGCGAATCACCGCGCTGTCCACTTCCGGCACCGGCCAAAAAGATTTTTTGTCGACGTGAAACAGCAGTTCGACTTGGGCGTAATATTGCACCGCCGCCGCCAGAATGCTCATTTGCCCCGGCCCGGCACAAATTCGCTGGGCCACTTCCTTCTGCACCATTAAGATCATTTCCGTCGGCGGATATTTCGTTTCCAAAAAAAGCTGGATGATTGGCGAAGTGATGTAGTATGGAATATTGGCAATAACTTTATAATTTTTGAAATCATTTTTTTCAATCAGCTCCGGCAAATTTATTTCCAAAATATCGCCGGCGATTATGGCCGTTTTATTTTTAAAATTTAAAATTTGATCATTGGTCATTGAAAATTGAAAATTATCAGCTAACTTATTCGCCAGGCTCTCATCTTTTTCGATGCAAATGATTTTATTAGCATATTTCACAAGTTCTTTCGTCAGCGCTCCTTCTCCTGGTCCGACCTCGACCACCAAATCGTCCAATGACAAATCAGCGGCTTGGATAATTTTGTCCAAGACGGTCTGGTCTTTTAGGAAATTTTGCCCTAAGCTTTTCTTTGGTTTCATTGGGTTAAGCGTTAGATTGATTCAAGTATACCATACCCTCGAAAGACCTCCTGGAAGGCTCCCAAATTGGGCTGAATAAGATGAGATACATAGGTAACACTCTAGATTTATCAAAATTGAAAGATTTTGCTAAAATCAAGCGTTAATCACCTAATCATCTCATCCCATATGCGACCCGATAACCCCACCCTAATTTTCAAAGATATCCTCA
>JARLIA010000003.1 GCA_031291955.1 Minisyncoccota bacterium
AAAGTGCAATTGGAACATTAGTCGAGAGGACAACAAGATTAACGCTAATCGTACCGCTTAAAAAGAAAGATGCCATGTCGGTGAGAGTGGCGTTTGCCAAAGCCTTCAAAAAAATTCCTAAAAAGTTTACTAAATCTCTAACCTACGATCGAGGGACTGAAATGGCCCAGCATAAATTATTCACAGAGGATACCGGCATAAAAGTATTCTTCGCTGATCCATATTGTCCTTGGCAACGAGGAACCAATGAAAATACCAACGGCCTGATCAGACAGTATTTTCCCAAGGGTACTGATTTTAGAAAGATCGGCATTGCAGACATCAGAGAAGCAGAAAGGCGACTCAATAGTCGTCCCAGAAAAACACTGGATTTTTACACTCCCTCAGAAAAGTTTTATCAACTAATTACAGATAGAAAAATTGCAATTAATTCTTGAACCCAGTTAATAATAAAAAGCGAATCCCTCAAGGATTCGCTTTTATTGGATATAATTCGTTCTGCTTTAGCTATTAGCGATTACGGAAACAAATCGTTTAGCTTCCAGCTTGCCAGTGAAAGTCCGGACTTTTTTGTTTGAAAATTTAACCACGCCATCCTTCATGGCAAAAAGAGTGTCGTCTTCGGAGCGCTTAACATTCTTGCCCGGACGGAATTTGGTGCCGCGCTGGCGAATAATGATCTGTCCGGTCAGAACTTTCTCGCTGCCGAATTTTTTTACGCCCAGTCTTTTGGAAATTGAATCGCGGCCTAGTTGGGTAGAGCCACCGGCTTTTCTGTGTGCCATATTGTTATATTGCTAGCTTGTTATATTATTATATTGCCACCAAGCAATCTTAGCTGATTTGTGCTATAATGTCAATATGCATGCCCGAATAATAGAATTTTGGAAAAAATACGAACATAAAATCATTCTGGCCGCGGGATTTGTTTTGGTGGCGATCATCTCTTTTGAGGGAGGTGTTTTAAAGGGTGCCCACTTTGGTCAATCGCCATTAATTATTCAGTCGGCACCTCAAAACCAGATTGTGGCCGGCGAGGCGACTTCTAAAATAGTCTCAGGGGCCTCAAATTTGCCCCAGGCAGCCCCGTCCGACCCAACCAGCCTAACCACACCAGCTGCAAATTGCGCTTTCGTCGGCAGTAAAAATTCTAATATGTACCATCTGGCGACTTCTTCCTATGCCAAAAGAATCAATCCGGAAAATCGGGTTTGCTTTTCCAGCACGGATGAGGCAAAATCAAAAGGATACTTGCCAGATAAGAGTTTAAGCAAATGAAATCAGATGTTAAATTCGCTCTTGAAATTCACCTGATTACTTATAAAATTATGCGCCAAACATTAAAAAACAACATCACAATCATCTCTCTCGGCGGCTCTCTCATCGTCCCTAGTCACATCGACTGGCAATTTTTGCGGGCCTTTCGCGCACTGATCGTGGCCGAAATCAAAAAAGGCAAAAAGTTCGTCATCATCACTGGCGGGGGATACGCCGCCCGGGAATATATCCAAGCCGCTTCCAAAGTCACTCGCCTCACCCGCGACGACCAAGATTGGCTGGGCATCCACGCCACGAGAATGAACGCCCATTTGATAAAAACTATTTTCAGACAATACGCCCATCCGCGCATCAACAAAAATCCCAACACCAAGGCCGACATTGCCGAACATTTCGCGAGCGGGGAGGGGATTATGGTGGCGGCCGGTTGGCGGCCGGGCTGGTCAACCGATTACGTCGCCACGATCTTAGCCAAGCGCTTGGGCGCGAAAACTTTAATAAATTTATCCAATATAAAATACGTCTGCGACAAAGATCCGAATAAATTCAAAGACGCCCAAAAAATCGAGAAAATAAATTGGAATGATTTCCGGAAGATTGTCGGCAACCGCTGGGACCCAGGCGCCAATTTTCCCTTTGATCCAGTTGCTTCAAAACTGGCCCAGGAAATTAATTTAGAAGTAGTTATTGCCGAAGGCAAGAATTTGAATAATCTGAAAAATATTTTAGAAGGAAAGAAGTTTTTAGGGACAGTGATAAAATAAAAAATTATTTTTTCTTCACCACCAAACTTTTTGTTTCTTTGTCGACTATCTTAGCACCTTCAACTTCTTTCCGCGCGGCCACCGGCAGAACGCCAAGGATATTTTTGAGCGCGATGCCGTCCACTTTCAAAACGTCCTCCCAATGGTGAAGCGGCCATAAAATTTCGCGAAGCTTTTTTTCGTCGTATTTATACGTTTTCCGAAGTGATTGGGCGATGATACCGGACTCGCCAAAAACCCGCTCGACGCCTTCTTGCTCCATATACTTCGTGATGATTTCTTGAAGTTTTCCCATACGGTCTTTGGTGAGGCTCATAGCCGATTTCAGATTGACATATTCTTCGATAGCGTCATTAACTTCTTGGGTGTCAATTTTCCGCAGTTCCTTGAACTTGTGTTTCCACATCGGGCAGATGCTCTGATAGCCGCACCAGTCGCAAAGCGGAGAAACATGCGGTTCGAACTTTTGTTCTTCGATGAGTTTTATCGTTTCCAAAAATATTTTCTCGATCTCAGCCAGTTGCTCTGGCGTCCGCTGAGCGGAAAGTTTCACGCCGTGCTTCAGAAAATACAGACTGACTTTGATATGGTCGAGATTCTTGGCTTCTTCGGGGTAATATGAAAGGAAAGCGCGCAGATAGACTGACAGTTGGATGTCGTTTTCCACCCGGTCCTGGGTCGGCATTTTCTTGGTGGTTTTGTAGTCAATTATTTCCCAGCCGTCTTCAGTCCGGTCGATACGGTCAATGATACCAGAAATGATATGTTTGTCTCCGTCTTTCCCGATCTCGATCTGGAAGCGGGATTCCAAGTTGGCAATATTGAAATCAGCTGGATTGTTTTTGTGATAATAATCCGTAATCATCTTTACGCCTTGCGTAAAAGCCGCCCGCTCTTCATCCGGCGTTTCAAAAACAGCCGGATTCCAATGATTGGCGAAATGCTCCAGTGCCTGGTCTAGAGTGGGGGAGAGAATGCCGGGAGTGTGGACAAATTTCATAGTGTCATGCAGGACCGACCCGAAAACCGCCTCTTTGGATTTGGGCGTTCTAATCTTGTCGATCGCCTGAAATTTATATTTCAGCGGACAGTTTTGGTAAGTGTCAAAAGCACTGTAAGAAATACGCATAGGTTAAGTATAAAGTATTAGGTATTATGTATCAAGCGACGGAATTTGACAAGATTTCATACTCTGCTAAACTTAAAGCATACCAAAATAGTATGATATTAAACCAATGAAATTTTCAACAAGAGGGGAGTATGGACTGCGGGCGGCGGTCAATCTGGCCAAAAGCTACCCGAAGATCAAAAATTTAAAAGATATTTCGGCGGAAGAAAAAATTTCCGTGAAATATTTGGAACGGATAATTGGTAATTTAAGACGCGCGGGAATCGTCAAAAGCACCCAAGGAAAAAACGGCGGCTATATTTTGGCAAAGAACCCGGGAAAAATAAAAGTGGGAGAAATAATCGAAGCTACCGAAGGACCGATCGCCGTCAAATGCTATGGCACCAATTGCAAAATGATCCACCAGTGCCCGTCGAGTTTTGTTTGGGTGAAGCTAGGCGAACAAATCAAGAAGACTTTATACGGAATTAAATTGAGCGATTTAATAAAATAATTTTTTATTATGCAAAAAATCTATCTAGACCACGGCGCGACCACAATGGTGGACAAAAATGTGCTGAAAATTATGCTGCCGTATTTTAGCGAGAAATACGGCAACGCTTCGTCGCTCCACGGCTTTGGGGAAGTTGCGGGAAAGGCAGCGGAAAAAGCGCGAAAAATTGCGGCTGATTTTTTCGGCGCGGATCCAAAAGAAATCATTTTTACCAGCGGGGCCACCGAATCCAACAATTTGGCGATAAAGGGCGCGGTGTAGGCCTATTATAAAAATACTCGCGCCAATTCGCGCGAGATGGATCCGGGTTCGCAAATTGCCAAGCCGCATATTATCACAACCACATTCGAACATCATTGCGTTCTGGAAGCTTGCCACGCCATGGAAAAAGAAGGCTTGGCGGACGTGACATACATTAAACCGAATCACGATGGATTAGTTAGTGTCGGTGACGTCAAGGCCGCCCTAAAACCAACTACCATTCTTGCATCGATAATGTACGTCAACAACGAAATAGGCACAGTGCAGCCGATCGCGGAAATTGGCAAATTACTAAAAAACTGCAGAGGTAAATCAAAAATTATTTTCCACACTGACGCGACGCAGGCGGTGAATTATTTGGATTGCAATGTAGATAAATTAGGCGTGGATTTATTGTCCATGTCAGCCCACAAGATTTATGGACCAAAAGGCATCGGCGCGCTCTACGTCCGAAAAGGGACGGCCATAAAACGCGTCCAAGATGGGGGAGAGCAGGAATTTACGCTCCGAGCCGGCACTTTGAACGTCCCGGGAATCGTCGGATTGGGAGCGGCCATATCAATGATCAATGAACAGCGAACAAAGAACAATAAAAAAATAATAGCCTTAAGAAATTACCTGATTAAAAAAGTTTTGAAAGAAATTCCCGACACAAAATTAAACGGATCAAAAATAAAACGCTCGCCGAACAACGCCAACTTTTCTTTTTCGAACGTGGAAGGGGAGAGTTTGCTTTTGATGCTGGCAGCCGAGGGAATCGCGGCGTCCACCGGTTCAGCCTGTTCGTCGGGATCGCTTGAACCATCCCACGTGCTTCTGTCCATCGGCTTGAAACCCGAACAAGCTCACGGCTCGCTGCGTATTACTTTAGGCAAGCACAACACCAAGAAGGAGATTAATATATTTATAACTAAATTAAAAAAAATAGTCGGACAACTCCGGAAAGTTTCAGGGAATGTATTAGAAGATTATTATCAGAAAAATAATTAAACTTATATGTACAGCAAAAAAGTCATCGAACATTTCACGCATCCGCACAACCAAGGCGCCATCAAAAATGCCGACGGGGTCGGCATGGTCGGTAATCCTGTTTGTGGGGATCTCATGAAGATATACATTAAAGTAAAAAATTTGAAGAATGGGGAAGTCATCCAAGATATCAAATTTGAGACCTTGGGTTGCGCCAGCGCCATTGCAACCTCATCTATGATTACGGATTTGGCCAAAGGAAAAACTTTGGGCGAAGCCATGAAAATATCCAGGGATGATGTGGCCGACGCCTTGGAAGGTTTGCCGCCGATAAAGATGCATTGTTCAAACCTGGCGGCCGACGGACTGCACGAAGCAATAAAGGACTACCGCTCAAAGAATAAAAAATAGAAAAACAAAAAACCGATTGTCATTAAGGGTCGGTTTTTTGATTGGAGAAGAGAAGAAGAAATATTAACAGTGTCGCATAATGATACTTTTGCGACTATTAATATTATTTAAAGGCTTAAACAAACAATCTTTTTAGATACATATACATATGTCCAACCAGATAAAAACACTTAGAACGCAATTTTAGAGGTCGTTTTTTCAGCTATCTTTCTTAATGATGACATATATACCTAGCTAACTTTTTTAGTTTGCATAAATAATCATCTGGTCAATGTTGGTTTTAGATCCTAATAATTTTCCCATAAGCGCCATCGACGTGCCAAGATAAAGATTCGGTCCAAAGTATGGGTCATGGACAATGTAATCATGTGAGTCCTTGCCGGTAATGACGACATAGTGCCCTCCCTTGCCGCCATTAATGTGAACGATGACTGGAATATTTTTTTTGATATATGAATTGACGGTTGACCAATTGATGTTGCCATGGCTTGTGGAAGAAGCCAGATTTATTCCACCGCTCCAGGAATCCGGCCATTCAATAAGGTCGTAATAAAATATTTTTTGTTTATCCATTTTCCCTGGGTTGATGCTGGATCCCAGATCCGTAAAAACCATCGCGATGGACGTTACGGCGCAACCATAATCCCCCATCAATGAATCGGAATTTCCGATGCGCTGATCGGCCCAGCGTGAATCACGCTGGGAATAATACCAAGACGTGGATGCCAAGTTGCCATTGGAAGGGGTTGGATAATCCTTTAAACTCGCAAAAACATCACCCAGATTTCCCGCCGAGGAAAAATTGAACAGCTGATTTTTTTCCGCCTGGATATTGGCCAACAAATTTTCATATTGCTGTTCCTGGCCTTGCGTCTGAGTCAGAAGCGCTTGTTTTTGATTCTCAGTCGCCTGCAAAGAATACTGCTTGTCTTGCAACTGACCTTTCAACTGGGTGCTTTGGTCGTAAGCATCGCTCAGTTGCTGCTTTTCTTTGTTCAACTCAGCTTGGGTATTTTGGATGGTCGACAAAACATCCGACACCTTGCTCCCTGATTGTTCGACATAATCAACTTGATTGAAAGAAGACAGATTCTGATCCAGCAGCATAATTTTCAAAAGTCCCTGCTGGTCGTAGTCATAATAGGTCTGCATAAGACCCGTCAGAATTGTTCTTTGGTAAGTAATGGTTTTTTCGTTATCAGAGATACTGCCAAGGAGATCAGTTATCTGGCTGGAAAGGTCAGAGATTTTGCCTTTCACGTCAGCGAGATTCTGTTGCGTGTTGGTCTGTTGCTGATTTATATAATCAATTTGATCATTCAAAAGATTGGAAGTTTTCCCGCTCAATTGGAGTAATTTCAAAGCGTTCTGCCGCTGTTGATCAAGCTTTTCACAATTTGTTTGGGCGTCTCCGGTCAGTTGAGAGCAATCATTTTGATCCGAACAAGCGCTTTCACACTGGCTTTCTGCACTGGAATCATTCGGATGAGCCGCCTGACAAGCTTGCGAACAGCTGACCGAACTGGCGCCAGCCACCTCAGTCTTCCCGAAATTAAAAACGGTCAAAAGCGCAATGCTAGCCAAAAGGACTATGGATTTAAGAATGTTTTTCATTTTATTATATCTTTTCCAAAGCATCTTTGATTCTTTTCAAACTTTTATCTTTTCCCAAAACCCAAGCCGCTTCAAACGGCGAAGGAGATTTTTTCTCGCCGGTGAGCGCCGCCCGCAGCGGCCAGAGCAGACGGCCGCGATCGGGTTTTCCATCCGCGTTTGAATATTTTTCCGCCGCCGCCATCAGGTTTTTCTCCAGATTTTCCCGCGTCCAATTTTCGTGCGTTATATTTTCCATTATTTTCCCAGACGCGTCAAGAGACTCCCGGATTTTCTCATCCTCAAGCCCTTTCCAGCGCAGGAGTTCTTTGTCGTAATCGATGTCGGTGAAGAAAAATCCATTCCCCTCCCCCACCTCGGACAATTTTTGCAAACGCTCGCGCTCAACCGTCAAAACTTTTTTCATGTATTCTTCTGTCTTTTTATCTTCGCTCGCATTAGTATAAAAATCTTTTTGTTCGAAAAATTCTTTTGCCCGTTGATATAAATCATCAAGCGATATCTTTTTTATCCACTGCGAATTTATCCAATCCAGTTTTTTGATGTCAAAAACCGCGCCGCCTTTGTGGACATGGGAAAAATCGAATTTATCAACTAATTCGTCGAGCGTAAAAATTTCCTGCGTCTCGCCCGAGCCAGGATTCCAACCCAAGAGTGCCACAAAATTTATGATAGCTTCTTTCAAATATCCTTTTTTGATATAATCTTCCACTGCCACGTCGCCCTGGCGCTTGGATAATTTAGAGCGGTCAAGATTCAAAAGTAGTGGCAAATGGGCAAACTTTGGCGCTTCCCAGCCAAAATATCGGTACAACAGCAAATGTTTCGGCGTGCTAGACAGCCATTCTTCGCCCCGAATGACATGGGTGATTTTCATATCGTAATCGTCTATGACATTGGCCAGATGATAGGTCGGAAAGCCGTCCGATTTCATCAGCACCTGGTCGTCAACAAGATTGGTGTCGAATTTCACAATGCCTCGCACCATATCTTCAAATTCAATCGTTTCATTTTCCGGAATCTTGAGACGGATCACATACGGACAATTTTCTTTTAATTTCTCATTCACTTCCTCTGGAGATATATTCCGCAAACAATAGCGGTCATACATCGGAGGTTTTTTGTCGGCCGCTTGTTGGTTCCGCAATTCCTCCAATCTTTCCGGTCCGCAAAAACAATAGTAGGCGTGCCCGTCGGCAACCAATTGCTCGGCGTATTTTTTATAAATTTCCAACTTTTCCGATTGGATATATGGTCCATACTCCCCTGCTTCGAAAATATTTTTATAATTCTTGGACACGTAAACCGGAATCTTGTCATCTTTGATTTCTGCCGTCTGAAAAACGCCTTCGTCCCAGCCCAAACCGCACCAGCCTAACGATTTTATCAAATTTTCCACCGCCCCTTCAACAAATCTTTTCTGATCGGTGTCTTCAATTTTCAACACAAAATCTCCGCCGGTGTGTCTGGCGTAAAGGTAATCATAAAGGGCTGTCCTCAAGCTTCCGATATGCACAAACCCCGTCGGCGACGGCGCGAATCTGACGCGTGTTTTATTCATGGTTTTAATGCGTTAACTCCTAATTTTTTTAGCTCGACAAAAATCTTATTAAGCGGCAGGCCGATCACGGAATAAAAATCTCCCTCAACTTTTTCAATCAGTACCGCGGCGCGATGCATGAGGCCATATGCTCCGGCCTTGTCCGTTGGTTCGCCTGTCGCGACATAATCATCGATTTCTTCTTCGGTCAAATCGCGAAAAGTCACTCTTGCCTCGCCATAATCATTGATGATTGTTCCTGTTTTTGTATCAATAATCGCAAATCCGGTAACAATATTATGCGTCTTGCCGGAAAAGTCGCTCAATATTTTTTTCGCATCCTCGACATTTTTCGGTTTTCCAATAAACTTTCCGTTGAAAAAAACAAAGGTATCCGAGCCAATGACAATTTCATTATTATAATGCTTTGCCACATCTTGCGCTTTTCCCAATGCTAAAAATTTTACAAGTTCATATGGATCATCGAGCGCATTCATATCTTCTTCATACTCGCTTTCTCGCACGTCAAAATCCAGCCCGATTTGTTCAAGCAAGGACTTTCTCCTTTCAGATTTTGAAGCTAAAATTATTTTTCTTTGCATAAAATTACTTTCACTGGAAAAACTATCACGGCGTTAAAAATTCTTTTTATTCTCCAGGGTTGAAGAATCAATCGCCAGAGCCACTCCAGTCCCAGTCGACGCAAAAACAACGGGGCGCGCTTCGCTTTTCCCGTGAGAAAATCGAAAGCGCCGCCGACGCCCATTGATAGTCTGATTGTATCACTTTTTACGCTATTGATAAAGAGCTCTTGATGCGGCGCGCCGAAATTGCAAAAAAGTATCTGGTATTTGGTATCTGGTATTTGGTATAAAGAATCAGCTTTATTTAAATCCGCGCCGGATATATCTAATTTTGGGTGGATTTTCAAAATCGCTTCGCGGGTTTCGAGCCAGGTGGAAAGCCCGTCTTTATTGGCAGCCAGAAAAACGGAAAGATTGTTTTTCTCGGCCATTTTCATTATTTCCAGCATCAGATCCACGCCGGCCATCCGGCATTTCAGGCGTTTTCCATAGCGCCAAAAAGCGAACCGAATTCCCATTCCGTCCGCGACATTAAGATCGCAGGAATTTAATATTTCCCGAAATTTATCATTCCTTTCCGCTTCCAAAATGAATTCCGGATTGACAGTCGCGATCTGATAAAGTTTAGACTCACCTAAAAAACTTTCCGCTTTCGCCAAAATCTCCAATCTGCTCAAATTATCAACTTTCACCCCGAGAATATTTTTTCTCGAATCTTCATCTAACATGTCCATATGTGGTTATATGGAAAGATATTATTTTAGCGTGCAGGATTCCAAAATGGCATATTCCTGACCCTTGGCTCCGAAGTCACTGGCCATAATTTCGACCGATTCGACAGGAAGAGTCAGCGGAAATTTTTCCGAGATAGTTGGTTTATTCTCCAAAGCTTCCCATTTATATTTTCGGCCTCGGCCCAAAGTAATGTGCGGACGAAAAGTTTTTTTGGGCGCGCTGGATATTTCTAAACTTTCTTCGATGCCATTCACCAAGTTTTTAAGTTCTTCGCTGGCCGAGCCGGTGAGTGCCACCATTCGCGGAGTCTCTGCTGACGGAAAAAGTTCGATCCGGTCAAATTCCAAGTCAAAAATATCGCTTTTCTCAGCGGTCTCTCTTACTCGCGCGCAAATGCCTGGGACATCGTCTTCTGCGACATAACCCAAAAACACCAATGTCACGTGTAAATTGGCTTCCGGCGTCCATTTGACCGGCAAAGATTGCCACTTTTCGACGGCTCTCTCCAGTCTTTTTCGGATTTTGTCAGGGATATTGATGCTGATAAAAATTTTGCGTTTCATGTAAATAATAGTAACTTATATACAATAATTAAGCAAAAGAAAAAGCGAAGGATCCTTTGATTCCTCCGCTCGCGTTACTTGGACATATCCAAGTTGGCTAAAACAGTTTTCCTCCGAAAAACTTTCCAACCCTAGATTTTGGACGTTTCTTGATATAAACAAAAAGACCAATCCAAAACACGGCTACCACTAAGACCGGAAATATTACCCGAAAAAAGAACTCCCTCACGACACACCCTCCTTTCGCTTAGGTTCTCGTCTTGGTATAATGGTATCAATGAAAGCTAAAAATAACAAATTTATTATTGACATTGTGCCGTTGACCCGAATTTCACTGACGCACAATCAGTCTTTTTCCTATTTGTCCGATACGTCATTATCGGCCGGCACTTTGATAACTATCCCCTTCTCCGGACGAAAAATCGAGGGAATCGTACTCGGCGCGAAAAAAGATTTCCCAAGAATTGGAAACATTGAACTGAAGAAAATTGAGAAAGTCTTTGAAGAAAATTTTCTCACCGCAAAGCAGTTGGAACTGGCTGAGTTTATTTCGGACTATTACCTCTCTCCGCTCGGGATCGTTCTCAAAAATTTCGTGCCGGCGCGGACGAAGGCGCGAAACGCGAAACGCGAAACGCGAAACGTAAATACGAAAAAAATAATTTTAACAAAACACCAGAAAATAGCGGCTAAGAAAATAACAAGCGCTCCACGCTCCACGCTCCACGCTCCACGATTTCTCCTCTTTGGTCCGTCCGGCTCGGGGAAAACGGAAGTCTACATTCATTCCATTTTGAAATTAAGAGAAAAAGATCCTGATTTTCAATTCTTAATCTTGCTGCCTGAGAAAACACTCACCCCGCAAGCCGTCGAACGCTACGGAAATTATTTTAAAACGGAAGAAATCGCGGTCCTCTCCAGTAATATATCTAGAGGACGCTTCTATTCCGATTGGAAGAGAGTCCAATCAGGCGAAGTAAAGCTCGTGATAGCCACTCGCAAAGGGGTTTTTGCCCCTTACAAAAAATTGGGACTGATTGTGATTGATGAAGAGCAGGATATATCGTACAAGAATTGGGATATGAATCCGCGCTATGACGCCCGGACAGCGGCCGAGAAATTGGCGGGGTTGCATAGTTGTCCGATTGTGCGAGGAACAGCCACGCCGTCGATCGAAAGTTTTTATCGCGCAAAAAATAAAGAGTTTGAATTACTGGAATTACCTCCGCTTCCTTCTCCCCAATCCTCTCCCGAGTACAAGAGAGGGAGTAGCGTTGAAGTGGTGGACATGAAAAAGGAAAGATGGGAGAAGAATTATTCCTGCGTCAGCAAAAAACTCAAATCAGAAATCGCCTACGCTTTGAAATATCAACAACAAACGATCCTATTCATAAATCGCCAAGGCATGAGCAGTTTTTCGGTTTGTGAGAATTGTAAGACTGTTTTGAAGTGTCCTCGATGCGATCGGGCTTTGGTTTATGACGCGTCTGGAAACTATCGCTGCACTCATTGCACCTACAAGACCTCCATTACGCCACAGTGCCCGAAATGCCACGGCCTGGTTTTTAAAAACGTGGGATTGGGCACGCAAAAAGTGGAAAAGGAAGTTCAAAATCTTTTTCCCGGCGCGCGCTTGGCGCGTCTCGACAGCCAGGCCATCAAAAAGTCCGGCACACAGGAAAAAATTTACAAAGATTTTTCCGCCGGCCTAATTGACATTCTGATCGGCACGCAAATGATCACCAAGGGTTGGGATTTGCCGAATGTGGCTCTGGTTGGTATAATAGACACGGATAATATACTAACGCAACCTGATTTTACGGCGGCTGAAAAATTCTACCAAAACATCGTCCAGATCGCCGGCCGTGCCGGACGACCGGGGGCTAAATTTCCCGGAACGGTCATCATTCAAACCTTTCAGCCGGAAAACAAATTGGTAAGAATGGCGGCTGAAAAAGACTTTGAGTCGTTTTTTTCCCGCGAAGCCGAAGAGAGAAAAACGCTCGCCTACCCTCCGTTCGGAAGAATCGTAAAATTGGTTTTCCAGGACTACAGCCCCAAAAAAACGGAAAGCGAAACGAAACGCGCTTATGAAATCCTGAAAAATATCCCGGATATCTCCGTCACCGAACCGGAAAACGCTTTTGTTCCAAAAATTCGCGGCCGCGATCGAAAACAGCTGGTTGTGAAATTCAAAGATAAAATGCCCGCGGAACTGAAGAAGGAATTAAGAAAACTGGGACCAGGCTGGATTATTGACGTGGATCCGGTGTCATTTTAACATTTTAGCAATGTGTTAAAATGTTAATATGCTAACATGCTAACATGATTCTCCCGATCATTACCTATCCCAACGACATCCTGCGCAAAAAAGGCGCGCGAGTGAAAGACCCGAAAAGTTCCGAGACAAGGGAGCTGATTTTTGATATGCTGGAAACAATGGAATACAGCGGCAATGCCCTGGGACTGGCCGCTCCGCAAATAGGACAGTCAGTCCGTCTTTGTATCATCAAGCTCGACGGCAAAACACACATCCTCATTAATCCGAAAATTACCTACAAATCCTGGAAAAAAGACACTGGCGAAGAAGGTTGTCTTTCCTTCCCCGGTAAGTTTATTCCCGTCAAGAGACACAAGAAAGTAACCGTCAAGGCCGTAGACAAAGACGGAGAAAATGTCACTATCAAGGCTGATGGCCTGTTCTCACGCGCCCTCCAACATGAAATTGACCACCTGGACGGGGTTTTGTATATTGATAGAAAATAAGCAACTAAAATGGCAAAAGATCCAATCAAACTCCGCACTGTTTTTATGGGAACGTCGAATTTCGCGGCGGTCATCTTGGAAGATTTGCTCGGCGCCGGTTATAATATTGTTTCAGTCTATACTCAAGAAGACAAAAAAATCGGACGCAAACAAGAATTGCAAAAATCAGCCGTGAAAATGGTGGCGGAAAACAACAAACTGGCCGTTTTTGAGCCAAAAAAATTCGATGCCGAAATCATCGCAGAACTCAAGTGGCAAAAACCGGATCTGATCATTGTGGCCGCTTATGGAAAAATATTGCCCCAGGAAGTTTTGGACATTCCGGGATTTGGAGCGCTCTGCGTCCACCCTTCGCTTCTCCCCAAATTCCGCGGGCCCTCCCCGATCCAAAACGCGCTTCTTGAAAATGAGAAAGAGACCGGCAGCACGATCATTTTCATGAACGCCGGGATTGACTCGGGCGATATTCTGGCTCAAAGAAAAACAATCATCGAAGAAAATGAAATTTATCCCGGATTGCTTTCCAAATTGGCGGAACTGTCATCCGATCTGATGCTTGAAACTCTGCCGCTTTGGGTCGAACAGAAAATCAATCCCCAGAAGCAGATCGACGATCAAGCTACCTACTGTCAACTGATTGAAAGATCCGATGGCCAAATCGTTTGGGCAAATGACGCCATTTCTATTCATAACCAGTACCGGGCGTTTTTCTTGTGGCCGGGAATATTCACTTTTTGGGAAAAAGATGGTCTTAATCTGCGTTTGAAACTTTCCAAAATTTCTCTCGATCCCCTAAGTAGCGCGGATGACAACCGGAAATTTGGACAAGTTTTTAAACTGGAAGACAGGGTTGCCGTCCAGACTTCCATGGGCGCTATCATCCTGGAGGAAATTCAATTGGAAGGCAAAAACAATCTGCGGATTGCGGAATTTGTGACCGGCTATCCGGAGTTTATCGGCAGTATTCTAAAATAACAATGGAAAATAAAAATAACCAATCCAAAAAAAATACTTGGGCAGCCGGCATCGGATTTGCTTTGATATTGCTGGCGATTTTCGCGAGCCTGGGACGATCATATTTTTCAAAAATTATGAATAGTCCCAAAGCCGCTCCTCCTTCCCAAAATTCGTCCGAATATAAAAGCCTTTCTGTCCAAGCTTTGTTTGCCAAAACCCAAAGCAGCCAAGCGCCCGCGATGTTGGACGTCCGCGACCCCGATCCCTTCGCTGCCGAACATATCATTGATTCAAAAAATATCGGCCAGCAAGAACTAAGCGACATTTTGTCTTCTTCCGACAAAAACAAGTCCTACTGCTTGATTGATGACCTTGGCCCCTCCCCGATAGAAACAAAGGTGATGGACGCCTTCTCCCAGGCCGGCTTCAAGAACGTAAGTTATCTCAAAGGCGGACTCACCGAATGGAAAAATGAGCTTGATCCGACGATAACAGCCGGCGACCCCTATTCCTTCACTGATCAAGCCAAGGTCAATTATATCTCCAGCGATGACCTGAAAAAAATAATGGCCGGTGAAAATGATCTCTACATCATTGATGTCCGGACTGCCGCAGAATTCGCGACTGGCCATATGCCGGGAGCAGTGAATATAACCCTTGCCGACCTGGAGGCCAAGCGCGGCCAGATTCCGCTCGGCAAAAAAATCATCCTCTACGACAACGACAGCATCTGGGCTTTCCAAGGCGCGGTGCGTTTGTTTGATATGGGCACTCTCAATGTCTTCGCCCTCTCGGACGGATACAACACTTGGACACAAAAAGGCTACCCAGTAACGAAATAAAAAAGCGCGGACAGTCCGCGAAAAAAAATAAAAACAGGCAACCAATACGGTTGCCTGTTTTTATTTTCGATTGAAAAAACTTGCGGTAAACTCGCGAACTATCTGCCGCTCAAATACACTTATTCCACCACCGCCAGAATATCTTCGTTCTTCAGGATCAGATAATCTTCTCCGGCAATTTTCAGTTCCGTGCCGGAATATTTAGCGAAGATCACTTTCTGACCCTTCTTAACTTTGATCTTCTCATCCGTTCCCACCGCGATCACTTTTCCTTCCTGCGGTTTTTCCGCTGAAACGGTTTCGGGCAGCACGATGCCGGACTTGGTTTTGGGATCGTCTTTCAGCACTTTCACCAGAACATTTTTGCCCAACGGCTTGATGGTTTCTTTTTCCATATGGATTATTCAGGAAAGCAGCCCGCGGATCGCGTCGACTATTTCCAGATGATTAAATATTTATTTATATTCTCCATTAGCCTTGCTTTGAACATAGGAATGCAGAAACAAAGCTTGCGAGGCGAACACTTTGAGCATTTCGATATTTTTCGGATTACTCTCCGCTTCCCGGTCGTAACCGCAAATCAGCAGATAACTTTTTATATTGTTTATTTTTTGGGCCGATGAAACAATCAAACAATCCTTCTTTTTTTCCACGGCCACGTTTTTTTTCATCCCGGCCAGGTCGGTATTTTTTATCGGCGTCCTTTTTTCCTGAGCATTCAGCTCTTTATCTGTTTTCCCGCTTTTAAGGTCCACGAATCGCAAAGAAGAAGCATCCGCTTTCATCAAGAAGTTGGCCGCGCTGATAATCGACTGATAAATTTCCTCTTCTTTGGCCTTGCTTAGGACTGAACGATCGGTCAAACCGAGAGCAATATTCATCAAAATGTCCATCTTTCGGTTCACTTCACCGATATATCCATATGACTCCAGGAGATCTCTGACGGTCTGGTCAATTTTTCTCTGGTCTTTTTCTTTTTCCTTTTTCTGAAACAATATTAATTGTTCGCGCCTGGTGAAAACCACAAAGGTGATCACCCCCATCAAAAAAATCGCCGCTTCTTCAGCTCGTGTTTGCGACAAAAAAAGGACATTCCCGCGAATAATGTCCGGGATAAGAACAGTTATTATGAAAAGAATCAGAAAAATCCAATACATAAATAATCTTTCAAATCTCCTCTGATTTATTATTGGTATAAGTGATTGATACGACTGTCTCCCGGCCGTCTTTTTGAAAAGATGAAAATGTAAAGAATTTCCAAAATTGCCAGTGTATTGACAACCAGCAGGACAATGAACCAGGCAGGCTGTCCCGCTCGGGCTGCTTTCCAAAGCGCCACACCCTTCCAAGGAATGGTCCAGAGGAGAATCAAAGCTATGATAAGACCCGCGTGCGGTCCATTTAGAATTGACAGTTCCATATTTAAAATATAACACCGGAGTCCGATTAACGCAATAATTGGCTGATTTTTTCCTTTAGCGCGGCCAGAGCTTCCCAATCATGGACAGAAACCGCCAACACTTCCGGATTCAATTTCTGCATTTTTTTAACCTGTTTGTCGACCATTTTCTTGTCGACCAGGTCGGTTTTTGTAAGCAGAACCACCTCCCGCTTTCGGATCAATTCCGGATTATAGTTTTCCAGCTCTTTTCGAATTATTTTATAATCTTTCACCAGATCCGGCGACTCCAGAGAGATGCAGTGCAGCAAAAATTTGGTCCTTTGAATATGGCGCAAAAATTTTATCCCGAGACCCCGACCGGCCGACGCGCCCTCGATGAGACCGGGAATGTCGGCGATAATCACACCATCTAAATCTCCCAAGTTTGGTTCCAGAGTGGTGAAATGATAGGGCGCCACTTTGGCGGCCGCGGCCGTCAACTCATTGAGAAGTGAAGATTTTCCGGCGCTCGGCAACCCGATGAGACCAACATCGGCAATGAGGCGCAACTCCAGTTCGAAATTAAATTCCTGGCCGGGCTTTCCCTCTTCATATTCTTCAGGACTGGTGTTAGTCGAGGAGCGGAAAAAGAAATTTCCCCGGCCGCCGACGCCGCCTTTGGCAACCAATATTTTCTGACCGGATTTAGTTATCTCCAAATCTCTTTTCGTGTCAAGATTGTGAAGCACTGTTCCGATTGGCACAGTCAGAATCAAGTCCTTTCCGGCCGGACCGTCCGAGCGGTTGCCTCGGCCGTTTTTCCCGTCCGGCGCCCAATATTCCCGTTTGTGCCGGTATTTCCGCAACGCAAAAACATCGGATACGCCTTGAAAATATACGTCTCCACCGTTTCCCCCCCGTCCGCCGGTGGGACCTAGGCTCATCTTGACCTTGTCAAAAGCCACGACCCCATTCCCGCCGTCTCCGGCCGACACCTTGATTTTTACTTCATCGGTCAGCATATTTGCAAACTCTAAAATTAACGAGATACAAAAACTTGTCCATCCTGCATTATAGCCCTTATTTCACAATTAGTAAAGTCAAAGAAAAAACGCCCGGAGATGCAAGCATTGATGATACAAGCTGCTTGGTTCCAGACGTTTTGCCGGTAGTAAAATATTATCCGGCGTGGCAGTGATTTTGAACTGCCGCGATAGCCGTCTCATCGAGCGGCTCACGAATATTTACCCCGCATCCAGGACACGTTTTACCTGAAGTATAAACGCCCACAATATGCTCCTCGCCGGTTTCGGGACAGTAAATGTGGTCTCCGTTCCAGGTATGAGTTTTTGGCATTATGCCCCTGCCCTCGGGAATGTCCAGGACTCTAAGCCAAGGATATTGCATACACATAAACATCCTCCTGTCATTTTTTAGGAACCGGATCATATCCACCCGCATTCCATGGGTGGCACCTTATTATTCTTTTTAGTCCCAACCAACTGCCCTTAGCTGAACCGAAGCGATCGATGGCCTGATATGTATATTCGGAGCAACTGGGATGAAAGCGGCAAAAACGTTCCGAGACGAACCAGGACGGGATGCCGTGGTCAGCCGAAAGCGTTTTTTGATATACTCGAATTAGGAATAACAGTAGCTTCTTCATCTGGCTATTTAACTATGGAAAAAATATTTTGTCAAACTGGTTTTTTACTGTTATAATACCCACATAAAAACAAAAACATAATTTCTATGCAAAAAGTGAAATACAAAAACCTGACCTGGATATATTTCCCTGAACCGGACGCGGACGACGTTTTGGCCATCCAGAAAAAATACCATCTCCATCCGTTGGTCATTGAGGAATTTTCCACCCCAACGCTCCGTCCCAAAGCGACAGAATACGACAATTGCCTCTATCTTTCCATCCACATTCCTCTTTTTGACACCCAAATCCAAACCACCTATCCGGGCGAAATCGACATTGTCATCACTAAAGACGCCCTCATCACTTCCAATGACCACCCTATTTATCAATTGACTGATCTTTTTGAAAAGCTGAAAAGCGATCCCAAAGAAAGAGCGGAGCGCATGAACCAGTCGCCAGGAGCGCTGCTTCGCTACATCATCGAAATGCTTTTGGAATCTTGCTTTGCCAAACTGGACCATATTTCAGAAAAGCTTGATCACATCGAGACGGAGATTTTTGCCGGCCATGAAAAAGAAATGGTTTTCGAGATTTCAGTGGTGAAACGCGACATCCTCAATTTTCGCCGCACCATGAAACCTCAGCGTTCGGTTTTGGAATCACTGTCCCAAAAAGATTTCCATTTGATCGAACGGGAATTGAAGCCGTATTTCCAGGATCTGATCGGCACCAATATTCGCATCTGGAACAACCTGGAGTCCGCTAAAGAAACCATCGAATCTCTGGAAGCAACCAACAACTCTTTGCTCTCCAACAAACTGGATATGACCATGAAAGTCCTCACGATTTTTTCAGCCGTCCTCTTGCCTTTGACTGTCTATTCGAATATCCTAGCCATGAGCGCCCATATTCCTTTCGGCGACAATCCATACGGATTCTGGATCCACATGGGCATCATGTTTGTCATCGGCGCGATAACTGTTTTCATATTTAAAGTTAGAAAATGGCTCTAAAGATCTACAACACACTCACCAAATCCAAAGAAGAATTCAAACCGATCCACCCCGGCAAAGTCGGGATGTATGTTTGCGGCCCAACAGTTTACGATTACCTGCATCCGGGCAATTTACGTTCGTATATGACGGCCGACGTTTTGCGCCGCTATTTGGAGTATCATGGCTATGAAGTGCGGATGATTAAAAACATCACCGACGTCGGCCACTTGACGGAGGATAGCATCGGTCAAGGCGACAGCGGCGAAGACAAAATTTCCAAAAAAGCGCAAATAGAAAGAAAAACCCCTCGACAAATCGCTGATTTTTTTGAGGAATATTTTCATGCGGCCGAAAAAAAAATCAATATTAAAAAGGCAAGTTTCTTTCCGCGCGCCACCGAACATATTCAGCAAATGATTAAGATTATTTCCAGCCTGATTGAAAAAGGTTACGCTTATGAAGTCAATGGCAATGTTTTTTTTGACGTCACAAAATTTTCCACTTACGGAAACCTGTCCGGAAACACCCTGGATAATTTAAAAGTCGGCGCGCGTCTAGAAGAGCACCCGGACAAAAAAAATCCCTGGGATTTCGCGTTATGGCTTAAAGCGCCCAAAGAACACTTGATGAAATGGGAAAGTCCCTGGAGCGTTGGTTATCCGGGTTGGCACATCGAATGCTCGGCGATGAGCATGGAATATCTGGGCGACACAATGGACATCCATGCCGGCGGCGAAGACAATATTTTCCCTCATCACGAAGCGGAAATTGCCCAATCTGAAGGATACAGCGGAAAAAAATTCGTAAACTTTTGGGTGCATACGCGCTTTCTTTTGACTGACGGAAAAAAAATGTCAAAATCGAAAGGCAATTTTTTCACCTTGGAAGAACTGGAAGAAAAGGGCTATACTTCGATGGCGCTGCGGCTTTTGTTTTTGTCCGGACATCACCGAACCCAGCTTAATTTTACTTGGCCAGCCCTTGATCAGGCAACAACTAATTTCCAAAAAATTTCCGAATGGGCCAACAACCTAAAATCTATTGAAAGTAGAGGCGCGGGCAGTCGCGTCTCTATGGGAGAAGAAATAGATTTTTCCCACATCTACCAGAAGCGTTTCGAAGCGGCCATGGACGACGACCTCAACACCCCACTCGCCCTTGCGGTTTTGTACGAACTAATCACGGAAACAAATAAATTGATCGCTGAAGAAAAATTGAGTGCTGCCACCGCCAAGAATATTTTTAATTTTTGGGAAAAAATCAACAAAGTTCTGGGCTTGGCCATTGCCGACCGGGAAGAAATTCCGAAAGAAATCATAAAACTGGCGGAAGCCCGAAAAACGGCTCGGGAAAACAAAGACTTTGCCAAATCCGACGAATTGCGCGAGAAAATAAGCGAGTTTGGCTATGAGATTGATGATTCAAAAAACAATAATTATACAATCAAAAAGAAATGACGGATAATAAAAATAAAAAAGATATGGAAAAAAAACACAAGTCATCAGAAGAGAAAGTGAGCGATCTGATCCAAGAGATAAGGGAGATTGGTTTTGAAGTGGAAGAAACGGAGGAAGGAATCCGCATCAGCGAATAATTTTCAATTCACAATTTTCAATTTTTAAACAATCCACAATGATTCAATTTTACAATTTATTCATTGAAAAATTGGAAATTGTTTAAAAATTAGAAATTTCAAATCTCTGTAAAGGGGAATTTTTTTATTTTATATGAGCAACTTCTGGTTCAAACTAAATAAACCCATTTTGGCATTAGCGCCCATGGCCGGCATAACCGACAGTGCTTTTCGCGAGATCTGCCGGCGGTACGGCGCGGACATAACAATCTCCGAAATGGCCAGTGTCTCGGCGCTGTTTTTCAAACCCCAAAAAACTTTGGAACTGGTGAAATTTAACAAAAATGAACGACCATATGTCGTCCAATTGTTCGGCAAACATCCGGAACATTTTTCCGCATCCGCGCGAATCATTACAGAAAAAATCAAGCCTGATGGCATCGACATCAATTTCGGCTGTCCGGCCAAGAAAGTTTTCGGCCACGGGAGCGGCTGCGCGCTCATGCCACAGAAAGAACTAGCCCGAGAAATCATTTCCGCCGTCTGCGATAACACCGACTTACCAGTCTCGATCAAAATTCGCGCGGGCATTGAAAAAGGTGGGTATTTAGATACCCACCCAAATACCCACCCGAAAAAAAACTCTTCGGTAAATGCTTTGGAATTCATTGAAAGCACCAAAGATCTCCCCTATTCGACCGTCATGGTCCACGGCCGGACCTACGAAGGCGGTTTTTCCGGCGCAGTCGATTTTGAAATCGTTTCCGAAATCAAGAAAATAATTCCCGAGAAAATCGTCCTGGGAAACGGTGGAATCATGACACCTGAAGACGCCGTGAATATTTTGGAAAAATATCCCGATCTCGACGGACTCGGCATCGCCCGCGGCGCTTGGGGTCGACCGTTCATATTCGATGAAATAAAGAATTTTATATCTTATTTCGCCGATGGAGACAGTAGGGTCAGGTCGCGACCTGTCCCTACTGTCCAGGCAATGAAATACGATTTCGCCGCCATCAAAAAAATCATACTCGAACACGCCGAACTGATTTACAAAGACAAAGGCGGAGCCGGCAAATTCGAAATGCGAAAACATTTAGCTTGGTACGTCAAAGGATGGCCCGGCGCCCAGGAACTGCGCCGAAAATTAGTTACAGCCGAAAATCTTTCAGAAATAAAAAACGTCCTTGATAATTTTACTGTCCTATCTGAAATCCACTAAAAAATATTCACGTATTTTTAGAAAAATAAAAGACCCCAAACGACAGCAGTCATTTGGGGCCCCGAAATCAGAACCCGCGCTTGCGTCTTGCCAACGCAAACGGAATGATCCCGGCCAAAACCAGCAGTAGTGACGAAGGTTCCGACACTGAACCTGGCGGAGGCGGAGTGGGTTGATTTGACCCGCCACCAGGGATGATAGGCACAATGATAGGCACTGGCCACCAAGCCACGTAGGAAACCGGCACGGCAGGCAGTGGAGCCGCTATGGCCGGCGGCGACAATTCCACAGGCCTTGGAATCGTCAGCTCGAAAAAAATCAGCTGACGATGAAACCCTGTGTCACAGAGGATGGCCACTTTCTCACCTGGCACCGGATGGAAATTCTTTCCGTCTCTCTCAGCTCTTACCAAGAAGACGCGGGATTTTTTGTCCAACTTGCTTTGGGGGAAAGTTGGATCGGTTAAGGCCCAAACCCTAGCCTGAATTTCGTCGGGAGTTGCTCCAGATTTGTGATTCAGGATGTAGTTAATTACATTCCAATTGACCCTGCGATCCCAGGAGGGTATCGCTGTTGGGTCGTCGCTCGAGAATAACCTCACTCCTGAGATGGGAGTGTTCTTTTCGATTTGGAGACTCCGAGCGGCGCACCAGCCGAGATAGATTGCCCTATCCTTAATATCAAACGGGCCGCTGGAATCCGTGGAAATAATTTTGACATCGAAGCGGCTTTCTGATCCTCGAAAGCCCAAACGAATGGTGGCCGTTTCCGAAAGTTTGATTTCCGGGTAAGGAGCAGTCTCCGCAACCTTCACCGGAAGAGAAAGCGCTTCCTTTTTCGTCCACGAATTTATGGTCGTGGAATTGGCAGTTGGAATAACAAAGAGCAAAACTGGCACTATCGATACAGCAAATAGGATATTCCTTTTCATTTTCCCCTCCTCAAAACGTTTAATTGTCTTGTGTTATACAGCCATATTCGACTGGATATAATAAATCTATTTACCTTTTTTGTCAAATCTTATCGGCACGCGCCCCACAATCCCCTTCCATTATTTTTCGCTTCCGTCTCATCGGCTTTGAACTGGGCGGCATATTTAGTGTCGGGCGGAAAAGTGTCCAGACGCGCGTATCCTTCTCGGACGAGATAGTCGTTGACAAAAATGTTGCCGACCCAAGCATAGCGAAGCAAGCGACCGTACATATCCTTTTCGGAAACATCCTTTAGGAGGCGCACTGTTTGCCCTTCGACCAGTTTCTTGTCCGCGGCGCTAGCTTGGGGCCCGAAACACTGGATTGGTTTTTTCGGATCGACCGTTTCCGGCGCGTCAATCCCGATGTAACGCACTTTTTCTCCGTTTTCCAATTCGATCGTGTCGCCGTCGATCACATATTTCACTTTGGCTATTTCCATCGTCGGCTGATTGTTTTCGGCCGGCGCGTTATTTTTCGTCTCTACTCCCGGTTGCGTATCCGGCACGGAGTCCGGCGTTTTTTGAAAAGTGAAAAAAATAACCAAGAGCAAAATAGCCGCCATCGCGACAACAAAGGCAATTTGAATCCAATAGCTTCTCGGCTTTTTAATTTTTTTATTCCGGCCGGGCATTTTACAGCAATCGATTAAAGTTTTTAAAAAATCAGCCCGGAACTTTCTTATTCCGGGCTGAAAAGATTATTTTACCTTGTAATATTCCCGATACCAAGCAACAAAATTCTTGATTCCTTGGTCAATGCGGGTGGTTGGATGCCAACCAAGCTTGCGCAGTTTTCGGATATCAGCCACTGTGGTCGGGACATCTCCCGGTTGCATCGGAAGCAGTTTTTTCTTGGCCTTTTTCCCGAGATTATCTTCCAAAACTTCAATGTAACGCGTCAGCGTCTCTTCCCGGTCGCCGCCGATATTCACCACGTCATATCCGGTGCATTTGTCCAAAACCGTCAGGACGCCTGACACGATGTCATCGATGTAGGTGAAATTGCGGCTCATTTTTCCCCGGTTGAAAACCTTGATGGGCTCGTTTTTCATGATTCCTTCAGTAAACAGCATGAGCGCCATGTCCGGCCGCCCCCACGGTCCATAGACCGTGAAAAAACGCAAGGCCGTCACATTCAAGCCATAAATATGATTATAGACGTGAGCAATCAATTCGTCGGCTTTTTTGGAAGCGGCATAGGGCGAGATGGGTGTATCCACCGGATCGGTTTCCGCGAACGGAACTTTTTTGTTATTGCCATAAACCGAAGAGGAAGAAGCAAAGACAAAATTCTTGATTTTATATTTGACGGCCGCTTCCAAGAGATTAACGCTTCCCATCACATTGACATCCAGATAGAGTTTGGGATTGAGCAGTGAGTTCCGCACTCCAGCCATAGCCGCCAAATGAATCACCTTGTTTATTTTTTCTTTTTTGAAAATACGCTCCACCAATTTTTCATCCCGGATATCGCCGCGATAAAGCTTGAACTTATAGCCTTTCAAAAATTTCTTGATCCGCGCTTCTTTCAATGTCGGATCATAATAGTCGTTAAAATTATCAATCAAGACCACTTCATCCCCTCGATCCATAAGCGCCTTAGCGCAAGCCGAACCGATAAACCCCGCTCCGCCGGTAATCAATACTTTTGTCATAGTGTTGTGTCTTTTAAAATATTAAATTTATTTTCACACTCGTCCTTGTCGGCTGACATTCTCCCCGCTTTCGCGAGTTATTGGAACTCAAACTTCAAGTCGTTATTCAGCGTCTGTTGCTGAGTGAAATTTCCCTTGGACGTTTTCACGTTGACCGTGACCGGCACGCCTTCCACGCCGGACTGTTTTTGAATCAATAATTTGTAGTTATTCACGTCAAAGCCCTTGGGTAATTGATAAACGATAGTGCCATCTGTTTCTCCGCCGATCAACACGTCGCACTTGAAACCGAAATAGGTCTTATTAAAATCCTGGCCAGTCGTCACGTGACTAACCATGTGGCTTGAAGTGAACGTCGACCCTTGAGGCACGTAAGCCCGCAGATACGCGTGATAGTCACTAGTCCGCCAATCGCCGTGCGTGGCCGTGTTTTTGTAGTTAATATTCAAAGTTACGGTCGGAGGGGACGTAGTCAGGTCGATGTTATATCCCACTTGGCGCTTCATGTAATAATCAGTTTTCAGCGCCCCCATATTGGCGTCTACCATCATAAGATAATCACCGCTCCACCCTTGGGTCACTTCCCCATCCCAATGGACCGACTCGATGTCTTTTTGCAGGGTCGGATCAGTGAAGTTGACCATAATGTTTCTGTCTTGGAATTCCTGGTGGACCAGGTTGGAAATTTTGGAAATATTATTCAGACTGAACAGCTTGCTGATGATGATCGGCGCCATGGCTTTCATAATGTCTTTCCGGCCCTGACTGTCCACTTTCGGATGTTCGATATAATATTCCTCGACATATTGCTCCAGATTGAGAGCCCCGTCAGTGCTGTTGAAAGTCATGTTGTAACCCGGCACCGTGATCGGACCGGTAAGACCCAGGACATCATTGAAAACCGCAGTATTGACCGTGATCACCCCGTCGAACGTGCCGCTCCCGCCAGCCAAACGGTAAAAATATTCAGCCTTGGCCGCGTTGGTCGGAAAGTCCGGCGAAAAATTGGAATCACGGAATTTCCAGTCATGGACGTGCAACCACGGGCCGAACGGAAAAGGAGCCAACACCCCGTTTGGAATTTTCTGATCAAGCAAGTTGGCGTCCTCGACATAGGTGGACACAACTTGGCCATTTTTGACTTTGAGAATGGCATATTCTCCCAAAAATCCTCCCCCCGGCCGCAATTCCATATTGTTTTGCAGTAAAACCAGAAAAGTCCGGGTGACATCGTCATTCTTACTGAAATTTTGCACCAGGGTGTTCATGACTGTCAGCTCCTGCTTCTGGTCGGCCGAAATGGGCAAAAAACGGGAAACTCCAGAAAGAGCGTTAAGCGACTGAATGCCGATTATGATTTTATTGCCCTTAACATAGGAGTAAACAAAAAAAGCGCCAGCCAAGAGCACAACTATGGTGACACTGGAAATAATCTTGCGACGGGTGAAAAATTTTTTCATGTTAATTTTTTTATCAGGCCGGATTTAAAAACACAATTCAAATTTTAGCTTAAAAATTCGAATTTGGCAAACCGGCCACTTGAAGCTATAATTAAAATGCTATATGAAAACGTCTAAAAACACAGAAAACCAACACCGAAACGAATTTATCGCTCTCCTGGGCTTATATTTTTTGGGCCTCGGATGGCTGGCGGTAATTTTGACCACCTTGGGATTTTTTTATGCTTGGATCCTGGCCGCCTATCTGGTTTTTGGCGCCGCTTGGCTCGCGCGACATTTCAGTCTTCACCGGAAAAAGATTGTTTTCGGCCGCACCTTTCTGATTGTTCTCATCCTTTCTATTTCTACGATAATTCTCTGGTCTTATTACACCACTCCGACCATTTTCTCCGGACGCGACCAAGGATCTTTCAGCCAGGCAGCCGCTCTCCTCGCCCAAAATCATCGCCTGGCTTTTTCCTTCCCGGCCGAAAAACAATTTTTCCAAATCTATGGACCGGGGAAGGCTCTAAACTTTCCCGGTTTTTATTACACTCCGAGCGGCGACCTAATCACTCAATTCCCGCTTGGCTACATTTCCTGGCTGGCCATTTTCTTCGCCTTTTTCGGCCTCACCGGCTTCATCCTGGCCAACGCCGTCTCTTTTTTGATTTTCCTTTTGTCTTTTTATCTTCTGGCCCGGAAATATAGCCAGCGTGATTTTTCCTTGATCGCGGTCTTTTTCGTCCTGACATCTTTCATCTTTGCCTGGTTTTTCAAATTCACCTTGAGCGAAAATCTGGCCCTGGCGCTCGTCTGGTTTGGCCTTTTGGAATTGGTCACTTATCTGGAAAAAAACAGCCGACTGCATCTTCTGGCCACGCTGGCTTCATTTGGTCTTCTGCTTTTCTCGCGCACGGAAGCCTTGGCGTTTCTGATTATGATCGCCGTTCTTTTGTTTATTGTTTTTCGCCACCCGCGAAAAATTTGCGTCGCCGTTGGAAAAAAATTGGGTTTGACCTTAGCCGGCATGACAATCATTTATTTCTTCAGTTTCAAAGTCAATTTTTATTTCTATCTGACTGTTGTCAAAGGCTTCATCGCTTCTTTTTCTTCCCGCCCGTCTTTTGATCCGGGCGGCGGCAATCATTTCTTCGTTCCCTTTCTTTATGTTCTCAAGCTCTTTTCCGCCTACACCCTGATTAGTTTTCTGATCCTAGGAACGCTCGGAATCTTGTATATTTTGCGGCGAAAAAAATATCTCTGGCTCGTTCCCGCCTTTGTCATTCTGCCAGTTTTCGTCTATCTGGTTCATCCCGGCATTTCAGCTGATCACCCTTGGATGCTCCGTCGTTTTCTCTTTGCTGTGGTACCAGGGAGCATTTTCTATAGTGCCATCTTTCTGGAACACTTCTTCCCCAAAAAAATCTATGCTTACATCCTGGCCGCTTTCGTGCTAACGACCAATCTTTTGGTATTGGCACCCTATCTGGCATTTTCACCGGATCGGAATCTCCTGCCTCAGGTAAAAAATATTGCCGCCAATTTCAACAGCTCTGATCTGGTTTTAGCAGACCCTCTCGCTACCGGAGACGGTTGGGATATGATGACCGGACCAATGCGCTTCCTCTTGGGAAAGCAAGTCGTTTATTTTTTCAATCCCAATGATTTGGCCAAGATTAACACAAAATTGTTCAATCACGTATATCTGATTATCCCCGACCAGAATTTTCCCCGCTATGCCCAAGCTGGTTTTCTGAATAAATTGATTACCATAAAAAGCTACCAGATTGAGACAAGCACACTGACCACGGAAAATTCCACCCAAGAAACAACCTGGAACTCGACGATAACCCTGCCAGGAGTTCAAAAAAATATCATTTATGGTAAAATATACCTACTAAAGAAATAACCCTGTTTCTATGTTTGATTTAACCAAAGAAGTTGCTCTGGAATCGTCCCTTCGGAAATGGTACCGTTTTTTGCAATTAATGCTATATTTATTGGGACTGATTGCCGCCGTCTTTTTGGCGTACCTCATTTTATTTCCGCACAAGAATTACAATTATTCTTTCTCCTTGGACCCATCGTCCTCCAAAAACAGCATTAGCCAACCAATTGTCGACAAACAGCTTTCCGCCGACGGAAAGACGGAAGCCGGCAATGTCTTTGGTTTTGACGCGTCTGTTTTTGGCTATTATTCCCGCGTCACCGTCAACCTAACTTTGAATGGCGATTCCAATCCGCTCAAATCCCCCATTTTGAATGCCCAAAAATCCTACAAAGCTTTTCTTTTCGATGTCGGCGATCCGGTCGGTTTCCGGGATGGATCGCTTCTCATGAACAACAATAAGTTTTATATCGTTTCCGATAATCAGCTACGGCAATTTTCCAACGCAGTAGCGCTGTCTGGTTTCGGTTATATCCCTCAAGACTTTATTTATGTCCCGACAGACGAATTGAAATATAATCCGATCGGTCCGGTCATTGCCACGGCAGACAGTTATCCTGATGACACCATCTTCCGAATAGCGGACAATTATTATATTTTGAAAAACGGAACACTGGAAAAATTCGTAAGCGACCAGGCATTCACCACCCAATATGATCCCCGTCAGGCACTGGCCAAAGACGCGAATTTTCTGCAAAAATTTCCGCTTTCCAAAGACTTGGCCAGTTTTATTGACGGCACATTGGTTTCTAACGGCGGTTCGGTCTATATCGTGAGCGGTAATAATTTATTACCCGTCAACGACCCGACCACTTTTATCACTCATGGCTATCTTTGGGACAAAGTCCTGCCGGTCGGCGAAGACGAGATTGCCAATTATCCGCAAACCAAGCTGTTCAAAATTTCCGACCCCAACCCGGACGGCACTGTTTTCGCCACCCAAGACAGCTCCCAATATTATCTAATCCGGGGCAACCAGAAGCATCTCTTGCCTGGCCCGGACATCGCCCACTCCTGGTTTGGGAAAAACGCTGCCATCCCGGTTTCCCAAAATGATTCCCGAAAAGCCTTGAGTTGCAATTTAAAAAAAAATCTTTTTACCAATACTTATTCCTGCAATTTTTCAATTGACAGTTTCACAAATTTTCCCGGCACAGACTTTGTCTTCAAGCTTTCCAACCAAAATGCCGTTCGGATCAATTCTATCAACCTTTCGTTCACGAAAGACATTAATCGGACCAATCTAATCTCATCTTTAAGCGGCTTGCTCAACCAAGCCAGAAATAACTATGAAATTTCGAAGCCTTCTCCGTCGGCCGGACCTGTCCAGACTCAAGCCGCCAACTAAAAACACGGCATTGGTTACCTACAAGCTCGCAAACGACCTGCTTTTCATCCTCCTGATCTTCTTTACGCTGGCGTTTATTGCCGAAGGAATCATTCCCGGATTAGTTTCCACCAGTTTCAGCCTGTTGCGTTTCGCCGTTCTCATCGCTCTCACTCTGGCGCTTATTTTCACAGTCGCTCCGCGAGCTGGCATCAAACTCAAAAAACCGCTCAACAAAAAAATGACCGCCTTGGTCATTTTCGTGACAGCTCTTCTTTTTTTCAACAGCCTCTTAAAACTGAGCGTTTATTTGAATATATTCATCAGCCTGACCGCTATCTTCGCCGGCTATTATACTTACGAAACGATATCGGAAGAAAATTGAACGCCTTGCTTTTTTTGCTTCCTGCTTTATGATTTGAGGTATTCCAATGTCTCCTGGGCGCACTTTTCCCAGGAGAATTTTTTTATCCGCTCCAAACCTTTTTTCACGCATGTCTTTCTCAAATTCTCATCCGATAACACTTTTTTAATTTTTTCAGCCAGGTCAGTGGGGCTTTGTCCGTCGAAATAAACAGCCGCTTCGCCACCCACCTCAGGAAGTGATGAATTATCGGCGCAGATGACCGGCACACGGGCAGCGAACGCTTCCAAGATCGGAATGCCAAAACCTTCGTAGAGCGAAGGAAAAACAAAAGCCTCTGCGCCGCGCAGGAGATGGCCAAGCGTTTCAAAATCAACCCGACCCGGACAAATGATATCTTTTTTGCATGGACTGGCCTCTATTTTTTTGAATACACCATCGGAAAGCCAAGCTCTTTCGCCCACCAGAACAAGCCGAAGACGGGGCAGTGCCCCGTCTCTACTGGCGCGAATTTTATCAAAAGCTTCCACCAAAGCTTCCAGATTTTTCCTGGGCTGAATGGCACCGATATAAATGAGGTATGGACCGACCAGCCCATATTCATTTCTTATTTCCATTTCCCTATCTTTGTTTCTTTCTCCGGCGAAAATATCCGGATCGAAGCCATGGCTTATCACTTTGATATTTTCCGCCTTGACGCGCGGATAGAATTTCAAAATATCTTTTTTGGACGATTCGGAAATAGTAATGATCCGGTCAGCTGAATTTACGGCCAGACGGGTCAGCAAGTTTATCTTGAACAGATCTTTTTTGGTGAAAGTTTCCGGAAAATATTTAAAAGCCAGATCGTGTATCGTTACGACCGTTTTCATTTTTTTTCGGCGAAAAAGAGGAATGTTGTGCATCGGCATCCAAAGAACAGCCGGCCGGTCTTGCCACAAGTTGAAAGCAAAGACGGTCTGCGTCCAAAGATGCGAAAGCGGTTTAGCAATGATCTTATAATTGGAAAAAACCGGCGGGACCAACTCCGAATTGAATTTATTTTTATGATAAATCAAAAACTCGCTGGCAGAGTCCAACTTTCCGAAATATTTCAAACACTGGGTAATATAGACCCGTGTCCCATCAATTCTTGGCGCATCCAAATCCGCCGCCTGAATGGCAATTTTCATTACAGTTTCAAATTTTTTATGTATTCTTTCAGTCTGTCTCCCACTTCCGGATGTTTGAGTCCCAGATGGACCGTTGCCTTGATGAAATTGAATTTATCGCCGGTGTCCAACCATTGTCCCTCCAATTCTTTTCCATAAAGCGGACGATTTTCTTCCAACATTATTTCAAAAGCATCCGCCAAACGGATTTCTCCCGATTTGCCGCTTTTCATGTTGGAAAGTATTTTCATAACTTCCGGAGTAATGATGTATTTTCCCACCGCCACCAAAGTGGAATCAACCTCCCCCGGTTTCGGTTTTTCCACAATCCTTTTTATCTCATATGTCGCGTCATCCAGCTTCACGCCTTCCAGTACGCCAAATTTTGGAACTTCTTCTTTGGGCACATGACTCATTCCGATTACACTGTCTTCGTATTTGTCATAAGTTTCAATCAATTGCCTGGCAGCCGGCACTTGGCAATCATACAAACAATCGCCGAACATAATCAGCACCGGCTCGTCGCCGACAATGTGAGCCGCCTGCAAAATGGCATGTCCGTCACCCAACGGCATCGGCTGGCGGACATAGGAAAATTTAGCCAAACTGGATATTCTTTTAACCGCGTCCAGAAGGTCATGTTTATTTTTTTCCACCAAGGTTTCTTCCAGCTCGAAAGAAACGTCAAAATGATCTTCAATGGCGCGCTTTCCTCGGCCGGTAACAAAGATTATCTCTTCTATTCCCGACTCCACCGCTTCTTCGACCAGATATTGAATCACCGGTTTGTCCACCACCGGCAACATCTCTTTCGGCTGGGCTTTAGTCGCCGGCAAAAAGCGGGTTCCAAATCCGGCCACGGGCAAAATAGCTTTCTTGACTTTGCTCATATATTTTTCTCTAACAATTTCTACTGCCGCATACTGACAAAATACGGCAGCAAGTTCTTGTTAATTTTTATTATCCAATAATAAACCAACAAAAAATATTCAACCGCTTCATAAATATATTTTACGGCATTTAATGGAAAAAGACAATAAAACCGTCGGCATTGACCGACGGCTCTTTAAAAAAATAGGAATCAGCTTCAGTCCCACCAGATAATCCTATATTATTTCACATCCAGAATCTCGTAATTCATTCTTCCAGCAGGCGTTTCAACGTCTACTTTGTCCTCTTTCGCATGGTTCATAAAAGCTTTGCCCATTGGACTTTCATTGGATATTTTAAATTCCGCCGGATTGGCTTCATTGGAACCGACAATCGTAAATTCCATCTCGGAACCGTCGAATTTCACTTTGACGATTGAACCTATTTGGACAGCACCTGAGTTTCCATTGTGCTTAACAACCGTCGATTCTTTCAGCATGAACTCCAACTCGGCGATCCGCGCTTCGTTTTCAGCTTGCTGACGTTTGGCTTCGGAATATTCGGCATTCTCAGAGAGATCACCCTGCTCCTTGGCTTCCTTTATCGCATTGGCGATTGATTGTCGGATCGCGACTTTGCGGCTTTCCAACTCTTCCTTGATTTTTTTCAAACCCTCTTCAGTGATGAATTTAGCCATATTATTTATTTTGAGTTAAAAATTAGAACCCGCGCGCCAGCCTGGCGCGTGAGTCCGAGTTTTCCTAAACCAACAACACAAATTGTAGCGATAATTATAAATCCTGTCAACAACGATAAAACCACTGGATTTTATTGCCCTAACTGGCTCGTGTCGTTGCCTGCCGGCTCGCCCTTGGCGGATGCGACACCGGCCGGATCTTGATTAAAATACCATTTAAGAGTGGCTTGAGTCACAGGCAGTGCCGCCGTGTTGCCTTCGCCGCCACCCGGCACCAGCACCGCCATGGCAATCACCGGTTTGTCAAAAGGAGCGAACGAAATAAACCAGGAATTTTCGCCTTCGTTGTTGGGACCATACTGAGCCGTGCCAGTTTTTCCCGCCACTGGAATGGGCATAGTTTTCAAGATTTGGGCAGTACCGGTCGTAATTGTCATCCGCATTCCATCACGCACTATTTGAGCAATGGATGGATCGACAAAATTAGAACGGATGATCTGCGGCGCAATAGTTTTAGTTTGACCATCACTCCCCTTGATTTGACTTACGATCCGCGGCGAATACAATGTGCCACCATTAGCCACCGCGGCTGTGTAGTTAGCCAATTGGAGCGGCGTCACCGTGACATATCCTTGCCCAATGGCGGCATGATAGCTGTCGCCAATATACCAAGACTGGTTGAAGCTTTTCTGTTTCCAAGCTGGACTGGGAATCGAGCCGTCCGCTTCGCCAGGAACATCAATCTCGGTCGGCTCACCCAAACCGAAAAGATTATCCCATTTTTTCATCCGGTCCATCCCCAAGCCTTTGATAGGGCCATAACCTCCGCCAACAGTATAAAAGAAAACGTCATTACTCTGGGCAATCGCCATTTTCACATTGCTCGGAGCATGAGCCGTCCAGTCGCCAAAACTCCAGCCACCCACCCGCAAAACACCACCCAATCCGTCAATCATGGTTGAAGAAGTAATAACCCCCTCAGAAAGCGCGGCTGTCGCGATAGCAGGTTTTATGGTTGAACCGGGCGGATACTGGCCAGCGATACAACGGTTGAGAAGCGGTAAATCCGGGTCACTGGTCAATTTTTTATAATCAGCACCAGAGATTCCTTTGGCGAATAAATTATTGTCATAACTGGGAACATTAACCATCGCCAGCACTCCACCCGTTCTTGGATCAATGGCTACGGCAGCAGCCGACTTAGTGCCGGTCTTTTGCAACATGGCCGTCATGTCGTTATACAATTGCTCTTGCAGTCCAGCATCGATATTGAGCACCAGATCGGAACCAGGAGTAGGATTAGTAACGCCGATCACCCGCCGCACATGCCCCAATGAATCTACCTCAACTTCCGTCGCCCCGTAAGTACCTCTGAGAGCATCCTCGTAACTTTCTTCCAATCCGGTTTTCCCGATATAATCAGTCATAAGATATCCCGGATGGCTGGACAATTCTTTCTGGGTAATCTTGCCGTCATAACCGATAACAGATGCGAAAATCTGGCTGTTGTTATATGATCGAATAGCCGTTTTATCAATCTCGACACCGGGAAAATCACTGGCCCGCTCCGAAACGATCAGCGCCTGATTTTGACTGATGTTTTCTTTGAGCAGGACCGGGTCGATTGAATTTAAATCCTGACTATTCAGTTCGATTCGGATGCTGCCGGAATTCATATCCAAAATTCCCGCCAACTGATCGGCCATTTCATTTCGAAGAGATTCATTTTTGGGCAGATCACTCGGTACGATGATAGCATCCAGACTTGGCACATTGGTAGCCAGGACTTGTCCGTATTTGTCAAGAACTTGGCCGCGGGGCGCTTTGATGGCAATGGCCCGGATACGATTGTTTCTGGCTATTTCGGCATAATAGTTTCCTTTGGTATAGTCCAAAAAGAAGACTCGTCCGGCAAGAACCAAAAGCACCAGTATGATTACATACCATATGACAGAAAGGCCTTTTTTTTCAAAAGGCGATTCGATAAAAGCCTTCTCTTTCTGAGTGGCAGTCATAATTGAATCCTCAATCTCCATGCCGCGAGCCATCCTTCTTTTGTTGCGATATTTGTCGAACATAAATTATTTAATCAATGTCTTGGTCGGTGCCACCTGAAAAAATATTTCCATTTTTCTAAACGGCCAATACAGTATTCCAAAAAGAATAAGGTTGTAAATAATCCGGAAAAACAAACCGGCCAGCCAAGCACCGGAAAATTGAGTCGTAACGACCCCGGAAAAATGACTGGCTGCGACCGCAAGCGCCGTAAAACTGAAACCATAAGCCAGTGTGCCAAAAACCACAAAACCGAAAAGAACCAAGGTTGCCAGCGGTTTTTGAGCGGCCTTGAGACGTTTGGCTAAAGAGCCGACCCCGAAAGCCGCAATTGCAAACGCAGCCACATTCAAACCCAAGGCAGATGACGTCAGAACATCCAAGATCAAGCCGGCCAAAGCCACTCGCAGCCAAACCCGGTCAAATCGATATCGGGCCGCCCAAAAAATAACCAGAAGAAGCACCGCGTCCGGCGCGAGACCGCCCGGCATCAAGTTAGGAAACAGTGAAACTTGCGCCGCGGCCAAAATGAGGATTGTTAAAAATATAATTATTTTTTGCAACATAAAACTATTTTTTAACGACAAATACCACTTCTAACTGCGAGTATCTCACCGCCGGCACAATGACGGCCTGCTGAAAAAGCTTGTCCGGTGTCGTGCCGATTTGCTGGATCCTACCCGCCAAAAAACCTTTCGGGAAAAGTCCACCCAGTCCGGAAGTGACTATCGAATCGCCAACATTCAAGGTGTCAGATTGCTCCACCATATCCATAACCAATCCCAGCCCGTAGGCGCCACGGAGGATTCCCAACGCTCCCGTCTTAAGATCAGTCGCATTGACCGAACTGCCTGAATCAGTCACAAGTGTTATCTTGGCGCTGGTCGGATAAACCTCACTAATTTTTCCAACCAGGATTCCATCCGAGACAATAACTGACATGCCTGTCTGAATGCCGCTGGTCGCACCCTTGTCGATTATTAGCCACGAACCAGATCCGGCTGGATCCTGGCCAATAACCATAGCTGCCGCCAGATTATATTTGTCGGACGGAGCCAATTTGAGTTGTTGTCTCAACACAGCGTTTTCACTTTTCTGTTCTTCCAGACTTGCGACCTTAGCTTGGAGACTACTGTTTTCTTCCAGCAAACGGGCGTTATCGTTTTTTAGGTTGCCGATTGAAGCCAGAAAACTGAACATATCGCGCGTTTTTTCACTGCTGATATAAAAGACTTTTTCGAACGGATAAGCCGCCACCGCACCCAACCCGCGTATGGGATTGAATATTTTTTTAGGATTTAAAAAAACAAGCAATGCGCCGATTGCCACAATGATAAGTAATTTAGTGCGACGGGGAGTGAAAAGTTTCATTTCAACATTTTAACATATTAGCATTTTAATCCCCAGCATTTGCTAACATGTTAATATGCTAAAATGTTAACACGGGTCCTAGCGAAGCGATTTTTCGTGCTGATTCTCGACCAAAACTTCCTGAAGGGCTTCAATATCCTCAAGAACAACACCCGTGCCGCGCACCACGGCCGTCAATGGATCTTCCATCATGCGGACCGGCATTTCCGTCTGGTCGGCCACCAGCTTGTCAATGCCACGGATAAGACTTCCTCCGCCGGCCAAAATGATGCCACGTTGCATAATGTCAGCCACCAGCTCGGGCGGCGTCTCTTCGACAATGGTTCGGATATTGTTGATGATAATGCGAATAGAACGCGACAAAGCTTCTCGGACCTGCTCATCAGTAATCACAATTTCTTTCGGGAGACCCGAAACCAAATCGCGGCCGCGGACCGTCATTTGCATTTTCTTCTCCTGGGGATAGGCGCTGCCGATAGCGATTTTTACGTCTTCAGCTGTTTTTTCGCCGATTAAAAGATTGAATTCATCCCGACAATAACGGATAACATCTTCATTCATTTCGTCGCCAGCGATCCGCAGATTCCGGGAAGCTACGATTCCGCCGAGCGATATCACCGCGATGTCGGTCGTGCCACCACCAATGTCCACCACCATATTGCCAGCCGCTTCCTGAACCGGCAGACGCGCGCCGATAGCCGCCGCCATCGGTTCATCAATGAGATAAGCTTCGCGCGCTCCGGCACTGATGGCGGCGTCGATTACCGCTCGTTTTTCCACCTCGGTCACGTCCGAAGGAATACCAATCACCACTCGCGGCCGGGGGAAAAGCGTGAAGCTGTCTTTATGGACCTTTTCGATAAAATATTTCAACATCTGCTCGGTCACTTCAAAATCACTAACCACCCCGTCCACGAGAGGTCGCGTCGCGACGATATGGCCGGGGGTTTTGCCAACCATCCGCTTGGCTTCTTTCCCGATAGCCAGCACTTGCCCGGTTTTTTTGTTGATAGCCACCACCGACGGTTCATTGATCATGATGCCGCTGCCTTTGACATAAACCAAAGTGTTAGCTGTCCCAAGATCGATTCCAATGTCTTTGGAAAAATTACCAAAAAAGCCGCCGCCGATTTTTCGTTTTAATTTCCGCAGTTTTTCGAACATACAAAAAGAATATAGCCCTGATGACTACTTAGTAAATTTATATAGAAAATTTTCTTTTGATTTTGTCTCCTAATATAATACCCAAAAAAAAAGCGAGCTGTCAAAGATAGCAAGGCGCGACTATTTTATCAACCTGGTCATGACATCATGAAAAGAAATCAGCACCAGAAGCAGAATAAGCAGGACGAATCCAACCGTATGGAAAGTCTGTTCCAATTTTTGACTGACCGGACTGCCTTTTATTTTTTCGATTATGACAAACAAGATGCGTCCGCCGTCAAGCGCCGGAATGGGAAGGATGTTAATAATGCCGAGATTGATAGAAAGCAGTGCGGCAAATTGCAAAACATAAACCAGGCCCATGGCCGTCACCTGTCCGGTGAGAGTGTAGATGCCGATCGGACCGGCCACATCCGCGCCAACGCCTTTGCCGGCAAAAAGACTGGCAATGATTCCCCCAAAAGCCACCAGGATCGCCCAAGTCAGATTGACAGTAGTCGTAACTCCCATCCAAATCGAACGATACCACGGATAGCCGACAATTGTTGTCTCAGTCAGTTCTATGCCCAGCGCGCCCTGGTCTTGAGGTGGATTCATCCGCGGCGTAACTTTAATATCCATCATCGTCGCTCCCCTTTTGATTTCCAAATCAACCAACTGTCCCTTATTGGCGTCGATATAATTTTGCAAAGACGTTACGTCTCTCAAGCTAACCGTTTGACCGGTGGGAGAGGTTTGATTTTTCAAAACTTCATCACCCGCTTGAAGATTGGCCGCGGCCGCCGGTGAATTCGGCGCGACAGCCGTAATTTGGATTTTAGAGCTGGCAGGATGCATTCCAGCCGTCACTTCCTGCGGCGCCCCGATCATGAATCCGATTGAGATCAAAATCCAGGCCAGGACAAAATTCATCACAACACCCGCCGCCAGAACTTTCGTCCTTTTCCAGGCTGATTTGGAAGCGAAACTATCCTCCTCATCCTTCCCTTCCCCGTTCTCGCCTTTTATCTTCACAAATCCCCCGAGCGGCAGCCAATTGACGGAATAAACTGTATTTTTCGATTCCACCTCGCGACTCCCCGGCACAAATTCATATTTGCCAGTCTTTTCATTTTTATAAAAACCGAAAATCCGCGGCGGAAAACCAAAACCGAATTCATCGGCCTTAATGCCGTTTCTTTTAGCTGTCAAAAAATGTCCGCACTCGTGGACGAAAATCAGAACGCCGAGAATAAGAACAAAAACAATAATGGTGAGTAACATAAAAAAATTTAAAATTAAGATTTGATTTTATACTGTCATAATTTCTTCTTCCTTCTTCTTCCGAATCGTTTCGATTTGACTGTTATATTCATCTACAACCTTCTGCAACTTATCTTTCCCGGCGAACTTGTCATCTTCGCCGATCTGGCCGCTCTTTTCCATATCCTGAATCTTATCCCAAATCTCTTCCCGAGTCTTCCTCACCACCACTCGAGCATCTTCGGTTTTCTGATTCAAAACTTTCACCAATTCTTTCCGACGCTCTTCGTTTAAGGCTGGAATGTTGACACGGATAACTTGGCCGTCGTTGATGGGATTCAAATTGAGCTGGGATTCGCGAACGGCTTTTTCGATATTAACCAAGCTGTCCCGGCTCCAAGGCGTGATGAGAATTTGTCGCGCTTCCGGCACAGTTACGCTGGCCATCTGTTTTATCGGCGATTTGGCGCCGTAATATTCCACTAGAAGACTATCCACCAATCCGGTTGTTGCCCGGCCAGTCCTGAGCTTTCCCAGCTCTTCCTTGAAAAACTCAACTGCCTTTTCAAAATCTTCTTTGTGCTGGTTGATCAATTCATTAACCATATTTTTATGTGTTACGTGTTATGTGACTATTTTGTGAAGCCTGCGTAAATGATGCTCGGATTCTGTGGATTATAGGCCAAAGCATTAACACTCAATTTTCCTTCAAATTGCGAAGTGGTCCAAGCAGCTCCTCCATTGGTCGAACGATAGGTCGCTTGGCTGGAACCGTAAATGAGATCATTAGAGTTGTCTGGATCGATTGCCAAGACCTTAATAGGAAAGTTTTGCGTGTCATTCAGAGCCGCGATTCTTTTCCAGGTCATTCCGCTGTCGGAACTCATGACAATCCCGCCTTCCCCAGCCAAGTAGAGCATTCCTGCTCGCGTCGGATCAGTCGTCAGAACATTGAAGTCGCGACTACCGTAAGAACCCTTCAGGGACTTATTGATTTGGTCGGTCATGTTTTGAAATGTGGCACCAGCGTCTTTGCTTTGATATAACAAACCAGATTGGGTAATGAAATATATCAAACTGCTGTTTCCCGCGTCAATCGCGACTTTCAAGACCGGCGAGTTGGCTTGATAAACATTCCGCCAAGAGGTTCCGCCGTCAGTGCTTTTGATGACCTGGTTATCGCTGGTACTGGCGTAAAGAACATTGGAATCATGTTTATCAATCATAAGCGAAACAACAAGCGGTCCCGAAGACGGACTGGTGTAGATTTCCTTCCAATTGGCCCCGTCGTCCGTTGTTTTAAACATCTTTCCCGTCCCCTGCCAAACACCACTGGCATAAAGTGTTTTCCCGCTCGCGTCTACGGCCAAACCATAAACCTTTCCCGATTGGAAATTGATGAACTTCCAAGTGTCGCCGGCATCAGTTGTCTCCAAGATACCGCCTGATCGGAGGCCGGCGTAGACGTGACCTCCGTTGGTCGGATCAACCGCAAAACTCAAAACATCCACATTGCTGGCATTGGCTTTCCCGGTGCCTTTATTCTTCACCGCCCAGGTCGCGCCGCCGTCATCCGACCGCCAGAGACTCTGCGACAAAGCGAAACTAGGCGTACCATTGCCGCTACTGCTCTGTGGCGCCGTGCCGCAACCGGCCAAAAGGAGTCCGGATATTAATACACTTGAAGCAATCAATACTTTTTTCATAGGATATGTTTTTATTTTTACACAATTCAATTATAGCACAAGGAAAGAAAAAACAAAATATTGACTAAAAATGTAATGGTGATATAATGCGAGAGTTGGCTGAGAGGCTAATTTGTTTTAGTTTGATAAAATTCATCAACGCGCCCATAGCTCAGTTGGTAGAGCAGTTGCCTTTTAAGCAAACGGTCCCAGGTTCGAGTCCCGGTGGGCGCACACTTTGAAAACAGCAACCTTTTCGGTGGCTGTTTTTGTTTTGTCTAAAGCAAAATCAACCGGTTCGAAGGTGGCTTTTGGGGTGTTTTTAGCTTTTGCTCTTTCCATATCCATAACGAGCCAATTAAAAGGCTCAGCCAGCGTAAATTCCTCGATTTTCTGATCCCCATTTTAGTGTTGACGTAGACCATTATAATATGCTAGCCTGTTATGAATATCAGAATCAGTCAAAGGAATGGTTATGAGCTAACCTAAGGGGTATTCACTTTCAGTTCATTTATAGACTAAGTAAGAGGGAGAAAGCGATGAAATTCGACTCAGAAGTAGTTAATGATTTTCGTCAAAAAGTCAATAGTCCGGATTTCAAAATTCCTTCAGGACTGAACCTTTCTTACGGAGAAGGCAGTCTCATCAATGCGCTTGTTAAGGCTAGCACGGTTTATTATACATTTCCTGAAATTTCCAAAGCCACCATTGCTAAAATCTTCAATGAGAAGCTGGGGTTGTCACAGCAAAGTCTTAACCTCTACTTGGTGGGGATGAAGAAAAAAGAGATTTTGCTGGGCATTAAAAAGGGATTGTGGGCCTTTAGTCCCAAACTCATTGGTGCCATCTTGGGACGTGAAGTTGCAGAGGGTGAATCTGTTGTCACTTCAACCGATCAGACAACCAGCATTGAGAAAGAAGACGAGCAGGATCCTCTCATGAAGTTCATCCTGAAGCAACGGAAAGGAAATGAATTTTACTTAACTGCCGATGACGTTTCGGCTATAACCTCGAGACTGGAAATAACCGAGCAATCGTTCTGGGAGAAGCTCAAGAAAATGGAGAGCCAAGGGCGTCTCAAGCGGTCAGGCAGAAAGGGCGAAGCTATCCTATTTCTGCTCTTGGCCGATTTCTTTCCCGTTCTTTCTCAGGAAATTCCCCCTCCAGAAGATGATGGAGAAGAGACAGAGAAAACCGAGCTGGTCGTAACCCAGGAAGTCGTAAAAAAGTTGCCTGAGGAAACGGATAAAACGGTAAATGTTACCGAGTCACAGGCAAAGCCTGGAGTCCTATCCAGCGAGTTAACTTCATCTCTCACGGTTACCAAGCTGAAGAGTAGTCTCGAAAAAGAACTGGCAACGATGGAGACGGAGATTGACGAACTGAAGAAAGCCCTGGAACAAAAGAAAAAGGACAAAGAAGGAAAAACTCTTTTACTCTCGCTTCTCCAGCAGTATGCCTGAATCTTTGACCACAACGACTGGAAACAAAGAAGAGGTTGACTGCTGGATTCTAGAAATTATTGCATTTGCTCTATCTGGACTAAGATAAGTCCATATGAGTAACAAAACATCAGAACTAAAAGCGTGGGAACGCGAAGAAATCAGTAAGGGCATCTATGCCTTTGAGAAGCTTAATAGTATCG
>JARLIA010000004.1 GCA_031291955.1 Minisyncoccota bacterium
AATGGAACCAGTACCATTGGTGATGGCAATATTGGAACCGTTCGTAAGGGCAGCCAAGGCGTAGCCGGAACCGTTACCGATCAACAGCTGGCCATTGGCAGGAGTGGAACCGAGACCGGTGCCGCCGCGAGAAATGTTAAGTTGGTTTTCGCCCGCGATAGTACTGGTACTTGTCCAGTAGACCACCTGTCCGTTAGTCGGTGTGCCTTGGGCGGAAATTCCGCCGGCGCCATTGACGGAAATCCAAGATAGGTTTCCGCTTGTATCGGAACCCAAAACATAATTATTGCCGACAGCCAAGGCAGTCGGAAGAGTATAAGCGACATTTTGAGTTTGGCTTCCGCTGTTTTGGAAAATGGTGCCGAAGGATCCGTTTTTAATATTGAGCGTGCCGTTTAAAGTCATTCCGGAGAAAGTCGGAGCGGAGGCAGTGGAAATATTTTGAATTGTATTCACCGCTCCGGACGAAACCGTAAAGTTAGCGGGATTGAAAGAGGCAATACCTTTGGTAGCAGTCATAGCATCGTTTATCGTCAAAGCGCCGTTGTCGGCCAGAACTCCATTGCCGCTGACAGTGACCCACTTAGCCGTGCCAGCAGAGCCATATTGCAAAATCTGGCCGACCGCTCCGCCCGCTGGCAAAGTGTGATAACCATTAGCCTCGGAAAGAGACAAGGATCCGCCCGAAATAGCCAGGCCGTTCCCGATCCAATTGGTAACGGTCTGTCCGCCCAGAGTAAACCCGGAGGATGTTACCACCCCTTGGATGTTAGTTGGGAAATTGAAGACAAATTGTTGATTGGCGTGGTCCCATTGGATCAAGGCCGGGTTGTTCTGCGTGCCGCCGTTTTCTCCCCGCGAAAAAGCCAGGAAGCTGTTCTCTTGGTCGTTGGTGGTGTTGCTCGAATTGATGGTAAAAGTATTGGAGTTGGTTCCGGAAACATTAATCCCGCCAATATTCAAATTGGCCACATCCAGATTTTCAAAATAGCCGTAATTGAATCGCGTAGCGAGAGACCCGATATTCTCGTTGGCATTTTCCGCGACAATGTTTCCGGAAAGCGCGATGTCTCCGGCCACATCTAATTTAGCCGATGGATTATTTGTTCCGATGCCGACATTGTAAGAAATATTGCTGGCGTAAAGAGCGAATCCGCTAAGCGTCCAGTAACCGGTATCCGTACTGCTGATCGTAATGTGGCCAGGAGTGGAATTGTCGATGGCGATACCGGTACCGGCCGTGAGAGTGTTGAGAGCGTAGCCGGATCCGTTTCCGATGAGGATGGTTCCGCTCGCTGCCGTTGATCCGTCAAGTCCCGTGCCGCCGTTTTTAACCGGCAATGTGCCGGTTACGTTGGATCCGAGATTGATCTGATTGAGTGTTAGCTTGAGACCGGAAGCACTGGCATAGTTCTGGCCGGAAATCGTAATCTTGTAGTTGCTCGCCGTCAAACGCTTATCACTGGAAAGCACCAGTGTGTTTCCTGAAGTGCCGGTCGGCAAATTTTGGATATTTACTTTTCCATTCGCGCCGAGCGAGACAAGATTGCCCGCGCCATTTCCGACAGTCGCGCCATTCACTGCCATGGCATCAATTGCCAGTGGCACCGCGCCGATTCTTTTTCGCGGCACCATTTCCGCATCCGTTCCGATTTTTATTCCGAGAAAATATTGCCCGACGCCGAAATTCAAATTAGCCGGCAATGAAGTTGCCGCGCCGAGGTAAGCCGAGAGAATGCCGTTGTCGATTTCGACATTTTGCGCCTCTTGCCAGAGCGGCGTGCCGAGGGGAGCAGACGCGTCACTCCGATCGGTGGAATAGATTGCGAATGCGACAGCATACTTTCCATTTTTTATTTCCTGATCTTGCGTGTTGATGATATAGGCCGTCATGGCAATCTGGCTCGGCGACTGATTAGTCGCAACCACTTGCGCCGAAGTGAAATTAAAAAACAAATTGAAAACCTCCGCGGCGCAAACCGCGACGGAGAAGATTATGATCAATTTATTTTTTAGATTAATTTTCATTTTTGTCTCGAAACTTTTTCTTTTGTTATTTCTTTATCGCCCATCCGAATATCTGTCCGACCGCGTTGGAAATGAGATCAAACACGGAGACCGGCTGGGAGGCTGTGTATACGCCGAACTTATCCGAGTCAGCTTCGTTTCCCCAGCGATCATTTGCTTTGATCTGATAAACGTAAGACGCGCCCGGCTCAAGACCGGAGAGCACTACACTGTGATTAAAACCGTAGGAATCTTCCCGTGCCAACTTGGGATTGGCGCCGCCGTTCTTGAAATAATCGATTTCAGAAAGCGCTTCCTTGTTCGTGCTCCAAGAAACAACCAGATTAACTTCGTTGTTTTGTTTTCCGGCGAGAAAAGATTGGGAGTGGATATTATTCACCGCGAGAGTCACATTGCTTTGATTGGCCAGGATCATGACACCGCCGCCAATGTTGATGTCGGCAATTTTATAATTCTGGCTGGCCAGCATCACGCCGTTATTTCCAGTCGCCGAAGCGGACGGATTGTTAGTCGTCGCGGCCGCCGCAACTTCCCCGACCACGGAATTTTCATTGACTATCCGGGAGCCAAATTTCTGATCGTCTTTCGCAAGATTAAGCAAAGCGGAATTTGTCCGAGAATTGTTCACGACATTCCGAAAAACATACACGCCGACAAAAGCCAATGGCAGGATAATAACAGCCGAAGCTAACCCCGCGAAAATTTTAAGCCAGTTGTTCTGATGGGCTAGAGAAATTTCTTTTTTTTCTTCCTCAACTTTCCCAAACGCCCCAAGATCTTCAACACTTTCAACGCCATCAGACTTTCCTGTCTCATTCAAAAACACTTGGCCTTTCTCCTGGAGAGTCTCAGCTTTTTCCTCCTCAACCTTGCCACCCAAAAACTCATCCAGCCACTCTTTTTTGGTGTGCCAGTTCCGCCCGATCTTCTTAGCTTGGAGCTTTCCCTGGCGGGCGCGCAAATTTAAATATTCCGGGGTGTACCCGGATAGTTTGGCTGCCTCGGACAAAGGCATGAAATCGGTCTCATTTTGTTCCGCTTTTCTGTTTGTTTTTTCGGTCATTTTTGATATCAAATATCAAGCGAATTTCTGCTTAAATTATACCATTTTTTTCGGCTGTCAACAAGAAAAAAAACAAAGTTATCCACAGGTCAAAAAACAGAAATTTTTCATCCGTTCGAGCGGAAAATTTTTGGCAATTTTTATCTCACAGCATTGTTCACCAAGAGATAAATTTTCGTTCCTGGCAAAGACACGCTCCGGCGCCGCTCAAGGATCACCATCTGTGCCTTCCGAACGACAAAACCATTTCGCGCCTCCTCGCAGGGGCGGTTCATGAACCGCCCCTGCGAGTCCGATAAACCCGAACAGTCAATTCAAGACCGGAAAGCATGGACCCCTCCAGCATAGAGACGCGATTAATTGCGTCTCTAAGGAGTCTGTTTTATTCGCCCGTCTGACGATAGCCAGGTAATTCCTAAGAAAATATCCCTATTTGATATCAAATATTGGCTTTAATAAAGCATCCCCAAGTAACCCCAAATTCCCCAAACAAAAAACTCCGGAGACTCTCCGGAGTTTTTTCAGTGTAATCAGTTTAATCACGTGCGAATCAGTGGTTCAGACGTCCAAATTCTTGACACTCTTGGCGTGTGTCTGGATGAAGCGCCGCCGCGGCTCCACTTCGCTTCCCATAAGGACGTCAAACATCTTGTCGGCCGCTTCCGCGTCCTCGATTGCCACCCGGAGCATTTGACGATTATCCGGGTCCATGGTCGTATCCCAAAGCTGTTGCGGATTCATTTCTCCAAGACCTTTGTATCGCTGAATGGTCACGCCGGCAACTCTTTCTTCGCCCGCCATAGCTTCAGCGGAGGCGGGTCCGACTTCACTCTCACTGTCCTCATCAGTCTCTAAAACAATCTCTCCTTCGGTCTTTTTTTCTTTCTTGCTCTTATCGATCCTGGCGACCATTTCTTTGACAACCTTATCCTTCTCTTCGTCGGTAAAAGTCCACGCCACTTCCTTCCCTTTGGCAATCCGGTAAAGCGGCGGCTGGGCGATGTAGATGTGGCCTTGGCGAATGAGCGGTTCAAAGTAGCGATAGAAAAATGTGAGGAGCAGTGTCCGAATATGCGAGCCGTCCACGTCGGCATCGGCCATGATAATAATTTTATGATAACGTAATCGAGCCAGATCAAAACTGTCGCCGATTCCCACACCGAGTGCGATGATGATCGGTTTTAGAGTGTCGGATTTCACCACTTTGTCGAGCGTGGTTTTTTCCACGTTCACTAATTTTCCGCGCAGTGGCAAGATCGCCTGGAACCGCCGGTCGCGTCCTTGCTTGGCGGAGCCGCCGGCCGAGTCTCCCTCCACGATGTAGAGTTCCGACTCTTCCGGTTTTCTGGAACTGCAGTCCGCCAACTTTCCCGGGAGCGTCATGCCTTCAAGCGCGCCTTTCCTGATGACAGCGTCTTTGGCCGCGCGCGCGGCAATCCTGGCCCTGGCAGTGAGCATCACTTTGGAAATTATTCCCTTGGCATTGTTGGGATGCGCTTCCAAATATTCCGCCAGCGCTTCGGCGGTCACGCTTGAAACCAATCCGCGGATCTCGCTGTTTCCCAATTTCGCTTTCGTCTGTCCTTCAAATTGCGGGTTCCTGAGTTTCACGCTGATCACCACCGTCAACCCTTCTGAAAGATCTTCAGCCGTAAAACTGCCGTCTTTTTCTTTCAGGAGATTGGCTTTTTTGGCATAGGTGTTTATCGTCCGAGTAAGCGCCGCCCGGAAACCGGCTTCGTGCATCCCGCCCTCCGGCGTGAAGATATTGTTGGCAAACGAAAAAACATGCTCCTTGTACGAGTCGGTATATTGCATGGCGATTTCTACCAGCGTGTCGTCTGCCGTCTTCTCGACATAGAACGGCATTTCGTTTTTCACTTCTTTGCCGCGATTCAAGAATTTGATGTAAGACACCAATCCGCCGTCGAACAGAAATCCGTATGATTTTTTCTTACCCTCTTCACGAGAATCATAAATCTTAATACAAAGCCCTTTGGTAAGATAGGACTGTTGGCGGAGATAGCTCAGGATTTTTTCCCAGGAATAGTTGATCTCTGGAAAAATTTCGGGGTCGGCTTTAAACGTAATAGTCACTCCGGTTTTATTGGCTTTGCCCACCACCTGCGGATCTTTCGTCCGCGGTTTTCCCCGGTCAAATTCCATGACGTATATTTTACCATCGCGCCTCACTTCGGCCCGCGTCCAAACCGAAAGCGCGTTCACCACTGAAACGCCCACGCCGTGCAGTCCGCCAGAAATCTTGTAGCCGTTCCCGCCGAATTTTCCGCCAGCATGTAGTACTGTCAGCACCGTTTCCAGAGTGGATTTTTTTGTCTGCGGATGTTTCTCCACTGGAATGCCGCGTCCTTCGTCGGAAATTTCCACCACCGAATCCGGCAAAAGCTTCACATAAATATTCTTTCCATAACCAGCCATCGCTTCATCGACCGAGTTGTTGACCACCTCCCAAATGAGATGGTGCAGCCCTTCGGTCGACGTGCCGCCGATATACATTCCTGGACGCTTCCTGACCGGCTCCAAACCCTCCAAGACTTGAATGGACTTGGCGGTATATTCTCCATTTGATTGTGTCGCGTTATTCTTAGCCATAAAATTTAAAAATTTCTAATTACTTACTGAACACCCTAAAATCCCCAACCACCCTAACTTCTGGAAAGAAAAAACACTTCCGCTAAAAACACTCCGCCCAAAACCAACAGCGCGTCCCACCAAATCAGCAAGCGGTAACTCTGGAGAACCAAAATTCCAATGACCAAAATTGACAACAACGTGCCCTGGCGAAAACTGATGCCGACATTTTCCGCTGCCAGTTCGTCGCCAATGAAGCGCCGGCGCATGCCCAGGAGAAATAAATTGAACGCTCCGGCCAGAGAGAAAAAAATTGCCAGATAAAAAAGCGCCGCTCCGATTATTCCCGAGCTGGTCGGGTCAACGAAATATACGATCGCCCCCACAGCCAAAAAAGAAATCAGCGTGATGGAACGGATTCCCCAAATGTACGCCTTCAGTCTCATGATCTTTTACTTTTTACCGTTTTTAGGACAAAAACAATCCAACGGATAGCCATCCGTCAATGTTGTTTACTCTTTCAGTATACCTGCTTTTGAACTTTTGGGCAAGTGTTTTTGGTCTGATTTTTAGAGCACTTAATGGCTTAAATAAAGCGCTTCACCACCGAAAAAATCGTTTGGCGTTTTCCGTCGTAATTTTCTCGACTTCACCCGGAAACAGGCCTTTTGTCTCGGCGATTTTCTCCGCCGTAAATTTCACAAAGGCCGGCTCGTTCCGCTCGCCCCGATGGGGGACCGGAGAAAGATACGGGCAGTCTGAGTCGAGCATTATTTTTCGAAGAGGAATATTTTTTACCACCTCAAACATTTCGCTTTCCGGTTTGTTATATGTGATGTTTCCCGCCAAAGAAAAAATTACATTTTTTTCCAAGAGCGCTTTCCGCGTAAATTCCAAATTTCCACCGTAGCCGTGGAAGACAAAATTGAGCTCCGGATATTTTTTTATTATTTCCAAAACATCTTCGTAGGCTTCCGGCTCTTCGCGATGCGCCGCCGGATCCGCCGGACGCGCTCCCCGACAATGAATGGCAACTGGAAGATCCAATCTTCTCGCCAGCTCCAACTGATATTCAAAACTTTCTTTCTGAAATTTTTTATCATCTTCGGTCATTTCCTTGCCATGATTATAATAATCCAACCCGATCTCGCCGATCGCCACCACTTTTTCCGCTCGCGCCAGCATCTCTAATTTATTTTTATGTTCCAGGCTCCATGTTCCATGTTCCATGAAATATTCCGGATGAAGCCCGACGGTCGCGTAAATATTTTCATACTTTTTCGCCAGCGCCACCGACCGCTCGCTGCTTCCCAATCCCGCGCCGATGTTGATTATTCTTTCAAGGCCGCTTTCAAAAGCCCGCCCGATCGTCTCCTCGCGATCAGCGTCAAATTGCTTGTCATCCAAATGGGCGTGGGTGTCAATAAACATTATTTTATCCGCGGAAAAAGCATTACCGGCTCTTTCGCTTCCAGCGCCTTTTTTATTTTCGCGGAAGTTTCCGGCATAAATGGAGCAAGAAGTTCTGAAATTAAATTTAAATCCTCCAAAAGTTTTTTCATCACTTCTTCGAATTTTTCCGGATCATTTTTTTGAAGCTCCCAAGGTTTATTATCGCCGATATATTTATTATCTTCCTTGATAATATTCCAAACATAATCCAGCGCCTGTCCAAATTCCAATTTTTTTATTAATTGGAAAATTGAATCATTGGAAATTGATTGAAAATTTAAAATTGAAAATTGAAAATTCTGAGCAAGTTTAATGACTCGCGAAGTCAAGTTTCCCAACCCGTTCGCCAAATCGGCGTTGTATTTTTCCGTCAGTTTTTCCCAAGTAATATCAAAATCCTCGCCAAAACCGCTTCCCGCCAAAAGCAAATATCTCGTTCCATCCGCGCCGAACTTTTCCACCATTTCGTAAGGCGAAATCACATTGCCGAGAGATTTGCTCATTTTCTGGCCGTTTACCGTTATAAATCCGTTCACGAAAACTTGTCTGGCATTCAGCAAACCTGCTGAGAAAAGCATTGCTTGCCACATGGCCGCTTGTTGGCGAGTATTATCTTTGCCGCAAACCTGATAACACGGCCAGAACTTTTCAAAATTATTGGCCTCGCCCGCCAAAGCTTTGGCGGAGGCGGGCCAGCCGAGAGCGGAAATATAATTCACCAAAGCGTCAAACCAAACATACATCACTTGATCAGAATCGCCTGGCACCGGCACACCCCAGGACATCTTACTCGCAAGGCGCGAGATACTGAAATCCTCCAAGCCTCTTTCTACAAAACTTTTTACCTCATTGAATCTTTTTTTCGGCAAAACAAAATCCTGATTATTTTCATATAGCTCGAGTAATTTGTCCTGATATTTTGAGAAGCGGAAAAAATAATTTTCCTCTTCGATAATTTCCAATTCTGCGTTTGGATGAAGCGGGCATTTGCCATCCACCAATTCCGAATCGGTTTTTTCCAGCTCGCATCCGACGCAATATTTCACTTTATATTTTTTTTTGTAAATATCGCCGTTTTTGTCACATAGTCTCCAAAATTCCTGCGCCGCTTCGATATGACGCTTGTCAGTTGTCCGGATAAAATTATTAAAAGTCAGATTTAAAACGTCTTTTAATTTCTTATAAGTCTCCGCTTTCTCGTCGCAATATTTTTGGACATCAACACCCAATTCCTGAGCTTTCCGGTAAATTTTCAACCCGTGCTCATCCGTTCCGGTATTGAAAAAAACTTCATCACCAAGCGCGCGATGAAAACGCGCCAAAACATCCGCCTCGATAATTTCCTTGGCGAACCCGATATGTGGATCAGCATTGACGTATGGCAACGTGGTCGTGATGTAAAATTTATTTTCCATAAAAGCTAATAAACAATGATTGCAAACTCCCCTTTGACTTTATCCGGATTATTTTCAAAATATTCCAAAATTTCCGAAACATTTCCGCGCACGACTTCTTCAAAAACTTTCGTCAGTTCTCTTCCTAAAATTATTTTTTTCTCCGGCGCGAGCGTTTTCAGCAGTTCCAAATTTTTAATTAATCTATGCGGCGATTCATAATAAACAACCGGCGCCCCAAGATCCCCAAAATCCCAAACTCTTTTGAAAAAAGTTTCCCGCCCTTTTTTGTGTGGCGGAAATCCTAAAAACGCGAATTTCCCCAGATCGATTCCGGCCACGCTGGCAAGCGTTGTGAGAGCCGACACTCCCGGAATTGGAACCGCGGAAATATTATTTTCAATCACTTTCTCAACCAGCAAATTTCCCGGGTCTGATATTCCCGGCGTACCGGCATCGGTGACAAAGGCGACGTTCTTTCCAGCTTTCAATTCATCCAGAACATAATCAATCTTTGGCTGGGGTTTCCGGGTTTTCGAACCGGCACCGTAAAAAGACCGCGTCTCGGCCGTGATTTGGTAATGATCAAGCAATTTTTTCGTCGTCCGCGTGTCCTCGCAAAAAATCAGATCAACCTCTTTCAAAATCCGGATTGCCCGGTAAGTGATGTCCTCCAAGTTACCGATGGGAGTTGCGACGATGTATAATATTCCTTCTTTCATTATTTTCAGGACTTACGCGTTTGCGTCAAAAATACACGCGACTATCTTTCAAGTTTGAGGCAAAAGTGTAAGTCCCAATTTTAATTTCTTCCCATAAAATCTCCCGCAAACAGTGTGAGGGCGGTGGCAACCGGAACGGAAATGAGCGCTCCCAGCACCCCAGCCAAACTGAAACCGACCAAAATCGCCAGGATGGTCGTCACAGGATTTAGTCCGACAGCTTTTTTCATGATCTGCGGCACGATGATATTGGTTTCCAGGTGCTGAGCGATGAAATAGACCAGAAAAGCCAACACTCCTTCAACCGGCGAAATCATAAGTCCGATAAAAATCCCCGGGATGGCCGAAATGATCGGCCCGACATAAGGCACGATTTCCAATAGTCCCGCCAAAAAAGCCAACGTCAACGCGTAAGGAATGCCGATCAGCCGAAGACCGATGTAATCGAAAACAAAAATGAGAAACATCAGAGCCACCTGCCCCAGCATCCATTTGCCGATTTTGTGTTCGATCCGGACAGTCAGGTTGGAGGCGTATTTCTTGTGCTTTTCCGGCATTACGGAAATAATGAACTGGCGGATGCCATCCTCTTCGATCGACATATAAAAAGCCATTGATAAAACGACGACCGCCGAAATAACGCCGGAAAAAACTCCGACAGTGGTGGAAAAAATGTTGCCCGAAAGGCCGGAAAGCGTCCCAACATTGTTGCCGGCCAAGCTGGTCAATCCCGTTCGGCCAAGCCAGTTCTCCGCCCCGGAATAATATTGGGCCGCGTTCTTGGAGAACTCGTGGAACTGCGTTATGACTGGCGGCACAATGAAGGACACCGCCAAAACAACAAGAGCCACAATGATTGCAAAGACAAAAAGCGCGCCGATCGTTCGGGAAACTTTCCACTTCCGGTTGATCCAGCTCACCACCGGATTGATGGCCGCCACAATGATAACTGAAATGAAAAGCAATAAAATAATGTCTCGCACCACATACAGAAACCAGCTGGCCAAAAGCAAAAGCATGACCCGCAGGATGGTTCCGGTGGAAATTTCGATTTTGTTCGGTTCGGACATGTGATTAAAATTTGGAATTTATAGTTTAAGCATCTTTCTTAACTTCTCTCTATTTTTATGCGGTCCGATGACCGCCAGATTGAGCTTCTTATTTTGGAAAATGTCTTTAGCAACCCGAGCTATATCCTCCTCCGTCACTTTGTCAATCAGTTTAAATTTTTCCTCAAGGGTCATGATTTTTTTCTGGGCCATTTCCTGGTCGATAAAAAACATCGCCACTTCATCCGAGGCTTCCATGCCCATGACCGCCCCGCCCTTTATGAAATCCTTGGCTTTTTGCAATTCTTTCCTGCTCACTTTCTCGCGGGTTGTTTTTTTGTATTCTCCCAGAATAGTCGAAATGGCAAGTTCAAGATTTTTATGTTCTACTCCGGCTTGGGTCGCCACATAGCCGACATCCGCAAATGTGTCTCCGATGGTTCGGACATAATAGGCCAGACCGCGCTTTTCCCGCACTTCAGTGAACAGCCGGCTCGACATCCCGCCGCCCAAAATCACCGAGAGGAGCGAAAGGGCGTAGCGATCCTTGTGATTTTGGTCATAAGCCCGCACTCCCAAAATGAAATTGGTCTGGTCGGTTTTTTTGTATTTTATTTTTACCTGCGGCCCGCTCTGCTTGTCGGAAACCGGCGCAGTCTTAGGTTTTTCGCCTTGCTCCATTCCGGAAAAATATTTTTTTATTTTTTCAACCGTTTCCTTTTCCTTGAATTTTCCGGCCACGGCGATAACCGTGTCATTGGACCGATAGAATTTTTTCATATATTCCAAAAAGTCGTTTCTTTTAAAAGATTTGATAGTTTTTTTATACCCGATGATATCGCGCCCGAGCGGATTTTTCGGATAAAGCAATCCTTCAAAAACATCGCCGACGTTCCGCATTGGGGTGTCCTCATACATATTGAGCTCCTGAAGAATCGTTCCGGATTCTTTTTTTATCTCTTCTTCCTCGATTTTTGAATTGAGAAACATATCAAACACCACGTCGATGGCCGTGTCGACGTGCCGGGCGTCCACTTTGGCGAAATACCCAGTCCGGTCTTTACTGGTAAAAGCATTGTATTCCCCGCCGATGGAATCGAGTTCGGTCGAAATGTCCAAAGTCGTCGGCCGTTTCTCGGTCCCCTTGAAAAACATATGCTCGATGAAATGCGACAGGCCCGCTTCTTTCTCGGTTTCATAGCGGCTCCCGACGCCCACCATTACCACCACCGTCACCGTTTGCGTTTCCTTCATCGGGACAGTAACGATCCGGAGGCCGTTTTTCAAAGTTGTTTTCTTGTAGTTCATAATTATTTTTTCTTATTTCTGCTTACTCTTATCAATCCGCCGAACGGAATTATTTCAACGCCTTTCTTTTCTATCTCATCCAAGATAAGATTCATCCCCAACGAATCGGACGAGATGTGTCCAGCGACAATCACATTTATGTGCGCTTCTTCGGCTGCTTTTCGATGCTCTTCGCTCTGATGCATGGAAATTATGGTGCCGATACCGGCATTGGCCATGGCGCCGTAAATTTCTTTGGAACCCTCCGTTCCGCCGGTGAACTCCGACACCGTAATCTTACCGCATCGATTATTTTTGCCGCCCGAAAAAAGTATCGGCCCGGCGCCTTGTTTTTTCGCCTCCCGATATTCCGGTATTTTTAAAAGTTCTTCCAAAATATCGCCGACGTATCTCGGTTTGGCTTTTTCCAAAGCGCGCGTCACGAACATAGCCGCGCAATTGTCTCCGGGCGTGTGGACATTCATCAGATTCACCTCAAGAAGTCTGGCTGCGTCCACAGTCACATAATGATTTGATGGACTTATTCCGCGCGCCACTTCCGAGATTCTTTTATGCAATAATTTTTCGGCGATATTGACCGGAATGCCTATTTTTTCCATCTGATCGATCTGATAGTTCATCACGTCATCGAGCCCTGCCAAAGCCAAGCCGATCGGATGATGGTTAAGAACCAAATCCGCGCCCAGTTCTTTGGCCAGCATAAGACCGCCCATTGAAACATCCACGCTCGTGAAAATTTTCTTAATATTTTTCGCTCCATTGGCGTTGTGTATCCGCGTGTCGGAATATGGATTTACCAACCTCTCTTTGTCAAAATATTCTTTTTCCTCTCTTGACAATTTGTCGTATTCTGCCTTCCGATGCTTTAAGTATTCATCAATTTCCTTTTTCGTCCGAAAATCGTTTTCTATGCCGATTTTAACGGCCAAATCGTATATTTCCTTAATTGTCATACGCATTTTTTAAATCATTTACTTCTCCATAAACTTACCACATCCAAGCCCAAAAAGCCAACGTCAACGCGTAAGTCCTATTATTTTTGAAAATTACTCCGCCAGCTTTTCTTTCAAATATTCTTCCAGCCCGGTAATCTTGATCCGTTCCTGCTTCATCGAATCGCGATCGCGGACGGTGACCGCCTGGTCGTTCAAAGTCTCAAAATCGACCGTCACGCAATAGGGCGTTCCGATTTCGTCTTGGCGGCGGTAGCGCTTGCCAATCGATTGCGTTTCGTCATATTCAGTCTGGAAATTCAACTTCAAAGTATTCCAAATTTCCTTGGCAACTTTTTGCAAGTCTTCTTTTTTGGACAAAGGCAGAACGGCCACTTTCACCGGCGCCAAACGCTTGTCGAATTTCAAAACCACCCGCGTCTCTTCACTGCCGTCGGCCGTCGGCGCTTTTTCTTCTTGATAAGCGTGATCAAGGAACATCAGCACCAACCGGTTCAGTCCGACGGAAGTTTCCATGATGTGTGGGATGAATCTTTTGCCCGTCTTTTCGTCGAAATAACTCAAATCGACGCCGGAAAATTTGGAATGTTGCGACAGATCCCAATCGCCCCGCGCGTGGATGCCCTCCACTTCCTTGAAACCACCGAGCGCTTTGAAATTAAATTCGATGTCATACGCTTCCGAGGCGTAGTGAGCCAGTTTTTCGTGCTTGTACCAGCGGATTTCGCTTTCACTGATTCCGTATTCCAAATACCATTGCCACCGCGTGTCTTTCCAACGGTCGTATTTTTCTTTCATGACCGACGGATGCAGAAAATATTGCATTTCCATCTGTTCGAATTCGCGCGTTCGGAAGATGAATTGGCGCGCCACGATTTCGTTCCGGAAAGCTTTCCCGACTTGGGCGATGCCGAACGGCAGTTTCAGATGCAACGAATCGACCGTGTTTTTATATTCCAAATATATTCCTCCGCAAGTTTCTGGCCGGAGATAAACCACGTTTTCCTCTTTCAGTTCGTCGGTGGGTGAGCCGATGTTGGATTTGACCATCAGGGAAAAAGTTTTGGCCGACGTCAGATCCGTCGAACCGCAATTGGCGCATTTGAGCTTCCCGACCGCCCGCAATTTATCCAGCTCGGCGTTTATAAATTCCAAAGTCTGTTTGTCGGCGCTGACGCCGAACTCTTCCAAAATATGGTCGGCGCGAAAACGGCTCTTGCACTTCCGGCAATCCACTTGCGGGTCATTGAAACCGCCCACGTGCCCCGACGCCACCCAGGTGGTCGGGTGCATAAAGATGGCGCTGTCGAGTCCCACAACATCATCGCGCAGTTGCACCATATGCTTCCACCAGGCGTCGCGGATATTGTTTTTCAGCATCGTCCCGTAATGCCCGTAATCATAGATAGCCGCCATCCCGCCGTAAATTTCACTCGACGGAAAAACAAACCCGCGTCTTTTTGCTAGCGATACGATTTTTTCCATCATCTGCTCTTTGTCATTTTTTTTCTCACTCATATTTTTTTACTACCGTATACTGGAATACGGGAGTAAAAAAATAATCTACTCGCGCATTACAGATACATCTTATGTTAAGTTAAAAAACTAAAATTTAAATGCGCTTTTTCGTATTTCGCTCCTTTCGCAGTTCGTAAAATTAAAAAGCCCGTCCCGAATATATAATTAAAAAAATATATATTCAGGACGAGCTTTCTTGATGTAAGTAATTAATTACGTAATTAATTACTTACATGGATGAACCCGCGGTTCCACCTGATTTTCCGCCCCATCGGCGAACACCTTGATTTTATTCGTTCTCCGGGCGCCAATCTCCGGGTACGTCTTATTTATACACGATAAGCCCGATCAGGTCAAGCTAAAATCCCCGGCGTGGCGGGGATCTTAGCTGATCTGAATTAAATCTGACAGAACCGCGGTTTGGCTGTTAATTTTTGTTTTTGTTTTATCCGCTCAAGAATTAATCATCATGATGGTGGTGGTGATGATGGGAATACTCATGTCCCTGGACATCATACCATTTGCCGGCCACCAAAACCTGGCTGTCGTTAGACGGGGCGTCGAGGTAATAGGTCATGCCGCTCACCCGGATATTGGGACCTTGTCCGTCATGCATGACATCGTATGTATTGCTGCCAATATTCACGTACCGTCCGTCTCCGCTGTCCGCTGACGCCGGATGAGCCAGAACAAACCCCAAACCGGTCGCCAGAAACGCGCCCAGCATGATTACGGCAAACTTATCCCGGATGGATTTTTTAGTTGAAACGCTCATACCTTTGGCTTTAATTTATTAACTATCAAATTGACCGATGGGAATCAGCTTGTTTTTTTGTTTCTATTTTATTTTTTATATCAAAACTTATTTAGAGTTCTTAACTATAATTACAACATCTCTCTCGGCGTATTTCAGCCAGTCTCGACGCTAATGGCGGCGCTGTTTATACGCCTGACCCTGGTCATAATAACGCACTCCGCTGATTACGGCCCACTGGCTATGGTCTTGATGGGACAGATAATGATTCGTTCCGTAGATCGTAATGACCGCCCCTTGACCGTCATGCCAGACGTCGTAGGGAATGCCGCCGATCACCACGTAATGCCCGCCGGTGCCGGTATGGTTCCAGCTGTTGGCCAGCGCCGGGCGACTGGTCGCAAGGCTCAATCCTACCGCCAAAACCGTTCCCGCTCCAAAAATCACAAGTTTTCTTCCGATATCTTTTTTGTTCGAGGTGTTCATATCAATAATTACAAACCCATAAACGGAGTATTTCAAAACAAAAAAAGCCCTCCGCTGGGACTTTTTCGTACTTTCGCCCGCCTGCTTCGAAATGCTAATCGGTTATTAAGTACTTTTTGGTTAATTTTATTTAACCTGCCAGTACAAATAATTCAGGTTAGTGTCGAAGCATTTCGGGCAGGTATTTCGTTCATTTCGCATTTCGTAACCTATCCATCAGATCCAGATAAAATTTCAGATTATGGATTGAAGCCATCCGCATGGCCAACGGCTCGCCAGTCGCGAAAAGATGGCGGAGATACGCGCGCGTATAATTCTTGCAAAGCAGGCAATCACATTTCGGATCGACCGGCGAAAAATCCTCCCGATATTTCTCATTGGTAATGTTGATCGTTTCGTAAAAATCAGCCTCTAGATTATCCTCTTTCCGTATGAACAATCTTCCGTGTCTTCCCTCTCTGGTCGGGATGACGCAGTCAAACATATCCCAACCCAGACTATGGCAACGAACGATATCCTCCGGCGTTCCTATTCCCAGCGCGAAACGAAGAGCTTTCTCGGGAATATATTCCGCGGTTTCCCGCACCACCTCTTCTAAAAAATTTCCCTCGCTATCAACATGCCTCGCTCCGAATCCGTATCCGTCAAACCCGATTCTGACCAATTCCCTGGCGCAATATTCCCGCAGATCAGCATATGGTCCGCCCTGAATAACACCAAAGATGAGCGGCCGGTCTTCTCTTTTTATTTTTCTTTCCTTGAGTTGTTTTTCATACTCGTTTTTGCATCTCGCGGCCCAATCAATCGTTCGTCTGACAGCTTCTTCTATTTTTTCCCGGGAATACGAGTTGGGCGGAACATCATCAAGCACCACCATCATGTCCACGCCTAAATCAAATTGAATTTCTATTGATCTTTCCGGAGTTATAAAATGGCGCGAACCATTCAGAGGAGAGCGGAATGTCGCCCCTTCATCGGTAATGCGGCCCATTTTCGGATTTTTGTGGATCAGAGAAAAAATTTGATATCCGCCTGAATCGGAAAGCAAGGGGCGCTTCCAGTTCATGAACTCATTTATTCCGCCGGCCCTTTTGATAAGTTTTTCACCCGGCTCTAAATAAAGATGGTAAGTGTTTACCACCATCGGTCCCATCCCGATCATTTCCAAATCATCTTTTCCCAAGGATTTTACAAACCCTCTCGTCGCGTCCGGCATAAAAAACGGAGTATTGATTTCTCCGTGCATGGTTTCCAATTTGCCGATCCGCTTTTTATTCTCTTTTTTGACTATTTCAAACATTTTTTCTTTCTTCCCCCATCCTCTCCCAAGGAGTTTTTTTGATTTTTCAAAAATAAAAAAACTCCGCTAATTTGCCACCCTGCCTCCGCTCAACAGGGATGGATCTTCCGGCAGTCCTGTGTCTTTTGCGTCGCCAGTAACCTTAAGATCCTGACCGGTGAAATCATCGTGCGCCGTGAGAGCCGAAGCAGAAAGAAGCCCGAGCTGATAGCCAACCTGGTTCGGAGCGGGAGTAATGGCCACTTGGAAAATCACCTCTTCGGGCGCGGTCAGGATTCCCGTCCCAGCCGGAACATTGCCGACATTCCAGGCCAAAGAATTAGTGCGTGGATTATAGCTCAACCTAGCATCTTCGGGATAAATTTTGCCGGTATAGGTCACGCCGGTCGGCAGTGAAGACATCACTTGAACATTGGAAACGGCATTGGAAACATTGATCAGGCGCCAGTGAAGCGTATAAGTCGTCGCTTGGCCGACATGAGGCGGAATGGGACCGGAATTGACAATGGCCGCACTCGGCTCATTGTGATAACCTTTGGTGTCCAGAATAAGTTTGGAGTTAAGTTTGATGTCCATCAGATTGCTGGAAATAATCTTGTTTCCGGCCAGCGGCGTCGGGACGTCCGGACTGTCGATTTTGGCGAGACTCGAAATGACATAGTTCTGATCGTTGGCGCTCGAGACCGGAATGATATCTTTTACGCTTACGGTAAACTTGATGTCTCCTCCTTGGCCGGGAGCAAGATTGGCCAAATCAGGAATGTCCGCGGCTTTCCAAGTAATCATTTGGTTGCTTTGATCATAATTGCCGCCCGATAACTTCAGACTCGTATAATCCAAGACGGGGCTGGATAATTTTTCCGTCACAATGACATTGCTCAAGCCGATATTTCCGGTGTTTTTAAAATTCACATCAAACAGCAAATTCTCTCCCGAGTCCGCCGTCAAACTAGCAAGCCCGTTGACCGTCTGAGCAATTTCCAGCGGCGAGCTGGAAATCTGGGTGGTAACATCTTGCTCGCTCATGCTGGCAAGCGTGCCGCCTTGATCGGTGCCGATGTAGGCCTTGGCCAGCTTTGTTTCTTCACGATTACCGTCCAACTTTCCGTCTATCACTATTTTTCCGGAAGCGCCAGGCATGAGTTCTCCGACGTACCATATATCATTACTTTCGGACACTAGAGGAGTGGAAGAAGAGAACGTGAAACCGGCGGGATAATCCATTTTGACCTTCAGATTTTCCTGAGGTTGGCTTCCGTTATTGAGATAGGTTATCTGGTATTTGATCTCATTGCCGCTCGAGATGGTTTGCGGCGCCTGAACCTCAAAGTCAATAGCCGCCTGGGCAACCGTAACACCCAATTGGTTTTGAGCCTCGTACCGGGAGGGAGACAAAGATGAACCGTACTGCAACTGGGCTTTCAAATAAACCAAAGCGCCTCTGGGACTGTAAGCTCGAACATTGAAAATTGCCTTACCCGTGCCGCGCGCCGCGATTGTCCCGAGAGAAAAACTCCCAGAAGTCGGACTGTCCGTCTTGAAACCGGAATTGTTGATCGGCGTGATAGCTTCAGGATAAGTGACTTCCAAAATAGCGTTATTGAGACTGGTAAGATTATTGTTCTCATAGTCAATCTCGAACGTCACCATTTTCCCGCTGGCCGTTTGAGTAGGGCCGGAAACAGAAACCGAAACGGCACTTTCCATAAAAAGCGCCTGCTTCGTTTCGTAGCCGGCAACCAAAAGCACGATAAGACCAATGACTATTCCCAAAGCCCAAAGGCCGTGCCGAGCCGCCTTTTTCTCCGGTTGGCCAATGATTGATTGCTGGGCTTCCCAAAGATCACCTTCTTCTGATTTTAAACGCGAAGCGTCGGCCAACTCCGAATGAGGATCGTATTCGGAAATTGTCGGCCGCGCCAGATCAGTCGGATCTTCTTTTTTGTAAAGCTTGTTTTTGACGTCGAAAAGAGACATGGATTTTTTATTAGTGTTTTGTTTTTATGTATATATAATAATGAATTTTTGAATATTTATCAAACCATCCTATCCAGCCACCCACTTCACCGTTTCTTCCGCCACTAACTTTAGGTTGCGCAAATTGCTTTCTTCCGTCCGCAGTTTGCCCAGATTTTCCATTTTGTTTTCAAAAAATATCCGGATGAATTTGACAGTTTCGTCGGCGATCCTGACCCGCCGGTTCTCCCGGGAAGCGCAAGTTTCACAGAGCGTCCCGCCAAGTTCGGCGCTGAAAAAATTTCGGCTGGGAACCAGCATCGCGCCGCAGCTGACGCACTTTTTCATCTCCAGGCCATAGCCCAAGCCGGAAAGAAGTTTGAAAATAAACCCGGCCGTGAGAATTTCTATTTTTTCTTCCTGTTCGCCGGACGTGTCCATGGCTTTGAGATAGTCCAAAAGAAGCGCGAAAATTCCCGCGTCCTGTTCTTCTTGGGTGACCAAGCGACTAAAAATTTTGAGAGTCGCGAAAACTTTTTGAATAGCCGGCAGATTTTCTTTCAGTCCGGAAAAATTATCCGCCGCGATCGCCCCGGTAATCCGTCCTCGCCCGCGATTTTTCGCGGCGAAAACTTCCACGAGCGTGATCGACTCGAGATTCCCGGCCAATTTCGCCTGCGGCTTTCGAACGCCGTTCGCCGCGAGCATGATCCGCCCGGCTTCTTTTGTGTAGAGCGCGTAAAGACGATCCGTCTCTCCAACGTCGGTATGTTCCAAAACGATGGAGTGGTATTTGTATTCCATGCCCTTTATTTTATATCAAGCCGGGAAATAAAAAAAGGGAATGCCGGCCTTTGGCCAGCTTCCCTTTTGAACGCGTAGAAATTTTACGCGCTTAGGAGTATGTCATCAAGCTCCATCGCCATCTGAAAAATGTCAGCAACGGATTGTTGAAATATTTCAACCGCTCCGAATCCCCTAACTTCTTCCCGGAATTTGACGGCCGAGCGAGTCGGATCAAGAAAAAACACTACTTGCGTTTGATTATTTTTTGTCTTTATTTTCTTGGCCAGACGCAGGATTCCTCCGGTTTCCGACTGACCGCAAACGACAACGGCCAAAAGATACGACTCCTCGTTTCCGCTTATCATTTTCCCCGCCTCAAGAAACGTACTTGCCCCGTGGATTTCTGCCCAGGGCAGTTTATAACTCACTGCCTCGAACAACATTTCCCTCCAATGTTTCTCCGCCACGATCAGCACGTCACCCTTTTGCTTTCTCATCCGCAGTCTCCCTGTTTTTATTTGAAGAAATTGTCGATTTGTTGATTTTTGCTGTTTGTTATTACAAAATTTTTCCCGAAATATTACAACTCCCGAAAAAAAGAAAATCCGGAACCAAGCCTGCTTTGGCTTAGTCCCGGGATTCGAGGTCTTCACGTTTTGGCTCCGGCGTTGCCGGAATACTTCGCTACCCCTCGTTTACGCGCCTCCTGGACTTCCTCGGAAGCGCCTTTGCACCCGACTCCAGGAATGAGTGCCACGAGAAAGTGTCCGAGGTCAATCGCCACTCTTGCGCAGATCGCCAGCGCGCGAAAAAACGCTAATCCGATCTCCCATAAACATTCGAAAAAAAGGCTCGCGGCAGCCCAAGCGGTGACAACAATGCCCACTGCCAGAGCTTCCAATGAACTTTGCCAGCTAACACCTCTTTTTTCTTTCTCTTCCATTTTTCATCCCCCTTCCTTTCCCACTAATTTGGCGAAAATGATTCTCGCCAAGGTCAAAAGTTCATATGGCTTTGGCAAAAAAGACACTGCGGGATATTCGCACAGCCGCCTTTTTATCGCGAACTTATCATATCCGCTGGTCAGAATAAAACCAGGGACATTCTCTTCTCCGCATAGCGCGAGGATCCGTTCAAACATCTCCAGGCCATCCATCCCCGGCATCCTGAAATCCGAAACTATAATATCCGGATTCAACTTTTTGAACTTTTCCAGTCCATCCTTCCCGTTGTCCGCCACCGTAATTTCGAAGTGCGGATCCGGGAATACAGACCTCAAATATTCCTCAACAAGAAACAGTAGGTTTGCATCATCATCCACAAGCAAAATTGTCACCATAATTTCCCTCCTTGGTTATTCGTCCGAAGAAAAAAACAACCACAGGACAACCGATATGACAAAACAAGTGACAATTCCGAAGACCAAACCACCTGTTTTCCGCAAGAGAAATCCGCATCGCCGCCACCAGTTGATGCGTGGTGTCGCCGGCACCGGCTGGAGCATATTTTTTCCTTTCTTAAGGTTAAATTCCAAAGAACAAAAAATCCGTTCAGCTTTCCGCCTACTTTAGCACAAATGACCAAACCGGTCAAGCAAAGCCTAGCTGGATTCTAGAAATTATTGCATTTGCTCTATCTGGACTAAGATAAGTCCATATGAGTAACAAAACATCAGAACTAAAAGCGTGGGAACGCGAAGAAATCAGTAAGGGCATCTATGCCTTTGAGAAGCTTAATAGTATC